>CAMVAI010000009.1 GCA_947165435.1 uncultured Prevotella sp.
CATTCTCGGTATCGAGTTTGGCTCTACCCGCATCAAGGCCGTCCTCATCGACGAGCAGAACAAGCCCATCGCACAGGGCTCACACGAGTGGGAGAACCAGCTGGTAGATGGCCTGTGGACATACTCTACCGAAGCCATCTGGTACGGTTTGCAAGACTGCTATGCCGAGCTGCGCAAGGATGTCATGACGCAGTACGACTGCGAGCTGGAGTCGCTGGCCGCCATCGGCTTCTCTGCCATGATGCACGGCTATATGGCCTTCAACGAGCAACAGCAGATCCTGGTGCCCTTCCGCACCTGGCGCAACACCAATACCGGCAAGGCTGCCGCCGCCCTCTCCCGCCTGTTCCACTACAACATACCGCTGCGCTGGAGCATCAGCCACCTCTACGAAGCCATCCTCGACAACGAGGAGCACGTCAGCGACATCAAGTATCTGACCACGCTGGCAGGCTACGTACACTGGCAGGTGACCGGCCAGTTCGTCCTCGGCGTAGGCGATGCCTCGGGCATGATACCCGTTGACCCCGCCACGAAGAACTACGACGCCACGATGGTTCAGAAGTTCGACGAAATCCTGTCGTCAAAGGGTCTGCCCTTCACCCTGAAGGACATCATGCCCCGCGTACTCGTGGCCGGTCAGAATGCCGGTTTCCTCACCCCCGAGGGCGCCAAGCGTCTCGACGTCTCCGGCCACCTGAAAGCCGGCATCCCCGTATGCCCGCCCGAAGGCGATGCCGGAACGGGTATGGCAGCCACCAATGCCGTCAAGCAGCGCACGGGCAACGTGTCGGCAGGCACCTCCAGCTTCTCGATGATCGTGCTGGAGAAGCCGCTGTCGAAGCCCTACGACATGATAGACATGGTGACCACCCCCGACGGCAGCCTCGTGGCTATGGTGCATTGCAACAACTGCACCAGCGACATCAACGCCTGGGTATCGCTCTTCAAGGAGTACCAGCAGCTGCTGGGCGTACCCGTCGATATGAACGAGCTCTACGGACGGCTGTTCAACAAGGCCCTCGAAGGCGATGCCGACTGTGGCGGGCTCATCAGCTACAACTACGTCTCGGGCGAGCCGGTCACCGGCCTGCAGGAGGGTCGCCCCCTCTTTGTGCGCGCTGCCAACGACCGCTTCAATCTGGCCAACTTCATGCGCGCCCACCTCTACGGAGCTATCGGCGTGCTGAAGCTGGGCAACGACATCCTGCTGAAGGAAGAGCACGTCAAGGTAGATCGCATTACCGGCCACGGCGGCTACTTCAAGACAGCCGGTGTCGGACAGCGCATGCTGGCCGCAGCCCTCAACTCGCCCATCTCCGTCATGGAGACGGCCGGCGAGGGCGGTGCCTGGGGCATTGCCCTGCTGGCCGGCTATATGGTCAACAACCAGGGCAAGAGCCTGGCCGACTATCTGGAGCAGGAGGTTTTCGGCGGCAATACCGGCACGGAGATAGCCCCCACCGCCGCCGACGTGGAAGGCTTCAACCGCTATATCGAGAACTACCGCCGCGGACTGGCCATCGAGCAGGCTGCCGTAGCCCACAAATCGTGAACCGACATGTTCAGCAAGGAAACATACATACGCCGCAGAGCTGCACTGAAGCAGTTGGTAGGCAGGGGCATCGTTGTGCTCTTCGGCAACAACGAGGCCCCCTGCAACTACCCTTCCAACAGCTATGCGCCCATGCGGCAAGACTCGACGTTCCTCTACTACTTCGGTCAGCATCGCGACGGCCTGGTGGGCGTCATCGACATCGACCGTGACGAGGAATGGCTCTTAGGCAACGACATCGACGTGGAAGACATCGTGTGGATGGGCTTCACACCCAGCGTCAGCGACCTGGCTGCCGAGGTGGGCGTTGCCAAGACGGCACCGATGGCCGCCCTGGCCAAGATGGTCGGCAGCCCCTCGGCCGAACACCCCGTCCACTTCCTGCCGCCCTACCGCCACGACACCATGATACAGCTGATGGACCTGTTAGGCATTCACCCCTCGCGTCAGCGAGAGGCGGCCTCCCTGCCGCTCATCCAGGCCGTCGTCAAGATGCGTGCCGTCAAGGAGCAGCAGGAGATTGACGCCATCGACCGTGCCTGCGACGTAGGCTATGCCATGCACACCACGGCACAGCGGCTGGTCAAGCCCGGCGTGACCGAGCGCTTCATAGGCGGACAGGTTGATGGCGTCGCACGCTCGCTGGCTTCCGGCGTCAGCTTTGCCACCATCTTCTCGCAGCATGGCGAAATCATGCACGGCGCACCCTCTGCCGCCCCGCTGGAGCCGGGCCGGCTGGTGCTCTGCGATGCCGGTTGCGAACTCGACGACTACTGCTCAGACCATACGCGCACCATGCCCGTCAACGGCCGCTTCACACAGCGGCAGCGCGACATCTACTCGATTGTCGAAGCATGCCACGACTACGTGCTCCAGGTGGCCAAGCCCGGCGTGAAGTATATGGACGTGCATTTTGCCGTCTGCCGCATGATGACCGAGAAGCTCAAGGAGCTGGGACTGATGAAGGGCAACACCGACGACGCCCTGCAAGCCGGGGCCCACGCCATGTTCCTGCCTCACGGCCTGGGCCACATGATGGGTATGGACGTTCACGACATGGAGGGCCTGGGGCAGACCTACGTCGGCTTCGACGACGAGACGCGCCCCAACCTCGAACAGTTCGGCACGAACTGTCTGCGCATGGGGCGGCGGCTGCAGCAGGGATTCGTCGTTACCGACGAGCCGGGCATCTACTTCATTCCCGCACTCATCGACGAGTGGCGGGCCAAAGGGCATTGCCGCGACTTCCTGAACTACGACATGCTGGAGCAATACAAGGACTTCGGAGGCATACGCATCGAAGACGACGTGCTCATCACACCAGAGGGCTGCCGATTCCTCGGACAGCAGCGCATACCCTACCACCCCGACGAGCTGGAAGCCTTCATGGCTGTCCACAACGCCTGACGGGATTTTTTTATTAACAAGCAAAACCATAACAGACAAAAAAAGACACACATGAGAAAACTATTCACACTCGCACTCATGGCCCTCGTGGCCGTCAGCGCGCAGGGAGCCAAGAAGAAAGCCCCCGCCAAGAACGCCAACAAGCCCGTGTTCACCGTCATCAAGGAGAACCCCATCACCAGCATCAAAGACCAGAACCGCTCGGGCACGTGCTGGGACTACTCTACCCTCTCCTACTTCGAGGCGGAGATACTGAAGAAGAGCGGCAAGACCTACGACCTCTGCGAAAGTTTCGTGGCCAACAAGACCTACATGGACCGCGCCGTACAGGTGGTGCGCCTGCATGGCGACTGCCAGTTTGCACAGGGCGGCTCGGCATACGACGTGCAGTATGCCCTGCAGCACTACGGCATCTGCCCCGACGACGCCATGCCCTTCCCCGGCTCGCTGTACGGCGACTCGCTGAACAATTTCAACGAGTTCTTCTCCGTCCTTGAGCCCTACGTGCAGGCCGTGGCCAAGAGCTCGGCCAAGAAGCTCTCCACGCAATGGAAGGTTGGCCTGCAGGGCATCCTCGATGCCTACTTAGGCAAGTGCCCCGACGAGTTCACCTACGAAGGCAAGACATACACGCCGAAATCGTTTGCCGCCTCGTTAGGACTCGACTGGAACGACTACGTCAGCATCACCAGCTACACCCACCATCCCTTCTACACGGCATTCCCCGTCGAGGTGCAGGACAACTGGCGCAACCCGCTCAGCTACAACGTACCCATCGACGAGATGATGCAGATTATCGACAATGCCATCATGCAGGGCTATACCGTGGCGTGGGGCGGCGACGTGTCGAGCGACGGCTTCTCGCGCAAGGGCCTGGCCTACGCCATCGACACCAAGAAGACCGAGAAGAGCCTGCAGGGCAGCGACATGGCCCGTTGGCTCAAGCTGACCAAGGAGAAGAAAAACAACGTCATCGACTCCCTGGGCTGCACCGTGCCCGAGATTACGCCCACCCAGCAGCAGCGCCAGCAAGACTACGACAGCTGGCAGCTCACCGACGACCACGGCATGCTCATCTTCGGCATTGCCAAAGACCAGAACGGCAAGGAATACTACATGGTGAAGAACTCGTGGGGCGAGACCGGCGACTACAAGGGCATCTGGTATATGACCAAGAACTTCATCGCCGCCTACACCATGGACTATACCGTCAACCGCAACGCCATTCCTGCCAACATCCGCAAGAAACTCGGCCTGTAGGCGGCGGAAGGACACGCAAGCAAACACGAAAACACAAACTTTTTGCCTCTTATCGTGTCAACGTGTCAACGTGACAACGTGACAAAAAAAAGAGCGTCGGCAAATGCCGACGCTCCCCTGTCAAACAACCATTTTACTAACAAAGAAACTACTTTCTAAAAGTACAGAGGGCCGAACCCCGCGCATGATGTTGTGGTTATCGCTGTGGCGAACGCCGTAATTGCAGCTACTAAAACCTTCACTACAATGTCAACCATTCTCTTGCTTAGCTTCATACGCCAACAGTCTTTAACCAGTCGGCATACGACAACAGCTGCGTAGCCTTTATTTCCTCACCGCCCTCCGGGGCACGGGTCGTAACCTCGGTGTACACGCCTGCGAGTTCGGGGCTTGCCAGACGCTTGAACTTGAGGGCCGTGAGGTCGTCGTCCATCGTCGAATCGGGGCGGAAGCGCATACGAACACCCAGAACGTCTTTTGCGGGGTTGTACTTCAGCGGGGCAGCGACACCATTAGAATGGAGGGTAGGATAGAACACGCCCAGCTTGTCAATCTTGACGCTGACACCCTGCGACAGCAGCTCGGGGATACATTGGCTAATCTGCCCAATCACAGCAGCCACCAGAGGACGGGGCACGCCGATGACGTGCTTTGCTACATGGTCAATGAAGCCACGCTGGCTCAGACCTTCACGCTGAACGACTTCGGAATAGAAGTTGCCGAATCCAGCGCTTTTCCTGTTTTTGTTCTTGCGCATACCATAGTGCAGAACAAGATTTTCACGTAATGCCATAATAAGATACAGATTTAGTTTATTAGATTACTCCGAATGAGCACGCTTGTACTCGTCCATGGGAAGCAGCACCTCTACCGTCTGGTCACCGACCTTGACATCCGTGTAGATGCCTGCGATGGTCATTGCCGTCTTGTTCTTGAGCGACTTCGACGTAAGATTATCCAGCTTCGTCGAGTCGGGACGGAAGCGGAGGCGAAGGCCGTTTATCACTTCATTAGCCGACGGAGCAGCCTTCTTCATCTTTTCCTCCGTGATACCGCCGCCGGGGTTTTCGATGGTCGGATAGAAGATGCCGATGCCGTTCAGCTTGACGCTTACGCCCTGCGCCACCAGCTCGGGGATGCACGTTACCACGGTTTCCAGCACTGCCGCTGTCATGCTCTCGGTGATGCCGGGGATGTGTGCCGTCACGTGATTGATGAAACCTCGCTGGGTCAACCCGTCGCGCTGCACAACCTTACCGTAGTATTTCTGATAGCCTGCCGACTTCCTGTTTTTGTTTATCCGCAGACCAATAGATAGTTTTTGTTTGCGATCGATTGCCATAAACACTAATTTTGAATTGAAAACTTGTCGCTGTTGCCTCTGGCTCGTCCCATCGGCTAACTTGCATCCATGTGGGTTACCGCTTGCTAAATCCGTCCTTGCGGCCGTCGAGGCGGTGTATAGCGGGTCGCTACATAGGAGATACTTGACGACGATGCAAAGGTAAGTAAAATCCGAGAACGCTGCAAGTGGGTTGCGCGCACGCGCGTGCCCACGCGCGTGCCTCCGCGTACATTATTATAATCAACGCATCGGAAATTAAATATCCTTAACTTCGTGTTAACGTTTTTTTTGTCCAGTTAACAAAAAAATAGCGACTTTTGCAGCCCGAAATCATTTTCACTTAAAAACAATTCTAAAACGTAAACGCTATGGTGGATGTTGAATACCGATTCGAAGTCCACTTTTCGGTAGGCATGTGCTGCAGATTGGGGAGAAACATGTCTATACTTACGGCATCGGTAAAAGGCTACAATAGGGTGTGAAATGCCGTCACGCGTCACGTTGACACGTTGACACGATAAGAGGTAGCACAGAATTAAATTATAATAATAATTACTATAGTAATTATATATAATTTTGATTTTCAGATATTTATCAGTAGCTTATCAGATAGCTTATCGTGTCAACGTGTCAACGTGACAACGTGACAAAAACGAGTATCATAACAAACAATCAAAAGTAATGATCTCGTCGGTGGCTCGAAGTCGTCACTCCACCTGCAAGGTCGTGCCGCTGATATACATTGCGCCTCGTGGGAACAAGCTTTCAGGTACGCAGGTTTCTTTTTGGATAGGTTCTCAAAATGTGGGATAGGCTTTGACGAGCTATTCGTATGCAGGCGCAAATCAAATGGCAGTATATGGATTCACTTAGGCATTCCCAATGACGGTTCGTTCGCCAGCTCGCGTATTAAAGTAAACTTAATGGACTATGAATGAGCCAGAGTTCATCGAAGTGCCCAATAAATTTAGCATGCGGGACGGTTGCTGTGAGTGCTACTTCTATTTCGATTGCTTCAAAATGTGCCGTGTGAAAGCTGGCCATCACTGGGAGCTCAACCCGAAATATAAAGAAAAAATTGAAGAAGAGTGGTTTTAATACCACTCTTTTTTCTCACCTGTCACGTTGACACGTTGACACGTTGACACGATAAGGGGGTTATTTCCTGATTTCGATGTCGCGGCGGACGTTGTCGCGGATTTTCGTCAGGTAGCCCTTCATGCCCTCGGCGTCCTTACGGTCGATAATCTCCAGCAGCTCTTTCAGCTCGGTGCGAATCTGGCTGACCTGGTCGTGGGTGTAGGGGTTGAAGAGTATCTCCTGCAACAGGTAGTCGTCTTCGTTCAGCACGCCCTTGGCTATGCGCATGTGGCGCTTGAAGGTGGTGCCGGGGGCATCCTGGTGCTTCATGACGGCGGCAAAGACGAAGGTGCTGACGAAGGGGATGGAGAGCGAATAGGCCACCGTACGGTCGTGCTCGTCGAAGGAGTATTCGTAAATGTTCAGCCCCAGCCGCTGATAGAGGTCCTTGAAGAAGATGCGCCCCATGTAGTCGCCCTCGCTGATGATGATGGCATTCTCTTCGGAGAGCTGCTGCAGGTTGGCAAACGTGGGGCCGAACATGGGGTGAGTGGAAACGTAGCGGCGCCCTGACTGCTCGTAGAACTGCTGCAGGTCGGTCTTCACGGAAGCGATGTCGCTGATGATGCAGTCGTCGGGCAGGTAGGGCAGCACTTGCTGGAACACGGGAATGGTGTATTTCAGCGTGACGGCATTGATGACCAGCTCGGGCTTGAAGTCGCTGACAGACGCCAGGTCGGTGAAACGCTGGCAGTTATAGGTGAAACGCATGCGGCGAGGGTCACGTTCATAGACGGCTACCTCGTGGTCGAAACTGAGCAGGTCGATGAAGAACGAACCCATCTTGCCGGCTCCTAATACTAATATTTTCATTTCATTCAAATTTAAAGAATGAGAAATGAAAGAAATGAGAAATGAAAGAAATGCAAATGAAGAAATGAAGGAATGCTCTCCACGGCGAACAAGGGCATAGCATCATTTAATCATTTCTTCATTTTCATTTCTTTCATTTCTCATTCCTCATTTCTCATTTCTTTCATTTCTTTCATTTCTCATTGATTGACTATCTCTATCTGCTGGCGCACGCTCTCTTCGTGGATGCTCTCGAAGACCTTGGCGACGAAGTCGGGCGACATGCCCGTGAGCGAGCCTTGCACGCCGCGCTTCTCCAGAATCTCGTTGTAGCGCGAGGTCTGCAGCACGGTCATGTTGTGCTCCTTCTTATACTTGCCAATCTCGCGGCACACCTCCATACGCTTGGCCAGCAGTTCCATGAGCTGGTTGTCGAGGGCGTCTATCTGCTTGCGCAGCTGCTGGATGCTCTCGGTGGTGACGTGCTCGTCGCGGATGATGAGCAGCGAGAGGATGTAGTCGAGCACATCGGGCGTGACCTGCTGCTTGGCATCGCTCCACGCCTTGTCGGGGTCGCAGTGGCTCTCGACGATCAGCCCGTCGAACCCCAAGTCCATGGCCTGCTGGCACAGCGGGGCTATCAGTTCGCGGCGGCCTCCGATGTGCGACGGGTCGCAGATGATGGGCAACTCGGGGATGCGGCGGTGCAGCTCGATGGCTATCTGCCACATGGGGGCGTTGCGGTAGATTTTCTGCTCGAAGCTGGAGAAGCCGCGATGGATGGCTCCCAGACGGCGGATGCCTGCCTGGTTGAGACGCTGTAGGGCACCTATCCACAGTTCGAGGTCGGGATTGACGGGGTTCTTCACAAACACCGGCACATCGACACCCCGCAGGGCATCGGCCAGGGCCTGCATGGCGAAGGGGTTGGCGGTGGTGCGGGCCCCTATCCACAGGATGTCCATACCATACTTCAGGGCCAGCTCGACATGCTCGGGGGTGGCCACCTCGGTGGAGATGAGCATGTGGGTCTCTTCCTTCACCTGCTGCATCCAGGGCAGGGCTTTCTCGCCGTTGCCCTCGAAGCCGCCGGGCTTCGTGCGGGGCTTCCATACTCCGGCACGGAAGTTGTGGCAGCCCTTCATGGCCAGCTGGCGGGCGGTGGTCATCACTTGCTCCTCGGTCTCGGCACTGCAGGGGCCTGCAATGACGAAGGGGCGTTCGTTGTCACTCGGTAAATTCAATGGTTGTAAGTCTAATTCCATAAAGCTATATTGCGTTTTTAATTCTTTCTAAAGCCTCTTGCATCTTTTCTTCCTTGGCGCACAGCGAGATGCGGATGTAACGATTGCCGTTCGAGCCGAAGATGAAGCCGGGAGTGATGAACACACGGGCCTCGTGGAGCACACGCTCCGTGAGTTGCTCGACGCTGGCAATGCTGTCGGGGATGCGCCCCCAGAGAAACATGCCCACCTGCTGCGGGTCGTAGCTACAGCCCAGCGCGCGCATGATCTGCTCGGCATAACGGCGGCGGGCCTGATAGCGCTCGATGTTGGCCACGCGGTGCCACTCGTCGCTATTGTCGTAAGCCTCGGCGGCTGCCAGCTGGATGGCCCGGAAGGTGCCGCTCTCGATGTTCGACTGCACCTTCAGAATCCACTGTATGAAATCGGCATTCGATGCACACAGGCCTACGCGCCAGCCCGGCATGTTGTGGCTCTTCGACATCGAGTTGAACTCAATGCAGCAGTCTTTGGCTCCCGGCACCTGGAGGATGCTGAGGGGCTCGTGGTTGAGGATGAACGAGTAGGGATTGTCGTTGACCACTACCAGACGGTGCTCGCGGGCAAAGCGTACCAGCCGCTCGTAGGTCGCACGATGGGCACGCCCGCCGGTGGGCATGTTGGGATAGTTGGTCCAGAGCAGCTTGATGCTTGACGCCTGACGCTGGTCATGCATGATTTCCTCCAGCTGGTCGAAGTCGGGCTGCCAGCCGTTGTCCTCGCGCAAGTCGTAGTTGACGATGTTGGCACCGAGAATCCGCGAGAGCGACGTGTAGGTGGGGTAGCCGGGATTGGGCACCAGCACCGAGTCGCCGGGGTTGACGAAGGCCAGCGTGACATGCAGGATGCCTTCTTTCGAACCGATGAGCGGCAGCAGTTCCGAGCGGGCATCGAGTTCCACACCGTACCACCGCCGGTAGAAGCGCGCCATCGCCTCGCGCAGCTCGGGCGTGCCCTGCGTGGGCTGGTATCCGTGGGCCGTAGGGTCGTGGGCCACCTCGCAGAGCTTCTCTATCGTCTGCTCCGAGGGCGGCATGTCAGGACTGCCTATGGCCAGGCTGATGATGTCCTTGCCCTCGGCGTTGAGCCGGGCCACCTCCTTCAGCTTGCGGCTGAAGTAGTATTCCTGCACGAAGCTCAGTCGCTCGGCAGGTTGAATGCTACATGGTTTGTTTTCCATCTCTGTATTCTCCTAATATTTTAAAGTCTTTGGTCAGTGGGATAATCGCATCTATCGACTGGCGGTATCGCGTCAGGTCGTCGAACATCAAATCGACGTAGAACAGGTATTCCCACTCATGGCCGATAATGGGCAGCGACTGTATCTTGGTCAGGTTGATGTGGTAGAACGACAGGATGGCCAGCACGTGGGCCAGCGAGCCCTGCTCGTGGGGCAGCGAGAAGACGATGCTCGACTTGTTGGTCGCCGTCAGCGGGCGAAGCAGGTCGGCCTTGTGGGGATGGGACACCACCAGGAAGCGCGTGAAGTTGTGCTTGTTGTCCTCGATATGGTCTTCGAGCACCTTCAGGCCGTAGAGCTGTGCCGCATCGGCATGACAGATGGCGGCCCACCCCTTGTGGTGCCCTTCGGCTATCATCTTCGCCGAGCCTGCCGTGTCGTCGCCTTCGACATGCTTGATTTGCGGATGCTGCCCAAGAAAATGGCGGCACTGCATCAGGGCCACGGGGTGAGAGTGTATCTCGGTGATGGTGTCCCAGTCGTCGTCGGGCAGGCAGCAGATGCAGTGGGTGATGTGCAGCTTATGCTCGCCGACGATGGTAGTGCCCGAGTCGCGCAGCAGCTCGTAGTTGTGCAGCAGGCTGCCGGCAATGGTGTTCTCGATGGCCAGCATGCCGATGCTGGTGGGGTCTTGGCGGATGGTGTCGAACACCTGCTCGAAGGTCGCACAGCACGTCAGCTGTATCTGCTCGCCCTCGAAATAGAGGTGGGCGGCTATGTCGTGAAACGACCCTGTCAATCCTTGTATGGCTATTCTCTTCATTGTGATCTATAATGATGTTGTTGTTTGCTGTCTCTGTTGTCGTCCTTTTTTTTAAGAATGTCGTCGTTCAGAAAAAAGCTCCGCTGTCACTGTTGTGTGAAGCGGAGCCTTGTTGTTTTCTTCTTTTATTGTCGTTATTTTTTACATACGGCCTTCCGCTTCACAGTTTGCTGCAAAGTAAAAATAATAGCCGTAAAAGTAAGCGTTCAACATGTTCATTGTCTCGTTGTTTTTGTTAATCGCTTGCAAAAGTATCACTTTTTCCTGAATACAGCAAACAAATCGTAAGAAATTTTTCAGAAAACATGAAAAAAGTTTAATTTGGCGCAGAAAGTCAATCGTTAAATATTATTAACGAAAGGAGAAAGTTGCTGCAGGAAAGTAGGAATTAGCGGAAAAATGAGTACCTTTGCGCCCGATTTAGTCCGTGGTGGCTCAAGCAAGCTGTTGCACGACGCAACACGCCACGCGGAAAAACCCGTTAAACAATTAAAAAACAACAATGTACGCAATTGTAGAAATCAACGGTCAGCAGTTCAAGGCAGAGCAGGGTAAGAAGCTCTTCGTGAACCACATGAAGGATGTGGAAGCCGGTAAAACTGTTGAATTCGACAAGGTACTGCTTGTCGACAATGAAGGTTCAGTACAGGTAGGTGCACCTACCGTAAGTGGCGCAAAAGTAGTATGTGAGGTGGTTAATCCACTGGTAAAGGGTGAGAAGGTCATCGTGTTCAAGATGAAGCGTCGCAAGGACTCTCGCAAGCGCAACGGTCACCGTCAGCAGTACACCCAGGTAGAAGTTAAATCAGTAATCGCTTAAAACGCAAGGAGGAACACATTATGGCACATAAAAAAGGTGTAGGTAGTTCTAAGAACGGACGCGAGAGCGCAGCTCAGCGACTTGGCGTCAAGATTTTCGGCGGTCAGAAGGTTGTAGCAGGCAACATCATCGTTCGTCAGCGTGGCTCTAAGCACAACGCCGGCAGCAATGTTGCTATGGGTAAGGACGACACGCTCTATGCGCTCTGCGACGGAACGGTACAGTTCCATAAGGGCAGGCACGACAAGAGCTATGTTTCAGTAATCCCTGAAGCCGAGGCCTAAGAGAAAAGAAACAACATAATTTATTCCAAACAAACTGAATAGGAGGAGAACGCCAGCGTTTTCCTCCTATCTCATTCTATTTCTTTAACAAGTTAGCTTGGGGGGCAAAAAAGTAATAAATTAGAAAATAATTGTGAATGATGGGCGATGAACTATGATTTTTTTTTGTACCTTTGCACCCATCATTCACGATACGATACGTATTTTATAGTCAGCGATGGAGCAAAAGAAGACACAACAGGCCGATATGGAACAACGGCGCACCACGGGCTTTCTGCTCGGGCTGGTGCTGGTGTTAGCGGTGTTCTATGTCGCTATGGAGTGGAACTCGGCGAGTGGTACAGACGACGGGGCAGCCATCGAACTGGACGAACTGATGCACGAGAGCGAACTGGTGCCAATGACAAACATGGAGACGACCACCTGCGTGGAGGTTCAGCGGCAGGTGGCCGATGCGGAACAGCTGCGGGTGGTGGACGACGAGGTGGAGCAGGTGCCTGACGAAGAGATAACCGGCGAGGGCGACAGCGACGAGGCCCTGCTGGAGCAGATGCAGCAAGACGACGATGACAGCAAGGCCCTGGCGGCCTTGGATGTCGATCCGGACAATCCGCTGAACTTCCATGTCGTAGAGGAACTGCCGCAGTTTCCAGGCGGTGCCGTGGAACTGATGAAGTGGCTCACAAAGAACCTGAACTATCCGCCCACGGCTCGTCAGCGCAAGGTGCAGGGGCGGCTGCTGGCCGTGTTCTATGTTGAGAAAGACGGGTCGGTGACGGGCATCAGCATCACCAAGCCGCTGTCGCCAGAGTGTGACCGCGAGGCGTTGCGCGTGCTGCGTATGATGCCGACATGGCAGCCGGGCATACAGCACGACAAGCCCTGTCGAACGAAGGTGTGCATACCCATCGTCTTCAAGCTCTAACCCCCCTTTTATGGAACGCTTAAAATACTAAATACTCATGCAAGATATGAATACATCAAAGCAAATTCTGCAGATGGTCAATGAAGCCTTGGCCGATCTGCCTTACAACCGGAAACCTAAGTCGCTCTACGAACCGGTGGAATATGTGCTGTCGCTCGGCGGCAAGCGAATACGCCCGGTGTTGATGCTCATGGGCTACAACCTATGGCGCGAACAGCCGGCAGACATCCTGATGCCCGCCATGGGCATAGAGACCTATCATAACTACACGCTGTTGCACGACGACCTGATGGACCATGCCGACATGCGGAGAGGACACGAGACGGTACACCGACGGTGGGATGCCAACAAGGCCATACTTTCGGGCGACAGCATGCTGGTGCTGGCCTATCAGCGCATGCAGCAGGTAGCCGCCGACAAGCTGCCTGCCGTGCTCGAACTGTTTACCGAGACGGCGTTGGAGATAGGCGAAGGACAGGAGTACGACATGGCCTTCGAATCGCGCAGCGACGTGACGGAGGATGAGTATATCGAGATGATACGCCTGAAGACCAGCGTGCTGCTGGCTTGTGCCCTGAAGATTGGGGCCTTGCTGGCCGATGCCCCGCAGGCCGATGCCGACCGGCTGTACCGCTTGGGCGAACAGGTAGGACTGGCCTTCCAGTTGCAGGACGACTTGCTCGATGTCTATGGCGACCCCGCCGTCTTCGGCAAGGCGATCGGCGGCGACATCACATCGAACAAGAAGACATACATGCTCATTAATGCAGTGAACAGGGCTAATGCAGCACAGCGTTCAGAGCTGATGACGTGGATCGAAGCCACCAACTTCGACCGCCAGGAAAAGGTAGCTGCCGTCACCCGCCTCTACGACGAGATAGGCATCCGACAGCTCTGCGAGCAGAAAATCAACTACTACTTCGACCTGGCCAGCAAGACGCTCGACGAGGTGGACGTGGCCGACGAGCGCAAGCAGTATCTCCGCTCCTATATGCTCGAACTGCTGCATAGGAATAAATGACGTTTAATGTTTGAAGCTCGAACTGCTGCATAGGAATAAATGACGTTTGGTGTTTGAAGTTTGACGTTTATGATTAGTTTTATCGATACCCATTGCCATTTGGATGGCGACGAGTTTGCTGCCGACCGCGACGAGGTGGTGCAGCGGGCCCGTGAGTCTGGATGCACACGTATCTTCCTGCCCGCCATCGACATCAAGTCGTGCCACGCCGTACTTGCCACCGCCAGTCAGTACCCCGGCTACTGTTTTCCGATGCTCGGCTTGCACCCCGAAGAGGTACGCAGCGACTGGCGCAAGCAGCTTGACGACATCAAGGAAATCATAAACAGCTATCGTCAATCATCAGACGCCAATCGTCAATCATCAGACGGCAAACATCAGACATCAGACGTTAATCTTCTGGCCATCGGAGAGATAGGTCTTGACTTCTATTGGAGCCGTGAGTTTGAACAGGAACAGCTCGAAGCCTTCGAAGAGCAGGTGCGGTGGTCGGTAGCCATGCGCCTACCGCTGATGATACACTGCCGTAAGGCGCAGAACGAGCTGGTGGCGATTCTCAAGCGGTATGCCGACCAGCTGCCGGGCGGCGTGTTCCATTGCTTTACGGGCAACGAGCAGGAGGCGCGGCAGCTCTTGGAATTTCCGCGTTTCGTGTTAGGCATCGGTGGCGTATCGACGTTCAAGAAGAGTCATCTGCCCGAGGTGCTGCCAGCCGCCGTGCCCCTCGACCGTATCGTGTTGGAAACCGACGCACCCTACATGGCTCCGGTCCCCCTGCGCGGACAGCGCAACGAACCCGCCTTCATCCGTCATGTCATTGCTCGACTGGCCGAAGCCTATGGAGTGGCCGAGCATGTTATTTGCCAGCAGACGAATGCCAATGTGGCGCGCATATTCCACCTCGAATGAGTAACCACGTCGCTGAGCGGCTTCATCCAAGAAATACTCGCTTCATCGGTTCAGAATGTATTGTGTGCGTTCGTCCTTCAAGTCCTCTTCCGTCAGCTTGATGCAACCGCGCAACTTTTTCAACTCCGGCGAAATCTTCAGTCCCTTGAACTTCTCGCGGATAATCTCCGCATTGCTCTTAGCCTCCACGGCAGGCTCCTCCATAGACTCCGTAATATACGTCACCACAATCTGCTTTTGCTCGCGCGTCATGCCCCGCAGCAGTGCGGCGTATGGAGCCATCGGCGTCTCACTGATTCTCTGTGCTAATGTAGTCATAATCCAAACATATTTATGGGTTTTCGCATGCAAAATTACGAAAATTATCCGAAAGGAACAAAATATAAACGTAATAATGATATAATGTAAAACTTTTTCCTGACTTCGGCGGTTTTAACATTTCGTGCTATACCAATCTCCCGAAACCCTATATACAGGGCGTTTATATTCTTTTTAGACGGTGATTTCGGTGACGCATCGCCGAAGTCTTGACACGCGTATATATATAGGCTAACAAAAAACAACCCGCACATCCTGGCGGAAACCAGTGATCTCTCCACAAATGGATGCTACCACGTCTGCAGATAAGCCTTGACTACGGCAAAGAGCAGGGTCAGGGCGATGACGGCAACGGGTATGTCGCACAACGTGGCGGTATAGCGCGCCGGAACGGCTACGCGGCAATAGAAGAAGCGATAGACCCCCCACCCTACGAGTGCCCCCCAGAGCAGTCCTACGGTGATGTCGCCGGGATAGTGTACGCCGAGATAGAGCCGTGTGTAGCAGTTGGCAAACGACCATAGCACCAGCGCCACCGTGAGCACCCGCTGCCGCATGAGCAGCGAGAAGAACACCGCCAGCGAGAACGTGTTGGCGGCATGTGCCGAGAAGAACCCGTAGCGCCCTCCACGATAGCCATCGACGGTATCGACGAGCAGTCCGATGTGCGGATCGTTGGCAGGTCGCCAGCGTGCCACGAGTGGTTTGACAATAGTGTCATCGACGGTGCCGGCAAAGAGCACACAGAGTCCGGCAGCTCCCACGACGAGCAGGATGCGAGACACGGAGTCGTTTGACTTGAGCACGACATAGAACAATGCCACATAGAGCGGTATCCACGTCTTGGCATTGGTCAGCGTCATAATGATGCTGTCGAGAAACAGCGAGTCGCTGCCGTTAACAAGTAGCAGCAGCTGTTGGTCAAAATGTATCAGTTCGTCCATTGTTGTCAAATCTCCAATTATCCGTAAATTGCTGAATCGGGGGCGAGCCGCTTAGATGTTTTCTATCTGCGAGGTCTGCACCCAGCCCTGCTTGCCGTCGGCCACACGCACAGAACGCCAGTTGCGCATCGAGGCATCGAGAATGGTGACACGGGTGCCCTCATGAAGTATGAAGAGGTCGGTGCCGCTCTGTGCCGGTGTGCTTTTCACGGTGACGGCAGGCTGGATGATGATGGCTCCACGACGGTTGACGAGGGCCTGCTTCTGCTGCCAGGCGAAGAGATTGCTCAAGAGGAAGACGACGACGAAGAACAGTCCGCAGAAGAAACCGACCTTTCGCAGCCATACGGCATTGGCGAACAGATAGGCCAGAGCCAACACGATGGCTGCCACGAGGGTGATAAGCGCCATACGGGCCCATGCATCGACACTCTGCAGATTGACCAGCGAGTGATACCACGTGACGAAGAACATCTCCGACTCGGGCACAATCTTGTCGATGGTCTTCGAGCGGGCCATCTGCAAGTTAAAACGGATGTCGCGGTCGCCAGGCGACAGCAACAGTGCCCGCTCGTAGTTGAGCACGGCCTTCGTGATGTTATCCATGCGGTAATAGCTGTTGCCTAAGTTGTAATACAGGTCGGCAGAAACTCCTTGCTTCAGCAGCTGCTCATACTGACGGGCGGCTTGCTGATAGTGTTCGTGAGCATAAGAGCTGTCTGCCTCGGCTTTCGTAACGGCATGGGCTTTCGTGACGGCACCGGCTTTCGTGACAGCATGGGTACTAAGGGGCAGCAGGCAGGAGGCGAGCAAGACACCCGCCAACAGCCATACAGACACCGAGGCATGGGTCTGTCCGGTAGCTTTGCGCTTCTTCATCGTGGCGGCAATCTGCGTGATGGCAGTCAAGGCCGCATCATATACCTTATTCATATTTCCTGTAGCATCGCCGGGAGCATAGCGGGCGAACTCGCACTCGTCCAAGGCTCCGATAAACTGTTGGATGGTGGCGTCAGAGACGTTGTGCGACGCCAACTGCTGACTGATATTGTCGCGCGACAGCTGTTCGACGGGCATCGACAGCCGGTCGCCCACATAGCCCCAGAGGGCACGCAGCACCTCGTCGTAGAACTCGCCCTCTTTGCCGTCGTTCATCAGGCGGGCGGCTTTCTTCAGTCGCTTCGAGGCCACCTTGCCGGCTTTTCCGGCACGCTGCTTCACCACGTTGGCATTCTCGATGGCGCGACGGCGGAAGATGACGAACAGGGCCACGAAGCAGCACAGCAGGATGCCGAGGGTGACCCAGTATTCAGTAGAGCCGAAATAGAAGTCGCCGATGCCGCGCTGGCGGGTGTCGCCGGTCTTGATGTAGCGTATGTCGCTGTTCAGCTGACGCACGTCTTCCTGAGAGGTATAGGCCGACGACGATGCTGCCGAACCGTCGCCCTTGGCTACGTGAAGCGTGAAGGCCTCGGTCTTGACGGTCTTGTAGGCATTGGCCTGCAGGTCGAAGTAGGTATAGGCGATGGGGGGTATCTCGAAGGTGCCCTGATGGCGCGGCACGGCGAGGAAGTCATAGACGATAGACCCCTCCAGCCCCTGGGTAGTGAGCCGCGTCTTGTCGGTCACCTTGGCATCGTAGCTGTCGAAGTCCTTGGGAAACTCGACAACGGGTTGCTTCAGCAGTTTCATATTACCCACGCCACTCACCGTGACGCGCAGCTTCACAGGGTCGTTGGCTTTCACCTCGCTCTGCTCCAGCTGGGCTGATATGGTGAAGCTACCCACGCCGCCCGAGAATCCGGCAGGACGCGCAGGCAGCGGGTCAACCTGTATGGTGATGCCCGGGGCCTTGATTTTCTTTTCCACTTCTACATAGCCCGAGCCGCCGTTGAAGAACGCCTCGAAGGGGTCGATGTTACGGTTCTGCTGGGCCACGACGCCACTGTAGGTGATAGCGGGAATCTCCAGCTTGCCGGTGGCCTGGGGGAACATGACGTACTGCTGCCAGGTGACCGTCTTGTAGGGGCGCCCGTTGAACTGCTCTATCTTGAAGCTCTTCTCAAGGGGCAGCGGCACCTCGCGGGTGTAAAAGCTCTTCAGGTCGGCCATCTTGCCGTTCAGCTGGGTGAGCTGCACCAGGGTATAGACCTTGTAGGTAAGCAGTATGGGTTCCTGCTCGCGGACATGATTCTTCGAGGCACTCACCTTGATGAAGAGGTCGCTGCCGGAGATGGCTGTACCCGCAGGGCGCATATCGTCGGCCTGACGGCTGCGCCTGCCGCCCTGTGCGCCAGCACCGCCACCTGCTGCCTGGCCGGAAACCTTGATGCGTACCTCGTTCGACTGTATTTTCTTGCCGTCGGCAGTCACATGGGCCGGTGGAATGACAAAGGAACCCTGCTTCGACGCCACGACGATATAGGTATAAGTGACCGACGACGAGCTGGACATGTGACCATTCACCAGCTGATAGCTCGACTGGCTCGACGTGCTCGGCCCCATCAGTATTTCTAGCTCGTCGGGTATCATGCCGGCACGGAATGACTGCACGTCTTGCGTGTTGACGGTATAGGTAAGGCGGAACTGCTCGCCGACGGCCACCTGCGACGGGGCGCGTCCGGTAAGCTGCTGAGCAGATAGCGCAACGGCTACCGTCAAGAATAATACGAATATGTTAAATCTCTTCATGATGCAAACCTTTTTACCAGTTCTTCTGCTTTTACCAGTTCTTCTGCAAACTGCGCCGCTGCTGTTGCTGCATAGCTTTCTTCATGCGCTCCTGGGTTTCCTTTTCTTCCTGCATGGCAGCATTCAGCATCTGCTCGGCATTCTCACGGCTCATCTGCTGCTGTTGTTGTTGTTGCTGTTTTTGCTGCTGGTCTTGCTTGTCCTGCTGCTTCTGCTGGTCTTGCTTGTCCTGCTGTTTCTGCTGGTCTTGTTTGTCCTTATTGTCCTTGTTGTCTTTGTTGTCCTTGTTGTTGTTATTATTCTGAGGTTGGTTCTTCAGCTGCTTCTTGCAAAGCTCCAGGTTGTAGCGCGTGGCATCGTCGGCAGGATTGTTGCGCAGTGCTTCCTTGTAGGCCTCGATAGCTTCGCTGAACATGCGCTTGCTCTGGCACACCACCCCCATATTATGATAAGCCTGCGCCCGGCGCAGCGGATTGGTTTCCAGCTTGGCAGCAGCCTCATACTGGGCTACGGATGCCGAGTCTTTACGCTGTCCGAAGAGGGCATTGCCCAGATTGTATTGTGCCTGCGCATTACGGGGGTTCTTCTCGATGGCCTTCCGGTAGCCCACCTCGGCATCGGCCATATTGCCCTTGCGGAATGTCTTGTTGGCCTTGCGCACCAACTGACGGTCGCTTTGGGCTACGGCAGCCAGCGGCAACAACAGCAGCAGACAGAGGGTGGCGGCCTGACGGTTGCTCCTGCGGAAGAGCGACACATTCTTCAGCAATGGGTTCTTCACCTCCATGATGCACATCTCTATGATGAGCAGCAGCAGGGCAATGATGCCAACGGCCTGAAATTGTTCGTCGAAGTCGCTATAGACCGTGCTCTCCATTTCCTTCTTCGAGAGCTTGTCAAGCTCGGCATCCAACTGATCCTGGGCACGGCTATTATTGCTCACATGGATATAGGCACCACCACCTGCCTGGGCTATCTCGCGACACATCGGCTCGTTCAGTGCCGACATTACCGTCTGGCCTGTCTCGTCACGCATATAGTCGCCGTCGCCGGTGGGGATGGGGGCTCCGTTGGTGGAGCCTACGCCTAACAGATAGACCCGCAGCCCCTTCTCGTGGGCTTCGCGGGCGGCTTCTACTGCCCCACCCTCGTGGTCTTCGCCGTCGGTGATGACGATAATGGCCTTGCCGACATTCTCTTCATGCGTGAAGCTCTGCGAGGCCATCCGTATGGCGGCAGCAATATCCGTGCCCTGCACGCCAATCATTGACGGGCTGATGCTCGACAGGAACATCTTTGCCGACACAAAATCGCTCGTGATAGGAAGCTGTATGTAGGCCTCGCCGGCAAAGACGATAAGGCCTATCTTGTCGTCGGTGAAATGGTCAACCAGGTTTTCTATCATCATCTTCGAACGCTCCATACGGCTGGGCACTACATCCTCGGCCATCATCGAGTTGCTGACATCCAGGGCAATGATGGTCTCGATGCCGGTGCGCTTCTCGTGACTGATTTTCGTGCCAAACTGCGGACGGGCCACCATCACAATCAACAGCGCGAGGACCAGCTCTAACACGCAAAACTTCACCAGCGGACGGAACCGCGACACGTCGGGCATCAGTTCGCGCAACAGCTCTGGGTCGCCAAACTTGCGCAGGCGCCGCTTCTGGCGTTGCACCACCACATAGCGCACCAGTGCCAACAGCGGTATCAGCACCAGCGCATACAGATATATCGGGTCTTCAAATCGGAACATGTTTTCTTTCTGTGTTTCTGTTTCGTTGTTTCGTTGTTTCGTTATTACGTTATTGCGGAATTACGTCGTTACGTCGTTACGTCGTTACGTCGTTTCGTTATTTCGGCATTACGATTTTGGGATAAGATAGCGGCAGCTTCCTTTTTTATGGCAGCCGGCGGAATATAGTCAGCTTCAGCAGCATTTCCAACAGCAGCAGCAAGGCTGCGGCCAGGGCGTAGGGTTGATAGGCCTCGTAGCGCTTGCTAAACTTACGCACGTTCAGCTTCGACTTCTCCAGCTTGTCTATCTCTTTGTATATCTGCGCCAACTCGGCGTTGTTGGTGGCGCGATAGAAGTCGCCGTCGGTAGCGGCAGCAATATCCGTCAGCGTCTTGGTATCTATCTCCACTGGGACATTGATGTATTGGGGCAGACCGGTGGCCATCGGCGGCAGTGGTGCCATCTTGGTGCTGCCCACACCGATGGTATAGACACGGATGCCGAAACTCTTGGCTATCTCTGCAGCCGTCATCGGCGACAGGTCGCCGCGATTGTTGCTACCGTCGGTCAACAGTATCACCACCTTGCTCTTGGCCTTCGAGTCCTTCAAGCGCGAGACGGCATTGGCCAATCCCATACCGATGGCCGTGCCATCTTGTATCAGCCCACGGGCGGCAATGTCGGTACGCACATTGTGCAGCAGACTGAGCAGCGAGGCATGGTCAGTAGTCATCGGGCACTGTGTGAAGGCTTCGCCGGCAAAGATGGTCAGTCCGATGTTGTCGTTGGGACGCCCTGATACAAACTCGGCAGCCACCTTCTTGGCAGCCTCCATCCGGTTGGGCTTGAGGTCTTCGGCCAACATAGATGTTGACACATCCATCGCCAGCATGATGTCGATACCCTCCATCGTCTCGTTCTTCCATGAGTTCTGTGTCTGGGGGCGCGCCAAAGCCACCACCAACAGCACGAACACGGCTATGCGTAACAGCTGCTGCAGCGGCATGAGTGTCACCTTCCACGAGCGGGGCGCATAGCGATAGGCGTTGGTATCGCTCATCCGCAGCGTGGGCTCGCTTTTCTTCCTGTACATCAGATACCATATTATATAAGGTATCAGCAGCAGGAGCAGCAACAGATATTCTTTATTGGCAAAATCTATCATATTTACGATTTACGATTTTTTCGACGTTTCGATTTTTTCGACGTTTCGATTTTTTCGACGTTTCGATTATTTCGACGTTTCGATTATTTCGACGTTTCGATCTTTTCGGTATTTCGGTATTTCAGTATTGCGGTATTGCGGCATTTCGACATTTTGTTACACCACCAGCTGCCACACGTTGTACACCACATAGCAGAAGAGCACGGCGGCAACGACGGCAATGGCGGCAATGACCGTTTTCAACACACGGCGGGCCTTCTGCGAGCGACGGTCTTCTACCGAGAGCTGCGGCTTGACGACTTCTTCCTGCAGCATGTTCTCAAGCTTCGTCTGGTTGATGAAGTCGATGGCATTCACCAGGTTGGCATCGTTCTCGTTGATAAGTGTTGAATACTTGGCAAACTTCACCAGGTCGGCAGTCATGAACAGCTGCCGCAGCTCGTCCATACGCTGCTGGTCGGCAGTAGCCATCAGCCGTTCTATAATCTCGCCGCTGGTCATCTCCATCGCCGAGAATCCATAGCGCTCCTCAATATATCGGCGCAGCGTCTCCGTGAGCTTCGTGTAGTATTCCTTAGGGTCTTCGGCACTTACCATCTTGTCGGCCTTGATCTGCTCTATTTCCTTCATCGCCTTCTGGTGGGGCAGCAGCCGTTTCACCATCTTGATGGAGGCAATGATGGGCTTGTTGTCGCGCAGACGAAGATAGAGATAATAGCCTGCGGCAAGCAGCAGCAGCAACACGATGCTGAGCCAGAACGTCAGCGCCCAGTCGCTCCAGCGGAACGGATTGTCCTGCACGTCCTTAGGACCGAAAAATTTGTCCAGCTGGGTGGTATCTACCTCCACCTCTACCACCTTCAGGGCCAGGTCGGCACTCTTGTATTCCTTGCCGCCCACCTTCACCTTGAACGCCGGCAGATGGTACAGATTGCCGTCGAACGAGGTGAGCAAGACAGTCATCGTGTGGTGGGCAGGATGGTGTACAGCCAACACCTCTACGCCGGGCACCAACAACTGGCGGGCCTTCAGCGAGGGCCACTGTATCTGCGAACCCTCCGGGGCCTGCACCGTCAGCGTCACCTCGGCCTGCTCGCCAATCATCATCTCTATAGGTTCTATCTTGGCCTGCAGACTTGCCTGAGCCATCAACGACAACACGCCGGCTGTCAGTACCGTCAGTAGTATTACGAATCTTTTCATTTAACTTCTTTTTTTAAACAGCATCAGCAGTGCCTTCGCATAGTCTTCATGGGTGGCAATGCTTACCATATCGACATTGCTCCTGCGCATCGTGTCAAGCAACTGTTCCTGGCGGTTTCGCCAATATCGCTCGTGAGCCTGACGGAGACTGCGACTGCTGGTGTCGATATATTGCTCATAGCCCGTCTCGGCATCCACCACACGCATCAGCCCCACATCGGGCAACTCCTTGGCACGGATGTCGTAAACCTGCAGGGCCACCACGTCGTGCTTACGATTGGCTATCTGCAGCGGTTGCAGAAAGTCCTGACGCACATAGAAGTCGCTCAGCATGAAGGCCGTACAGCGGCGCTTGGCCACGCTGGTCAGAAATTCCAATGCCTGCTTGATGTCTGTACGCTTTGACTCCGGATGGAAATCGAGCATCTCACGGATGATGTAGAGAATGTGCTTGCGGCCTTTCTTCGGTGGTATATACTTCTCGATGCGGTCGGAGAAGAATATCACGCCTATCTTGTCGTTGTTCTGAATGGCTGAAAAGGCTATCGTGGCAGCAATCTCCGTCACCACGTCGCGCTTCATCTGGCGCTGCGTGCCGAAGTCCAGCGAGCCGCTGACGTCGATCATCAGCATCACCGTCAACTCGCGCTCTTCCTCGAACACCTTCACGTAAGGGCGGTGGAAACGTGCCGTCACGTTCCAGTCAATGTCGCGCACGTCGTCGCCATACTGATACTCGCGCACCTCCGAGAAGGCCATACCCCTGCCCTTGAAAGCAGAGTGGTACTGACCGGCAAAGACGTTCGAACTCAGGCCGCGGGCCTTGATTTCTATCTTGCGTACCTTCTTTAATATTTCAGACGTTTCCATAGTCTTAAAATGAGGAATTGCTCATTTCTCATTACTCATTTTCATTTCTCATTGTTCATTCCTCATTCCCCATTTCGAAGTCAGGGCACTTCCACCTTATTAATAATCTTCGACACGATTTCCTCGCTCGTCACATTGCTAGCCTCTGCCTCGTAGGTCAGTCCGATGCGGTGGCGCAGCACGTCGTGGGCTACGGCACGCACGTCTTCCGGCACCACATAGCCGCGACGCTTGATGAACGCGTAGGCCCGGGCGGCCTTGGCCAGATTGATGCTGGCACGCGGCGAACCGCCAAACGATATCATGTCTTTCATGTCCTTCAGCCCGTAGCGGTCGGGATAGCGGGTGGCAAACACGATGTCGGCAATATACTGCTCTATCTTCTCGTCGATATACACCTCGCGCACCACCTCGCGAGCCTTGATAATCTCGGCAGCCGTAGTCACAGGAGTGACAGCAGGCAAGGCCCCGGCAATGTTTTCGCGGATGATCTTCTTTTCCTCGTCAATCGTCGGATAGCCTATCACCACCTTCAGCATGAAACGGTCCATCTGGGCTTCAGGCAGCGGATAGGTGCCTTCCTGCTCAATGGGGTTCTGCGTAGCCATCACGAGGAACGGGTTGGGCAGCTGGAAGGTGTCGGCGCCGATGGTCACCTGCTTCTCTTGCATGGCTTCGAGCAGTGCGCTCTGCACCTTGGCAGGGGCACGGTTGATTTCATCGGCCAGCACGAAGTTGGCAAACACAGGGCCTTGCTTCACCTGGAATTTCTCGTCTTTCTGCGAGTATATCATGGTTCCCGTCACGTCGGCAGGCAACAGGTCGGGGGTAAACTGTATACGGCTGTACGTAGCATCAATCAGTTGCGACAGCGTCTTGATAGCCAACGTCTTTGCCAGTCCCGGCACACCTTCCAGGAGGATGTTGCCGTCGCTCAGCAGGCCTATCAACAGGCAATCTACCAAATGCTTCTGACCTACAATCACTCTATCCATACCCGTCACAAGATTGGTGACGAATCCGCTTTGTTGTTCTATCCGTATATTCAGTTCACGGATGTCAATAGCTTCTGCCATAAATGTATTCTTTTTTATGATTTTTATTTGTTTTCTTGATTCTGAAGTGCAAAAGTACGCATTTTCCCTTTCATAGCGCACACCTGCATACCTAAATAATATTAAAAAAGTTTCCTAAAACTTACATTTAGGAAACTTTATACCATATTTCACCACTTGTCTTATTGCTTTCGGCGTTTCTTCAATTCAAGCTTGGGTATCTTGACCCGCTGTCCGGCCTTCAGCTGCGGATTGCGGGGCAGGTCGTTATATACCTCCACATAACACTCCATATCGGGACCAAGATGGGCGCGGCAAACGCTGTAGAAGGTCTGTCCGGGCAGGATGGTCACCTCCTTGTCGGTGCCTACAATGCGATAGGCCCCTAACCGTACGCGCTCGTCCTTGGCAGCATATTGGTCCACCTCGGGCTGAGCAGGCTTTTCTTCTGCCACAGACTTCTTAGCCACAGGGACTTCGTCCTTGGCCTGTTGAGCATCGTTTTTCACCTGCGAGGCATCGTCCTTCACCTGCAGGGCATCGTCCTTCACCTGCAGGGCATCGTCCCTGCTCTGCGGAGCAACGTCCTCTGTCTGGGCTTGGGCTTCGCCTGTCGTAAAGACGGTATCCCTCACCACTACCGTGTCTGGAATGGCTTTGGCCTCCACAGTCTGGGTGGTGGCATAGTAATAGCCACCGTATGCCGACAGACACATCAGCATCACCACACCCGATGCAAACATCAGCCAGCGCAGCCAGAAGGGGCTATCGTCGTCGTCATTGCCGTCGTCGTTGTCATCGTCGTCATTGACATTGTTGTCGTTATCATTGTCGTCATTCGAAAAGACGAACTCCTGTGTGGGTGCTTCATCTTCAACAGGCTCTTCTTCCACGGCAGGACCCTCTTCTGCAACAGGGACTTCTTCCACGGCAGGCTCCTCTTCTGCAACAGGGACTTCTTCCACGGCAGGCCCCTCTTCTGCAACAGGGGTTTCCTCCACGGCAGGTTCCTCTTCTGCAACAGGGGTTTCCTCCACGGCAGGTTCCTCTTCTGCAACAGGGGCTTCCTCCACGGCAGGTTCCTCTTCTGCAACAGGTGCTTCCTCGTCGTCCTCAATGTCTTCAAATTCCACGCCGTCGTTCAGCATCACCGTTTCAAACTGCGAGAAGGGCTTGTTCACCAGTTCCTTCATCATTGTGTCTGGCGTGAACGACACCTTCTGATGGCTCTCGATAACCACTCGCTCTCCCGTCCGCACACTGACGCTCTCACGGGCTTCCACATCCACTATCTTAAACGTGCCCAGCCCTCTCACCTTCACCTGCTCGCCCCGCTGCAGCTGCTCTACGACGACAGCAAACACCAGATTGGCAAAGTCATCGGCATCATGCTGCGACAGCCCGTTTTTCTCGACGAGCACTCCAGCTATCTCTTGTATGGTCAGCTTTCCCATTGTCTATCGTCCTTCCTTTAGTTTGTCTTTCCACGTCTGGTTGGGCCTGAAGTTCAGCACCAGTTTGGGCGGCACCAGCATCCGTTGCCCCGTTGTGGGGTTCACCATGATACGCTCCATCTTCTTCTTCGTTTCGAAGATTCCGAAGTTGGGTATCAGCACGGAGTTGTCCTCCTGAAAGGCATCGCCCATAGCATCTATCAGGTTGTTGACCAGTTTCTGAACGTCCTTAGGGGCATATCCCGTGCGTTGGGCTAATTCTGCTATAAATTCCTTGTTGTTCACCTTATATTATATTATTAATGTATCACCTCGGCATACAAGTCGAAGGCCTCCGCGTTGGTGATGCGTACCTCGTAGAACTGCCCTACCGCCAGCTTCTCCTGTGCGGATATCAGCACCTCTGGATCGACCTCCGGCGAACAGTATTCGCTGCGGCCTATCCAGTAGTCACCCTCACGCCGGTCTATGACGACGCGCAGCTGCTGTCCTATTTTCGCTGCCTCTATCTCGCTGCTTATTTGCTGCTGCACGCGCATCAGCCGGTCCAGCCGGGCCTGCTTCACCTCCGGTGGCACGTCGTCGGCATAGTGCTCCTGGCTGTATGTGCCCTCTTCTTCCGAATAGGCGAAGGCTCCCATCCGCTCGAAGCGTGCCCATTGGGTAAACTCCAACAGCTCGCTGAAGTCCTCGTCCGTCTCGCCCGGGAACCCTACCATCAGCGTGGTGCGCAGATGGATGCCGGGCACCTCGCGCCTCATGCGCTCTATCAGCTCGTAGGTGTCCTGCTTGCCCACGTGGCGGTGCATGCGGTCGAGCATGCGGTCGCTGATGTGCTGCAGGGCAATGTCCAGATACTTGCATACGTTCTTCCGCTCGCGCATCACGCGCAGCAAGTCCCACGGGAAGTGGGCAGGATAGGCATAGTGCAGCCTTATCCACTCCACCCCATCGATGTCTGCCATGTGGTCCACGAGCTCTGCTATGTGTTGCTGCCCGTCAATATCCACCCCGTAATAGGTCAGTTCCTGCGCTATGACATTGAACTCCCTTACACCCTGCGCCACCAGCCAGCGTACTTCATCCAGAATCTCCTGCATGGGCCTGCTCTGATGGTGTCCCGTTATCAGCGGTATGGCACAGTAGGCACAGTGGCGGTCGCAGCCCTCGGCAATCTTCAGGTAGGCATAGTGGCCAGGCGTCGTCAGCACGCGCTCCCACCGGCGGTCTTCGCGTACAATAGGGTGTGCCTCCAAATCGGTCAACAGCTGGCGGTAGTTAAACTTTCCATACCACCCGTCCACCTCGGGTATCTCTGCTTCGAGCTCTGCCAGATAACGCTCTGACAAACAGCCCATCACGTAAATACGCTGTAGCCGTCCTGCGCCCTTGGCCTGAGCCAGTTCAAGAATCGTGTCGATACTCTCCTGCTTGGCATCCTCAATAAATCCGCAGGTGTTCACAACGGCTATCTCGCCCTGAGGGTTTTCTGCGTCGTGAGTCACCTGATAGCCGTTGGCCACGAAGAGCCCCATCAGCATCTCAGAATCTACCAGATTCTTCGAACAGCCCAGCGAAATGAAATCTATTGTCGGTTTGCTTCCCTTATTCATAAACGAAAACTATTGTCGGCTTGCTTTCCTTGTTTCATTCGTCTTTCTTGAACAGCGAGTCAACAAACTGCCTGCGGTCGAAGAGCTGCAAGTCCTGCATGCCCTCGCCGAGTCCTATATACTTTACGGGAACCTTCAGCTGGTCGCTGATGCCAATGACCACGCCGCCCTTTGCCGTACCGTCGAGCTTGGTGATGGCAAGACTGGTAATCTGCGTCACCGCCGAGAACTGCTTCGCCTGCTCGAAGGCGTTCTGACCCGTCGAGCCGTCGAGCACCAGCAGCACCTCGTCGGGAGCCTCGGGCAGCACTTTCTTCATCACCTCCTTGATCTTCTTCAGCTCGTTCATCAAGCCCACCTTGTTGTGCAGGCGGCCTGCCGTGTCTATCAGCACCACGTCGGCACCGTTGGCCTTGGCGCTCTGCAGCGTGTCGAAAGCCACCGAGGCAGGGTCGCTGCCCATCTGCTGCTTCACCACTGGCACGCCCACGCGCTCGCCCCAGATGGACAGCTGTTCTACGGCAGCTGCGCGGAAGGTGTCGGCAGCGCCCAAATAGACCTTCTTGCCGGCCTGCTTGAACTGCCAGGCCAGTTTGCCGATGGTGGTTGTCTTCCCCACCCCGTTCACGCCTACCACCAGTATGACGTAGGGCTTATGGTCGCCGGGCAGGTCCCAGTTGGCATTGTCGCTGCTGTTGTTCTCGGCCAGCAGCCCCGCTATCTCGTCGCGCAGGATACCGTTCAGCTCGCCGGTCGATACATACTTGTCGCGAGCCACGCGCTGCTCAATGCGCTCTATCACTTTCAGGGTCGTCTCAACGCCTACGTCCGACGTTATCAGCACCTCTTCCAGATTGTCCAGCACGTCGTCGTCCACCTTCGACTTACCGGCAACGGCACGTGCCAGCTTGCTGAACACACTGCTCTTGGTCTTTTCCAAGCCCTTGTCCAGCGTCTCTTTCTTCTCTTTATTGAAAAAACCGAAAATTCCCATGTCTCTCTCTGCTTTTCGTAAATTTTTCCGCAAAGTTACGAAATTTCTGCCAAAAAAACAAGAGAATGCTTCTTTTTTTTCTCCCCCCGCAATAAAACTATGGCTATGCTGCATGCCCGATTAGCGCTAAGACGATTACGTGGTTCGTAGAAACGCCCTTCTGCATGACTTACCCAGTTATCCGGACTTCGGCGATGCGTCACCCAAAAATGTGATTTTACCTCATTTCTATTATCAATCCATTTGTGGAGAGGCCACTGGTTTCCGCCTAAGGAGTGAGTTTCCTCTGCGGGGCAATTTGTTCTCCATTTATAGAGGAAAGATACGGAAAAAGCGGTAAAATCACTACATTTGTACCATAATTTATAATATATCTTCCAAAATCGCTTTGCTTTGTCGGATTTTTTTTGTAACTTTGCATGGAATTTAGAGATTATTAGATGAAGAAAGTATTTCCTATCCTTATAGCAGGCCTGTTCGCCCTTGTTGGCAAGGCCCAGGAGAGCCAGGAGGTGTATAGTTTCCTGCGGCTGCCCGTGAGTGCCCATGCAGCAGCCCTCGGCGGCGAAAACATCACGCTGACCGACGACGACCCCACCGTCATCTTCCACAACCCCTCGCTGCTGTCGAACATCAGCGACAAGAGCATCAACCTCAACTTCATGACCTACATGGAGGGAGCCATGACCCTGTCAACGTCGTTCGTCAAAACTGCCAAGGAGCGTGCCACATGGGGCGTGAGTGCCCAGTACATGAGCTATGGCGAGATGAAGGAAACCACGGTGAATAACGAGCAGACCGGCACCTTCTCGGCCAAGGACATCGCGCTGGCGGGATCGTTTGCCTACATGCTCACCAACAGGCTGAGCGGTGGCATCACCGCCCGCTTCATCTCTTCGTCGTTAGGCAGCTACAACTCGCTGGCTATGGCTGTCGATCTGGGGGTCAACTACTACGACACCGAGCGTGAATGGTCGCTCTCGGCAGTGGCTAAGAACCTGGGCGGACAAGTCAAGGCCTACGACGACGAGTTTGAGCGCATACCCATCGACCTCCAGCTGGGTGTCAGCAAGCGCCTCATCGGTTCGCCGCTGCGACTGTCGGTCACCATGTCGCGACTGCATAAGTGGAACACCCCCTTCCTGCAGCATTTTGCCGTTGGTGCCGACGCGCTGCTGGGCTACGGCATCTATGTGGCTGCAGGCTACAATTTCCGCCGCTCCAGCGAGATGAAGATTACCGACACCGACGGCGACTCCAACCACGGGGCGGGCATATCCTTTGGAGCCGGCATCCAGACGCAGCGTTTCAAGCTGCATGCCGCCTATGCCAAATACCATGTGTCAGCATGGTCGCTGCTCATCAATGCTACCTATTCGCTATAGTTATGAATAACAAAAAGATAACCATTGCCATTGATGGCCATTCGTCGTGCGGCAAGAGCACGATGGCCAAAGACCTGGCCCGGGAGATAGGATACGTCTATGTAGATACCGGAGCCATGTACCGTTGTGTCACCCTCTATGCCCTGCGCCACGGGCTGTTTACTGCCGAAGGCATCGACACCGAAGCCCTGCGCCGCAGCATGGACGACATCCATATCTCTTTCCGCTTCAATGCTGAAGCCGGACGCCCCGACACCTATCTGAACGGAGAACTCGTGGAGCGCGACATCCGCTCGATGGAGGTGTCGTCGCACGTCAGCCCCATAGCCACCCTCGATTTCGTGCGCAAGGCTATGGTGCGCCAACAGCAGCAGATGGGGCGCGACAAGGGTATCGTCATGGACGGTCGCGACATCGGCACCGTCGTATTTCCCGATGCCGAACTGAAAGTATTCGTCACCGCCTCGCCACGCGTGCGTGCCCAGCGGCGCTATGACGAATTGAAGCAGAAAGGCATGATGGCCGACTTCGACGAGATATTGAAGAATGTGGAAGAACGCGACTACATCGACTCCCACCGTGCCGTGTCGCCCCTGCGGCGCGCCGACGATGCCCAGCTGCTGGACAATTCGAACATGACCATTGCCCAGCAGAAGCAGTGGCTCATGGAGCGCTTTGCCGAGGCTGTAGGCCAATGAACCGGTGCAACGCGGTTTTTCTCTACTATTATTGCATGAACATTTGCTAATTAATATTTAGGTACGCGATATGATGACAAGCAGACGTCAATTCATGCTGGCAGCACTGCTGCTCACGGTTATGGGAATATACGGACAGACATACAACACACTATGGAAGCAGGTTGAAGAGGCGCAAGCCAAGGATCTGCCCAAGACAGCCATTGCTGCGCTGGAGAAGGTTGAAAGCAAGGCACGCCGCGAGCGAGCATACGGCCATCTGCTCAAGGCTACGCTGCTGCATGCCCGCCTGCAGTCGGAGGTGGCTCCTGACTCGCTGCTGCCAGCCGTACACCGCATAGAACAGCAGGAGCAGCAGTCCACCGACATGGTGCTGCGCGCCGTCTATGATGCCGTGCTAAGTGTGGTGTACAGACAGAACCACCAGCTTTCCGACGACTGGCAGCAGACCAGCACCGACTACGCCGCCAAAGCCATAGCCCACCCTGCTGCACTCGCTGCCGTAAAGGCTGATGCATACATGCCCTTCGTCATCAAAGGGAAAGACAGCCGGCTTTACGGCGACGACCTGCTGAGCATCGTAGGCCAGGAATTGGAAGCTTGGCAGGTGCTCAACCGCTACTATGACCAGATAGGCAACCGCCAGGCAGCCTGCATGACGGCACTGGAAATGCTGCGCCAACAGAATTTCACTACCCGCCAGCCGCTCCATCGCTCCACCTACATCCGTCAGCTCGACTCGCTGATCAGCCGCTACGGCGACCTGCCCGAAGCCTGTGAGATAGCCATCACACGCTATGACCACATGCACCATTTCACCGATGCCGACTCCCGCCAATGCTACGAGTGGCTGCAGTCAGCCCTGAAGCGATGGCCGACATGGAAGCACAGCAACGCCTTGCGCAACCGGATGACCGAACTGACCAATCCGCAGTTCCATGCCGAGGCAGCCTGCCGAGTGGCTGAGGTGGGCAAGGCGCAGACCGTACGGCTTACCGCCTTGCGCCATATCAGCCAGCTCACCATGCGCATATACCGCACCTCGCTGAACGGAGAGACCACCCTCGACCCCAACGACCCTGACGGCTATCGCCAGATAGCCAAGGGCATGACCGAGCTGCCCGACCTGCGGCGCACGCGGTCGTTCGGCAATCACCCTGACTACGAGGTGTTCAGCGACTCGCTCGAACTCAGTCTGCTGCCCGCCGGTGTCTATCTTGTGGAATACCAGACGGAGCCGGCCACGCAGGTGTCGCGCCAGCTGTATTTCGTGTCGGGTGTGCGTCTGCTGATGCAGGCCCAGCCACAGGGTATGATGCGCTACGTGGCCGTCGATGCCACAACCGGTCAGCCCGTCAGCAGTGCCCGACTGCGCATGACCTTCCGCCGCAATTGGAACGAAAAGCCCGAAACCGTGGAACTGACCTGCGACAGCAAGGGCGAACTGCTGCACGACCAGTCGAAGCGACAGCCTGCTGCCGTGTTCGTCTATACCGACAAGGACAACGCCTGTCCGCAACAGAACACCTACGGACGCTACACCTACTACGAGCATCGCTACGGCGACGAACATACCGACGTGTTTACAGACCGCGCCATCTACCGACCGGGGCAAACCGTCCACGTAGCAGCCATCACATGGCGCGAGGCATCAGCCACACAGCAAGAGGCTGTTGCCAACAAGAGCATCACCTTACAACTGCGCGATGCCAACGGCAAGACTGTCAGCGAACAGCCGCTCACCACCGACCGCTACGGCAAGTGCGCCACCACGTTCACCCTGCCCACCGGACTACTGAACGGACGTTTCACGCTGCGTGCCGCCAGCGGCTATTGCACCATCCGCGTGGAAGAATACAAACGCCCCACCTTCCGGGTGGAGTTTGATGACTATAAGCAGCCTTACCACAACGGCGACACCCTGCACGTAAGCGGCAAGGCGACAAGTTATGCCGGTGTGCCCGTACAGGGTGGACACGTGAGATATACCGTACGCCGCCGCGTGGCCTGGTGGTGGCTGTCGTACAGCAGCTACTGGCAGGGAGGCTACATGGCAGCAGGCCGACAAGAGGAAGTGGTGGGCGAAGGCACGGCGATAACTGCCGACGACGGCACCTTTACTATCGACATGCCTATGGTGTTGCCTGCCGAAGCCGACAGACGCCCTTCATTCTACCATTTTGTGGCTGAAGCCGACGTGACCGACGTGGCAGGTGAGACGCATAGCGGCACGCTGTCGCTGCCCTTGGGCACCAAGGCCACCGTACTCACCTGCGACCTGCCGCAACAGGTGCGTAGCGACAGACAGCCTGCCGTCATCTTCCAACGCCGCAATGCTGCCGGACAGGAGACCGGCGGCACCGTGCGCTACCGCATCGACAGTGGTAAATGGCAACAGTGCATGGCCAACAAAGCCATCGACCCCTTCATGCTGAAGAGTGGCGAGCACCGCTTAGAGGCCGTATGCGACGAGGACAGCCTCGACTACACCTTCGTCGTGTTCGGTCTGGACGACAAGCGTCCGGCCACAAAGACCGACGACTGGTTCTACGTGTCCGACACCCGCTTCCCTGCCGACGGCACACCTGTCACGCTGCAGGTGGGGGCGTCGGATCCCGCCCTGCATATCGTATATGCCATCTATGCCGGCGAACGCCTCTTGGAGAGCGGTGCCGTTGACAAGGATGCCGCCATCGTGAACCGCCAGTTCCGTTACGACGAGTCGTATGGCAACGGTCTGCTGGTCACCTACGCGTGGATGAAGAACGGGCGATGCCATAACCATCAGGCCAACATACGCCGACCCATGCCCGACCGCAAGCTGCAGCTTTCGTGGGAGACCTTCCGCGACCGTCTCGTGCCGGGTCAGCAGGAAGAGTGGCGCTTACGCATCATGGCTCCCGCCGCAAGTGCTGCAAGAGGCACGGCGAAGAGTTCTGCCAACAAAGAAGCCACAGTGCCGGCAGAGGCCACGATGATGGCTGTGCTCTACGACAAGAGCTTAGACCAGCTGGTACGTCACCAGTGGGCGTTCGCACCGTCCAGCAGGCAGCTCATGCCCTCTACGGCATGGCAGTGTCGGACGTGGGGCTCGCTGCACCTCAACGGACAGCGCGACTATCAGCTGCTCAGCATCCCTGAAATAGAATATAGCCGTTTCGACGACAGCGTATATCCTTACTATCATGCCGCATATTATGTGCGCGGTGCTCGCCCCATGATGATGTCCAAGGCGGCACGGAAAGCCCCAGCAGGCATGATGGAGACTGCCAACGCCACAGCCGAATACGACATGATGGCTGCTGCACCCATGGCTGTTGCTGAACAGAAAGCCGTAACGGCAGACAACGGAGCCGTGCAGACCGACGAAGCGGCACAGGCCACCGATGGCAATGGTGCAGCGCTGCAAATGCGCGAGAACTTGCAAGAGACGGCTTTCTGCTATCCTGCCTTAGAGACCGACAGCGAGGGGCGCATAGCCCTGAAATTCACGCTGCCAGAGTCGCTGACCACGTGGCGATTCATGGGTGTGGCCCATACCGCCGACATGCTCAGCGGCACCATCGAGGGCGAGGCTGTGGCCAAGAAGGACATCATGATACAGCCTAACATGCCGCGATTCCTCCGCACCGGCGACCAGGCACAGATAGCCGCCCGCATCATCAACACCTCTGAAAGGGCAGAGAGCGGAACGGCTATCTTGATGCTCATTGCCCCTGAGACCGGCGAGAAGGTGACGGAAGTAGATATTATCTATTACGTAGAGGCAGGCAAGACACTCGACATCAACTTCGTGTTGCCGAAGCGTGAATACCCCTCGCCGCTACTCATCTGCCGCGTGCTGGTAACAGGCTACGGCTTCAGCGACGGCGAGCAGCACTATCTTGCCGTACTGCCCGACCGCGAGCACATCACCAAGACCGTACCGTTCACCCAGCACGAGCCAGGCGTGAAGGCCATCGACCTGAAGGCACTCCTGCCACAAGGTACCACGCAACAGCGGCTGACTGTAGAATATACCAACAACCCAGCATGGCTCATGGTGCAGTCGCTGCCAGTCGTCGGACAGCCCTGGGAGCATAGTGCCATCGAACAGGCGGCAGCCTACTATTCCAACCTGTTGGCACGCACGCTCCTGGCACAGAGTCCGCAGGCCAAGAGTACCTTCGAACTGTGGAAGCAGGAAAGCGGCAACGAACAGACCCTGCAAAGCCAGCTGGAAAAGAACCAGGAGCTGAAAGACCTGGTGATGGCCGAGACACCGTGGGTGGCTGCTGCCGACCGTGAGTCGGAGCAACGCCACCTGCTGGCCACCTTCTTCGACGAGAACGCTATCACACAACGGCTCAGCCAGACGCTCGACCGGCTGAAGAAGCTGCAACAGGCCGACGGCTCCTTTGCATGGTATCCCGGCATGCCGGGCAGCACGATGGTCACCGTCACCGTAGCCGAGATGCTGGCCCGCCTACAGGTCATGACAGGAGCACAGAATGACACCCGCGACCTGCTGACGGCAGCCCTCGACTTCTTAGGACGAGAAATAGTGAAGACCGTAGCCGACATGAAGAAGCAGGAGCGCAAAGGCATTAAGCCCTCGTTCCCCTCGTTCACCGCCCTACGCTGGCTTTACATCTGCGCGCTGGATGGCAGAAAGCTGTCTGCTGATGTACACAGGGCCAACGACTACCTGATACGTCTGCTGAAGAAGGACAGCCCTCGACAGACTATCTACGAGAAGGCACTCACGGCTATCGTCCTGGCACATCAGGGCGACAGCCGCCGGGCTGGCGACTACGTGAAGAGCCTGAAGGAATACAGTGTATATACCGACGAGATGGGCCGCTATTACGACACGCCACGGGCTGCCTATTCGTGGTTCGACTATCGCCTACCCACTGAGGTGGCCGCCATCGAGGCCTTGCAACGGGTCAATCCTGACGACAGCCAGACCATAGACGAGATGCGCCGCTGGCTGTTGCAGGAGAAGCGCACCCAGGCATGGGACACACCCATCAACAGCGTCAATGCCATCTATGCCTTTATGGCCGGACAACAGCAGCAGTTGTTGGCCCGTCAGGAGCAGGCTGTCATCTCCGTCGATAGCGTGGCGGTAAAACTGCCGACCTCAACAGCCGGTCTGGGGTATGTGAAAACCACCGTGCCAGTGAAGGGGCAGACACTGACGGTGACGAAAGCATCAACTGGAACGTCTTGGGGGGCCGTCTATGCACAATTTCTGCAGAAGACTGCCGACGTGGAGGCAGCAGGCAGCGGCATCACCGTCAGGCGGGAGCTGATGGCTGCGGGGAAAACGCTGGCAGCAGGAACGGATGGCAAAACGCTGAAAGCCTTACAGGTAGGTGACCGCGTCACGGTACGCATCACTATCGACGCACAGCGCGACCTGGACTTTGTACAGGTGGCCGACCGACGTGCTGCTTGCATGGAACCCGTCGAACAACTGTCGGGCTATCGGAACGGTGCCTACTGCTCGCCCAAGGATTTTGCCACACACTATTACTTCTACCACATGGCCAAAGGCAAACACGTCATCGAGACAGAATACTACATCGACCGGCCTGGCAACTACCAGACGGGCACACTCTCCGTCCAATGTGCATACGCCCCCGAGTACCGTGCCACCGCTCCGTCGATGACGATAGAAACGATAAGCAATAAACGTTAAACAATAAACGAACTATAAACGACAAGCAATCAGGACAGCATGAAATATCATATCACAGACACGATAGGAAGGCAGACGAAACGGTTTTTGCCAGCCTGTCTTTTCACCCTTTTAGCATTGCACGCTTCTGCCCAGAAGCTAATCATAGAGAAGAGTACCATCGATGTTGGTAAGACGGGCTACCAGATGCCCATCACCGCCACCTTTGAACTGAAGAACAAGAGCATGCGACGACTCAGAATCAGCGAGGTACGCCCCGACTGCAACTGCACTGTAGTGGACTTTCCGAAGCAGGAGATAGGTATGGGCGAGAAATTCCAGGTAAAAATGACGTATGATGCACGCCAACTGGGTCATTTCGACCATCAGGCAGCCATCGTGAGCAGTGCTACCGAGAAGCCTATCTACATCCGCATGAAGGGTGTCGTGCTGGCTGACCTGCAAGACTTTTCCGGCTCCTACCCTATTGAGATGGGCGACCTGCTGTTGGATGAGAACGAGCTGGAGTTTGACGACGTGAACAAGGGCGACAAACCTACACAGGTGCTGCATATATATAATAATGGTACGCGCGTGTATAATCCCAACCTGATGCACTTGCCACCATACCTCACGGCGGTGGTCAGCCCCGAAAGACTGTCGCCAGGACGGGCGGGCACCATCACCCTGACACTCAATTCGGCACTGCTGCACGACTACGGACTGAACCAGACCACCATCTACTTAGCCGGAAATCCTGGCGACAAGGTGTCGCCCGATCATGCCATCGGCATTTCTACCGTATTGCTGCCTTCCTTCACAGGAATGACCGACGAGATGAAGCAGCATGCCCCGAAGCTCCAGTTGTCGAAGGAAAACGTTGACATCGTGTTCGACGGCAAGAAAAAGCGCACAGAGGTTATCGATGTTACCAACAACGGGCAAACAGAACTGAACATCACTTCGCTCCAGCTGTTTACCAGTGGACTGCGCATCTCGTTGGGTAAGCGCCGCTTACAGCCTGGCGAAACCACCAAACTGAAGATTACTGCCATGCGCGACGAGTTGAAGACAGTTCGCACCAAACCCCGTGTGCTCATGATTACCAACGACCCTGCCAAGCCGAAAGTAATCATCACGATTCAGGCGAAATAATAAAAAAAATTAAGCCGGAAATAACGGAATACCGGAATACCGAAATATCGGAATAACGGAATAACGAAATACCGGAATAACGAAATATCGGAATAACGAGATACCGAAAATACCGCCCCAAAAACAATAAGACATGGAACACCCCGAAAACAGTACAGAATATGCAGGCCTGCAGGTGAACAGCGGCGTAGAGCAGCCCGCCATCGTCAATCCCTACCTGAAACGCCACCGCTACCGCCGCCGAGAGCTGTCGGTAGGCGAGATGGTGGAAGGCATCCTCAAGGGCGACATCACCATCCTCTCGCAGGCCGTCACATTGGTAGAAAGCGTCAATCCCGACCACCAGGCCCGGGCGCAGGAAGTCATCAACAAGTGCTTGCCATACAGCGGCAACAGCATCCGCGTGGGCATCAGCGGTGTGCCCGGAGCCGGTAAATCTACCAGCATCGACGAGTTTGGCATGCATGTGCTCCGCGAAAAGGGAGGCCGTCTGGCGGTGCTCGCCATCGACCCCTCGTCGGAACGCTCGAAGGGCAGCATCCTGGGTGACAAGACACGCATGGAAAAACTCTCCGTACACCCCGACTCGTTCATACGCCCCAGTCCGACCGCAGGTTCTTTAGGCGGCGTAGCCCGTAAGACGCGTGAAACCATTATCCTCTGCGAGGCGGCAGGTTTCGACAAGATATTCGTCGAAACTGTAGGCGTAGGCCAGAGCGAGACAGCCTGCCACTCGATGGTCGATTTCTTCCTGCTCATCCAGCTGGCGGGCACCGGCGACGACCTGCAGGGCATCAAGCGCGGCATCATGGAAATCAGCGACGGCATCGTCATCAACAAGTGCGACGGCGACAACGTCGATAAGTGCCACATGGCGGCCACCCATTTCCGCAATGCCCTCCATTTCTTTCCCATGCCCGAGAGCGGCTGGCGGCCCCAGGTGCTGTGCTACAGCGGCTTCTACGGCCTGGGCATCAAGGAGGTATGGGACATGATCTACCAATACATCGACTTCGTCAAGCAGAACGGATACTTCGCCTACCGCCGCAACGAACAGTCAAAATACTGGATGTACGAGACCATCAACGAACAACTGCGCCTGCATTTCTACAACAACCCCGTCATCCATCGCCAATTGGATACATCAGAACATGCCGTATTGGGCGGCGAGATGACCTCGTTCACAGCTGCACAGAAGCTACTTGACACTTATTTTGAACAGTTGGGCAAATAAATCGATAATCAGTAATTCGCAAATTGAGACCCAGTAAATCGAAAATCATCACAGTGTTCCAGATAGAGATAGACAACGGCAGCGGTTTCTGCTTCGGAGTGACCACCGCCATACAGAAAGCCGAAGAGGAGCTGGCCAAGGGCAACACGCTCTACTGCCTCGGCGATATTGTACACAACGGTATGGAGTGTGAGCGGCTGCGCCAGATGGGCCTCATCACCATCAACCACGACGACATGGCCCGACTGCACAACGTCAAAGTACTGCTGCGTGCTCACGGCGAACCTCCCGAGACCTACGCGCTGGCCCGCCGCAACGAGATAGAAATCATTGATGCCACCTGCCCCGTGGTGCTACAGCTACAGAAGAAGATAAAGCGACAGTATGAAGCCAAGAACCTTCTGCCGCCCCAGGAGGGGAAAGAGTCTCCCGTGGGAGACCACAGGGGAGCTTCTATTGTTATCTTCGGCAAGAAAGGTCACGCCGAAGTCTTAGGCTTGGTAGGCCAGACGGCGGGCAATGCCATCGTCATCGAACACTTCGACGATGTCAAACAGCTCGACTTCACCCGCGACATCTACCTCTATTCGCAGACAACGAAGAGTCTTGACGAGTTCCACCGCATTATCGAGTATATCCAGGAGCATATCTCGCCAGCAGCCACTTTCAAGAGCTTCGATACCATCTGCCGCTCGGTAGCCAACCGCATGCCAAACATCTCGCAGTTTGCCTCGCGCCACGACCTCATCCTTTTCGTCTGCGGACGGAAAAGCAGCAATGGTCGTGTGCTCTTCAGCGAGTGTCTGCGTGTCAATCCGAACACCCACCTGATTGAGGGACCAAAGGAGATCAGTCCGCAGTGGCTCGACGGCATCCGCACCATCGGCATCTGCGGAGCCACCAGCACCCCCAAGTGGCTCATGGAGCAATGCCGCGATGCCATTCTGTATCAGCAAGCCCTACTTTCGCACTAAATTATCCTCCGAATCCTCGTAGTGGTCGGTTGTATAGAAGATACGGGTGATGCCCTTCAGCTGAGTCTTGACATGACTGACGAAACTGCGCCACATCGACTGCTGCCCAATAGTGCCATAGCCGGTAATAGCCCGACAGCGACGGTCGCGGACAAAGACTATCTTGCCGTATTTCTTCAGATTGAGCGCCATAGAGCCGTCTTCGCCACGGATAATGTCAACACGATAGGGTTCCTTGCGCCCATAATCGGCGTTATAGGCAAACACCAGGCCACGCACCGAAAGTTCAGGACGCTTGAAGTGCTGTATCCACAGGAAAAGATCGCGAGCCATTTCAAACAGCCGGAGTGAGAGCTTGGAGTGGTTCTCGTCCGGGAAATAGCTCCATGTAGCTGATGCACATGACACGCCGGGGCGCATCAGATGTTCTATCATCACCTCATAATATTGAGGCGGATAGAGCGTATCGCTGTCAACATCGAAATAATACTTACCTCGGGCATGCTGCAGTCCACACCGACGGGCATAGCCGCAGGAGTGCTGATATTCAGTATAGTAAGGTATTCCCGACTTCTCGTAAATCTCTGCCGTACGGTCTTTCGAGTCGTTATCCACTCCTATAATCTCGACCGGATACTTACACCGGATCTCGCTCAGTGCCCATAGACAGGCCTGAAGATGCGTTTCCTCGTTGTAGCCTATCACCACGATAGAGGCCAACGGTTCTGCACTCTGCAACTTCGCAAGCCGCTCCCTTGTTCCTTCTATTACCTCCTGCGGCACCTCACTGAAAGGCTTGCCGTAGATACTCATGTATTTATCGTACCAGTTTGCCATACAGACTATTTTTCTGCAAAAATAAAGAAAATATTTGGGATTATCAAGTTTTCTGCTTATTTTTGCAGCAAAATAACCAATATGGGAAAATATATCAATCTTGGGAACAACAGCTTTGCCTCTGCGCTCAATGGCTTGTATATCGATAAGTCAGGACTTATTGGTGTGATAAACAGCACGCTCAACTCACCGCGTCGATTCTGCTGTGTGACGCGTAGTCGTCGATTCGGGAAATCTTTGGCAGCATGGATGCTTGCTGCCTACTACGACTGCTCATGTGACTCTCATGAGCTGTTTGCAAATCTGGAGATTGCCAAGGATCCTACATTCGAACAGCATATCAACAAATATAACGTCATATACCTTGACATGACATCCTTTGTCACTCGATTTCATGACGATGACATTGTCGGGCAGATAGAGAAGGCACTGAAAGAAGAGATATTAGAGATATTCCCCGATGTTGCCGTAAAGGAGTACGATGACTTGATGGACTGCCTGATACGCATCACTGCCGCCACCAAGCAGCAGTTCTTCTTCATTATCGACGAGTGGGATGCCATCTGCCGCGAGTTTCCCGCCGGTACAACGGCAATGGACAAATATGTGAACTGGCTGCGCCGCATGTTCAAAGAAATCAATGCCGTCAACGTCTTTGCCGGCGTTTACATGACTGGCATTCTTCCCGTAAAGAAGTATAAGACAGAATCTGCCCTAAACAATTTCTGGGAATACTCGATGGTGGAACCCAGAAACATGGATCGCTATTTCGGATTTACAAAGGCTGAAGTGAAAACACTTGCCAAAGAGATGGCAATGGACTTCGATGAACTGGAGAAATGGTATGACGGCTATCACATTGGCGACGAACTGTCGATGTTCAATCCCAACAGCGTCATCCAGGCCGTTTACAGCCATCGATGCCGTAGCTACTGGGCATCGACGGGAGCCTTCGATGCCGTAGCCTCCTATATCAACATGAACTACGATGGTCTGCGTGACGACATCGTAAAGATGCTGGCTGGCGGCCGCTGTGTTGTCGATACAACAGGATTCAAAAACGACCCTGCTCTCATCAGCAGCCGTGACGACGTGCTGACCATCCTCATACACTTAGGCTATCTCTCCTACGACTGGGAAAAAGATGAGTGTTACATTCCCAACCGCGAGGTGGAAGGTGAGATGGTGAACGCCGTCAAAGCCAACAACTGGCAGCACGTGGTGACAGCCGTGAACCAATCGAGGGAGCTGCTGCAAGTCACCCTCGAAGGTGATGAGGAGGCCGTGGCAAGAGGTATCGAAGCCATACATGACGACAACACCAGCATACTTAGCTATAACAATGAGAATTCACTGGCTTGTGTGTTGAGCCTTGCCTATTACTATGCCCGCAACAACTATGTCATGCACCGCGAGTTAGCTACCGGCAAAGGGTTTGCTGACCTGGTGTTCATTCCCCGCAAGAACGTGGATTCGCCTGCCATCGTTGTCGAACTGAAGTACAACAGGGATGCCGATGCCGCCATTGACCAAATCAAGCGCAAACAATATCCTTCCAAGGTCAGGGAATATGCCGACCGCCTATTGCTCGTAGGTATCAACTACGACAGGGACACGAAACAGCATACATGTAGGATTGAAAGCCTACACTAACCTCTCAAAACCTCAAACAGTTCCTTCCACATCGGCATGATATTTTCGGCAGAATAGCGTTGAGACGACTTGGTACCAGCCTGACCCATCCTGCGCCGCAGTCCCTCATCTTCCATCAACCAGCATACCTTGTCGGCAAAGTCCTCAATGCTCCTGTCTTTTATCAAGAAGCCATCCACACCGTCGGTGATAATGTCGGCAGGTCCGTAAGGACAGTCGAAGGCAACAACGGGCAGCCCGTAGCTCATAGCCTCTGGCATCACCAGTCCGAAAGGCTCATATAAAGAGGTAAGCAGCAACATGGAGTTCCGTAAATACTCTTCGCCGATATTCGCAGTGGGTTCGTGAACCACCACATTGGCATCCATCTTCCTGATTTCAGGCAGCAGCACGTCGCGCTGGTCGCCATAGTCGCCAAAGAGGTTGAGCGTCCAATCAGGATACCGCTGATGGACCAACTCCCAGATTTTCATCAGCGACCATATATCCTTCTGTTGGGAATAACGACCGATGAAGATGACATTCTTCGAGCTACAATCGCTCAGACGGCCGGTATTGTTCAGATTCACCACATTGGGAATTATTTTAACACGAGGAATCCATTTATGCCATACCATTGAATCGCCTTTGGTTAGTGACACTAACATGGATACTTTCTTCATGTAATGATGCCGGTATAAATGCCGTAGTTCCTCTATAATACCCAAATGCGCAAAATGATAATAGAGACAAGAGGTATGAGATTCGAAAATTACCGGAATGTCACCACACACCTTTAATATAGTTTTAATGTACCCTATCTGTACAAACACAATGATATCGGGAGGATTCTCACCTATTCTTTGTGCTAAAGCATCACAAAACTCCTGTTGCAAGCGATGTTCAATCCAGACGCACTTCCATAAAGGATAACGGTATTTCTTGTGAAAGAGTATATTCATATTGCAGATGTCAATGTCTTTGTTCAGCGGATACGCCAAAGCGTGTTCCCCTTGATTCACTGTCAACAAAGAGATATGAAAGCCATGTTCTGACAGCCAGTTCAACTTGTCAGCCAAAACCCTTTCTAAACCTCCAAGGATGGTAAATGTATCGACAATATACAATATTTTTCTCATACCTCTGCAAAATTAATCATTTTATTTGGATTTTACAAATATTATTCCTATTTTTGCAATATCAAAACACAAAACATGGATTTAAGTATAGTCATAACATGAATAGTATATCAATCATTATCCCCGTCTATAACGTTGAGAAGTATATTCGACATTGCATAGAGTCTGTTATGACACAAGACACAGCAGGAGCTGATGTTGAGTGTATCGTGGTGAACGACTGTACACCCGACGGCAGTATGGCTATTGTCAACGACATGATTGCTTCATATCATGGCAGCATTCACTTCGTTGTTCTTCATCACCGAGAGAACAAAGAACTTTCTGCAGCTCGCAATACGGGAGAAGCATACGCAAAAGGAGACTTCATTCTCTTCATACCATCTTACAGATTTCCTGCATACGAAATAGGCGTCTTTATATCAACCCCTGCAAGTTACGTTCGCCTTCTATCAAATTACGCACAGAAGTTTCCTCGTCTTGCATTGGTTCTATATCTTTTACTATATCTAGAATCTTCTGCGAAGGTACGAGTTCCTCTTTGCTAATTCTTGGCATGTTTGCCCACAGAGCCTTTTCTCTCTCTTTACGGATGCGAGCTGCTTCAGATAGTTTCTCTTCACGAGACATAGGCTGTTCAACCATTTTTGCCGACTCATATAGGTGGTCGGCTAGCCAACAATTCACAAGAGTCCTTTTGACTTACCCAACAATCTCACTAAAGCAACAGAGGCATAAGCGGGCAATGCTCCTATCAGATAAAGACTTAGGTTTTTCCATTTCCACCCCTTTAAGTACAGCACATCACTGAACGTCAGCGGTGAGCGCATCACATCGCGGATTTCACTCTTCGTAAACGACGGTTCAATAACTTTCCACTGCTTCAGTATAGAACAGGCCATGTAGAAATGGGTCATCATCACCTTGCAGAGCCATTTGTGGAAATAAGTTTTGCTTTTTAGGCGACTACTTTGAGCCTTCACTACAGCCAAAGCATCAATCGTTTTCTGGATTTCCGATTTATAAATGTGGTTTCTTTTTTGATAGTTAGACAACGATCCATAACGACAATAATAACTGTAAATAATATTTGGAATGAATACTGCTCTCGTGATATACGTCGGCAAATCCATCGTCATCACAAAATCTTCCCAATAATTGATATCTTGAAAGCGTAGATGATTATCACGATAAACACTGATATCTATAAGGTATTTCCAAACATTAGCAGGAATATTTCTATAAGACTCGTAGGCATAATTTGCGAAATCATCGCCATGAAGAAACTGCATAGGCCTATACAAATCCTTTTCTATGCGTTTTCTACCATCAAAATCATAAATCCGCTCATTGGAGCCATATACAATTTGAGCTGAATATTGTTGGGCAGCATGGTATAATCGTTGTATTGAATCATTTGGCATCTCGTCGTCAGCATCCATAAAAAACAAGTAATGCCCTTGAGCCTCATCAATAATACGATTTCTCGCCATTCCTATTCCCATATTCTGCGGTTGGCGGATAATACGGATATCCTTGCCTCGCGGATGTGTCCGCTGATATTCACGGACAATATCCATAGAGGCATCGGTGCCGCAGTCGTCGCATATCAGGAACTCTATATCCTGAAACGTCTGCGCCAATGCCGACTCTAGAGTCATCCGAATGTATTTCTCTACATTGTAGACCGGTATGCCTATCGTTACATCATATTCCATGCCACAAAGGTTAGAAAATTCGATACTGACAATAATTTCAACTATTATTAATGGCTTGACACTCCATATCGCTTTATCATAGGCTTCAACAACCATACACAGAGGAAGGGTGGTACGACACCGAAAATCCAATAGAGCATGTTATGGAAGCGACCGGACTTGGCAGTGACAATCTGCCAAAAGGTCATAGGGTGCCACATCATGTCACGAACCTCGCGATTGGTGAAAGGCTCGTCGAACTCATCACGACGCCCCACCATCTCACAGGCGAAGGAGCAGTCGAGCATCATGAGATGAGAAATACGCTTGGAGTTGTAACACTTTCCCAACAGTTCCTTTCGACGCTTCTTCTCAGCAATGGCATCAATGGCGCGGGTCAAATATTTACGGCTCAGAATCTTTTTTTTCTTGGGTTTGCCGACATCACGGTTATAATAATGATAGGTGATGTCGGGCAACAAGACAGCACGGGTGATGTAGGTGGGAAGGTCGATAGTAAAAGTAAAGTCTTCGCCATAGCCATGACCGACTTCAGTCACCTTCAGATGATTGCGACGGATAATATCCATGTCAATCAGATAGTTCCAGTTCATGCCCTGAATGCCGACATGATAGACATAATCGGCAAAGAGGTCCTCTTCGGTAAATATATGCAGGGGATATGGGAACTGCTTTCTGCCCGTCTCTTCGCCATTCTCAACAAAAACACGCTCATAACTGCCATAGACTATCTCAGCCTGATATTGCTGGGCAGCGCTATACAACAATTCTATCGTATTCTCGGAAATGGAGTCATCGGCATCGAGCGAATAGAAATATCTGCCCTGCGCCTCGGCCATCATACGGTTGCGCGCCGCACCGATGCCCATATTCTGAGGTTGGTGAACGATACGGATATCCTTGCCTCTTGGATGGGTCTGTTGATACTCACGGACTATGTCTATCGATCTATCCGTGCCACAATCGTCCAAGACCAGAAACTCTATACTTTGGAAAGTCTGAGCCAACGCAGAGTCCATCGTCAAACGAATGTACTTCTCAACATTATAAACAGGTATTCCTATCGTTACTTCGTATGCCATAGTTCTATCTCCTCCATCCTGTTCAACTGATAGCCACGAATCTGCACCACAATCAAGTGCAGACGGGTGTGTTGTATCATCTGACGCACCTTCGGGCCTTCCCCGTAATGTCGTATCTGACTGACCGCCTCAGTCCACTGTTCTTCGGCATCACTCTCTGTGGCATCCGCCTTCAAGTATTTCAGTTCCAGAATATAGCTGTGCTCTATCATGGGATAGCGCGTCAGGTCGGGCATAAGAAAGAAGTCGCAGTAGCCATGATTCAATTCCACCTCTGGAGCCGTCAGATAATAGGGGTTCAGGTTGAGTAGTGCATTCATGAAACCTTGGACATTGCGCTCTCCCTCTATCAGAGAACGCACGGAGGTATTTTCACTGTACATCTTCATCATCTGATTCAGCATCACCTGCCAGTTGCCATTGACGGCAGCCTCATAATAGGGTATATCCAACTCGTAGGTAGGCAGTGGATGGATGTTACGATATTCCTCCAGCAGATAGTCATAATACTGTCGTCGCACATTGTTGTTGGGTATTCCTAATTTCAGAACAGCCCCCATACGTCCGCTGATGGTCAACATGCCATAATAGAAAAGCAGGCTCTTGAACTTTTCGGGCTGAGTAAGATGTTCTGCGGGGAAGGACTCTTCAATATTCCCTATGGTATAACCTTTCTCCGCTATCTCGTTGATAATGCTTGTGCGATAGCTGCCAGTACCGTCAAGACGTATCAGTTTCTTCATCTTTCCGTAGTCGGTACGGGTGTTGGGATCAATCATCTGCTCAGGCGAGTGTCCTGAAAGAATCAGATTATTCAAAAAATATAGCACCATGTCGCAATTGAACATCTTTGGATCGGTATCCAAGCTGTCTTTTGCAAAACAGTAATTGTCGTACCAAGGCTTCATCTCTGCCACAATACCATCTTCGTCACGGGTAATCTTACCCATACGCTGATAATAGCGAATCATCTCACGAACGTCTGTCTCTGAGAAACCTAGCATCATATTAAACTCTGGCCGCATGGTGATGTTGGTCGCTATATTGTACCCAGAAGTCAGGTCGTCCATAGTCACCGGACTCACACCCAGCATCAGGATGCGGTCGAACATACCTTTGTATTGCTTAAAGGTTTCACGATAGAAACCTGTGGCATGGGTAAGGGCGTGATAGACTTTCTCTCCATCTTCGTTTAATACGCCATTGGTGAAATTGTCGTACTCATCTATAATCAAATATAACTTGCAGCCATATTCTTTTGCCTTCTCGTCAATATAGTTCAATTTATAGCGTGCTGTCTCTTTGGCCTTAACGTCGCGGGCAAATCCTTCGTAATAATAGGACTCGTAACGATCCGCAAAACTTTCAAGCATCATGCCGCAATATTCGTTAAAGTTCTTAGACAGTTCATCTATTTTCCCACCGACACGTGAGAAATCGAAATAAATCACTTGATAGACACTCTTTTCTGGAGTTGGATGTTCCTTAATCCATAGTCCATCGAATAGCGTATCAAAATGGGAAGCATCGTTCAAGTCATAATAGGCACGAAGCATATTGAGGAAAATACTCTTACCAAAGCGCCGCGGACGAATGAGAAACAGGAAATGACCTGACTTCTCCAACTTCTGGATATACTGACTCTTGTCCACAAAATAGAGCCTCTCCCGCCTCAGTTGCTTGAAACTGGAAATGCCATAAGGTATGCCTTTATACTGCTCCATACTCTAAAACTTTTTGCAAAGATACAAAATAATTATAAACTCTCAAAGAGTTGCTGCCAATCTTTTGCCAAACGGTCTATTTTATAGCGTGCAGACTTAATGACGGCATTTGCACCCATACGTTGTCGCTCTTCCGGATGTTCTATCATACACAACAGTTCTTCTGCCAAAGCACCGACATTGCCGTTTTCTGCCAATATGCCATCCTCACCGTCTGTAATGATGCTGCGTGGCCCCCAAGGACAGTCGAAGGCTACCACAGGTAGTCCGCAGGCCATAGCCTCAACAATCACCATACCAAAGCCCTCAAAACGAGAGCTGAGCACGAAGAGAGAACTTTGCATGTATGCCCTCTCAACATCGTTTGTCCGCCCATGCAGGCAACAACGGCTACGGTCTATCCTCAACTGGTCTATCAACCTTTCATAAGCCTCTCTGTCGCCATCACCATATACGTCCAGCCGCCATTCAGAGCAACTATTCTCTACCACAGCCCATGCATTCAATAGCAAGTCAATTCCTTTTTCATGAGAGTATCTGGCAACTGCCACTACACGTTTTTCCGCCAAATGAGAAACAGAAGATGGCTCAAAAGACAGCGGGTCAGGAATAGCTGTCACGCTATCAAGTTCCTTCCACGACTTCTTGTCCTTCTCTGTAAGAACCACCAATTTGTCAAGTTTTCTCAAATGTGTTAATAGGTTGTAAGACCATAGTCTTGCAAATACGCGCTTAACCACACCGGCATCCTCGGTCTGAAAATTGCGGTAGTTAGCCCGATTCACATGCAGCTCCCCCACCTTCTTGCTGCCGTCCTTGATGCTGGTAATAAAGTTGATTTCGCGCCGCAGGGTACTGATGGTGATGTCAGGACGGATGCGCATCAGCTCTGCTGTAAGCTTTCGCTTATAGACACGCTGTTTCTTGAGATAGACGAATATCTTCTTGATGAACGAACAGGTCCAGAGCTCCTCAAAGTTGATGTCGAGATTGACGACCTTGATCTTGTCGGACAACGGATAGGCAAAAAGCTTGCCCTTGCCATCGGTCAGAATAATGGTAATGTCGTAGCCGAAATGCTCAGCAAAATAGTTGGCCTTGAGTGTCAGCACACGCTCCACACCGCCTGCCATATACAAGGCCGGTGTACAATAAACTATCTTCAATGGTTTGTCATTCATACGCTCATTTATTTTTTACCAGTATATGTGCAGTTGGTGAATCCCTATGACATTGACGAGATTGGGCTCACAATGGCTAAAGTGAGCTAAGGGCATACAACGGTACGATTTCGATATAGCTAAGCACTTTGATTCTGCAAAGTTACCATTTTTTCTGAAATCCAATGCAAAAAGTGGGCAAAACTTTCAAAAATCCAATGCAAAAGCTTGCGGAAGGGTACTAATATCCCACCCAAAAGGGTGTTTGCAAAAATATAGAACTTTGCTTCACATATATTTATGGCTTTGTCACAATGGCGTCAACTACTTTTTGCATCTGAATCTTCCAAGTAAGGTGCTCTACCGTCTTGCGTATCTCCTCCGGACGCATGGTGAAACCTGCCATGAAGTCAATAATCTGTTGAATATCGATGGGCGACTCGTCGGCAGGAGCCTTTAACACATAAGGCTGTTGGTCAAAATCGGAATCCTGCTCACTATATATAAAAGGTATACCGCGTGTAGCGTATTCACGGTTCTTCAGAGTCTTGATGACCGTGATGCCAGAGCGGTGGCGACCCAAGGAGCCGATGGCAAACTGGCACTGGCTGAAGACTGCGTCTAAAGCCTCGCCAAAAAGCTGGCCATGAAAGATGACCCTGTCTTGTAACCCATATTTTTCGATAACAGGCTTGAAAAGGTACTTCATCGTGTTTGGATGTACACCACCAACAACATGGAAATAGACGGGTAGCGAGCCCTGATATTCGCCCATTCCCGCCATCACCCTGTCGAAAGCATGCCAGGGATGCACTTCGGCCACACCAATCATGTGCAGGGCCGCCCCTGCCACCCTCGCTGCCGGAGCGAGCAGGGGAATCGTGTCGAAGTCCACCCCGTTGCTGATGTTGATGGTACGCTGGCCGAAAATCTCGCAAGCATCCGAGAATGTCACCATCGCATCCATATATTGATACAGCCTATTTCGGAACATCTGGTCTATCTTCAGCTCCCAGCGCTGCTGCCGCGAAAAGGTCTTAAACTCGTCATCGTAAGGATAAGTAGGTATCTCTGTGACAGCATGAATGCCTGCCGTCTTCAGCTGTCGAAACAGGCGTATCAGCCACGGACTGGCATTCTGGAAGCAGCGGGCATAGACCAGCTCTATACCCTCGCGCCGACAGTAGTCATAGATGCAGCCATAGCCTATACGCTGGCGCAAGCCTGCCAAAAAGCCTTTACCATAGTCTTTCAAAACAGTATCATCAACATAGCGACACCGATGCCCGTTTTCAGCAAAGCCATAATAGCATAGACGCACATCGTGCCCATTCTCGCGAAGCCCCTTCACCTGGTAGTGAATCTTCTTCGATATGCCGCTATACTCGGAAAAACCATGATAAACAAGAAACAAAATCTTCATACTGCCAAATATTTCTGCAAAAGTAAGAAAAAAATTTGGAATAATGAAGAAATAGTCGTATTTTTGTGCGCATGAAAGACAAGGAATCCCTCCGAGAGGAACTGAAAGGCAGCCCACAACTGAAGCGCTGGCTCGACCTCATCATCATGAACCAGCGCGACGCCCGGCCACGATGGTACATCCGCCTGCTGGCCCCGCTCTACCAGTATCGCGGCCGCGGGTCGAAGATTTACCCCAGCGTCCGAATGGACACCCCACCCTATCGCAGCTTCCGGCTGGGGCGCCACAGCGTCATCGAGTCGTACTGCTGCATCAACAATGCCGTGGGTGACATCACCATTGGCCACCACACCCGCATCGGCATCCACAACACCATCATCGGTCCGGTGAGCATCGGCAGCCACGTCAATCTGGCGCAGGGCATCGTCGTCACGGCACTGAACCACCAATTCCTCGATGCCTCCAAGCGCATCGACCAGCAGGGCATCACGACGCGCGCCGTCGTCATCGGCGACGATGTGTGGATAGGTGCCAACGCCGTCGTACTGCCCGGAGTCACCGTAGGCAGCCACAGCGTGGTAGCCGCCGGAGCCGTAGTGACAAAAGACGTCCCCCCACACACCGTCGTTGGCGGCGTGCCGGCAAAAGTCATCAAAAACATCTGAAGTGTATGAAGATAGGTATCGAAGCCCAGCGCATATTCCGCAAGCAGAAGCACGGTATGGACTATGTCGTGCTGCAAGAGATTCGCGAACTGCAGAAGATGGACACCGCCCACGAATACTACGTCTTTGTAAAGCCCGGCGAAGACCGCTGTATAGAGAGTACGGCCAATGTACACGTCGTCGAACTGTCGTGTCCCTCCTATCCCCTCTGGGAACAGTGGGCGCTGCCCCGGGCTGCCCGGAAGTATGGCGTCCAGCTGCTTCACTGCACCAGCAATACCGCCCCCCTCTGGTGCGACATCCCGCTGGTGCTGACCCTCCACGACATCATCTTCCTCGAACCGCGCGACAAGCAGAACAAGTCGCTCTACCAGAATCTGGGCTGGTTCTACCGCCGCCTGGTAGTGCCGCGCATACTCGACCGCTGCCGCCGCATCATCACCGTCTCGAACTTCGAGATGGAAAACATCATCGCCAAGCTCCACATACCGCGCGAACGCATGGCCATGATATACAACGGCTATAACGAATGGTTCCGACAGCTGCCCGCCGCCGACTGTGCCGCCAGCGAGCGGTACATCAGCCAGAAGGGCTATTTCTTCTTCCTCGGCAATACCGACCCCAAGAAGAACACCGAGCGCACGCTGGTGGCTTACTCGAAATACCTGCAGCGGTCCGACGTGAAGCGCCCGCTGCTGATGGCCGACCTCGACCGGGCCTATCTCGACGACATCATCGCCCGCCACCATATCGAACACATACGCCACAGCATCGTCATGCTCGGCTATATCGTCAACAGCGACCTGCCCGCCATCTACAACAGCGCCTTCGCATTCCTCTACACCTCGCTGCGCGAAAGCTTCGGCATACCCCTCCTTGAGGCTATGGCCTGCGGCACGCCCGTCATCACCAGCAACACATCGTCGATGCCAGAGATAGGCGGAAAGGACGCCATCCTCGTCAATCCGGAGAGCAGCGACGACATTGCCGACATGATGCTACGCTTAGAGACCGATGCCGCCTTCTATGCCCGCCAGCGGCAGTTGGGGCTACAGCGGGCCAGTGCCTTCTCGTGGGAAAAGACCGCCCGGCATCTGCTCCAGCTCTACGAGGCGGTCGGTGCCGACCGATAGGCGCACTGCCGCTCTGTCGAAATTAAAACTGGCTCAGCCGGAAGGTGTTTTTGCCGCTCAGTCAAACAGGCTCAGCGACAAGTCTTGCTGCGGCTTTACTTCCTCCTCATCCCCTTCCGTTTTCTCGCGGAATTGCAGGGCGAATTGTTGTACATAGGCCACCCCCTGCGTGTTCAGCCGATAGCAGCCGCGCTGTCCGGTGCGCTCTATCAGCGACTGGCGCGACTTGGCGTTCCTCAGCAGATACTGCTTCACATAGGTGCGTATCTCTTCAAAGTCGGGCGACACGAAGAAGGTGTTGTTCATATTAAACACATGCATACTGATGGCCTTCATGCTCAATCCCTTGTCGCCGGCTTCTGTCAGCACTTTCAATATCTGTTGGTCGTATGTCACTTTTCTTTCTATATAGGGGTGTTGTTCAAAATGAAAAAAAGCCCGGTACGCCACAATAGCCTACCGGTCCTTTTTTTATTCTTTCTGCACTATTAAGCCAGTGTAACCTTCTCGTCGGCGGTAGCCAGCTTGCCCTCCTTGAAGAGCCATCCCAAACCGAGCAGGGTCTCTTCCTCGCTAATCTTTGCTGTCTTGGCGATTTCGCTAACGCTCAGTGCCTTCTCTGCAGCAGCCAAAGCCTGATAAACATCACCGGCCTTGAAGCCGGCATTCTCTGCGTTCAATACAACAGTTGCCTTCTTAGCAGCAGCGGTCTTCTTCACGGTTTCCTTCTTAGGTGCTGCAGCGGTCTCTGCTGCCACCTTCTTCGTTGTTTTCTTTTCTGCCATTGTTTTATGAAAATTAATACACTATTGAATAAGATTTCTTTTAAAAACACTGCAAATTTAGAAACTTTTCACATACGTTGTTACCGCAAACAGTGGCTTTTTCCGATTTAATTACATATTCTTGACGTAAATCAATCTATTATCGCCGCAGAGGTCACACTTACAGCACTTTACGCGTTGTCGGCGGTCTTCAGGTTCACGGCCAGCTGCAGTTCTTCCAACTGCTTCGGATCCAGCTCGCCGGGAGCGTCCAGCATCACGTCGCGCCCGCTGTTGTTCTTGGGGAAGGCTATGCAGTCGCGGATGCTGTCCAGCCCGGCCATGATGCTCACGAAGCGGTCCAGTCCGAAGGCCAGTCCGGCATGTGGCGGTGCTCCATACTTGAAGGCATTAATCAGGAATCCGAACTGCGCCATAGCCCGCTCGGGCGTGAAGCCCAGTATCTGGAACATCTTCTCCTGCAGCTTGCCGTCGTGGATACGCAGCGAGCCTCCGCCCACCTCAATGCCGTTGCACACGAAGTCGTAGGCTACGGCGCGCACCTTCTCCGGGGCCGTGTCCAGCAGGGGGATGTCTTCCGGGTTGGGCAGCGTGAAGGGATGGTGGGTAGCCATCAGCCGCTGCTCCTCGTCGCTCCACTCGAACAGGGGGAAATCCACAATCCACAGGCATTTGAACACGTTCTTGTCGCGCAGCCCCAACCGGTCGCCCATCTCCAGGCGCAGCGTGCAAAGCTGCGTGCGCGTCTTGTTGGCCTTGTCGCCGCTCATGATGAGCACCAGGTCGCCGTCCTTCGCTCCGGTGGCCTCCTTCAGCTTCGCCCATACCTCGGGCGTATAGAACTTGTCGATAGATGTCTTCACCGTTCCGTCCTGATTGAACTTGACATACACCAAGCCCTTGGCACCCACCTGCGGACGCTTCACGAAGTCCGTCAGCTGGTCCAGCTGCTTGCGGGTGTAGTCGGCACAGCCAGGCACCACGATGCCGCCGATGTACGCGGCGTCGTTGAACACGGGGAATGTGCCCGTACCCTTCAGCACGTCCATCAGCTCCACAAACTCCATGCCGAAGCGCAGGTCAGGCTTGTCGCTGCCGAAGCGGCGCATGGCCTCGTGCCACGTCATACGCTCCAGCGGGGGCAGCTCTACGCCACGTACCTCCTTGAACAGATGGCGCGCCATCTCCTCAAAAATCTCCAGCACGTCTTCCTGGTCGGCAAACGACATCTCGCAGTCTATCTGCGTGAACTCCGGCTGGCGGTCGGCACGCAGGTCTTCGTCGCGGAAGCACTTGGCTATCTGGAAGTAACGGTCGAAGCCCGACACCATCAGCAGCTGCTTCAGCGTCTGCGGACTCTGCGGCAGCGCGTAGAACTGTCCGGGATTCATGCGCGACGGCACCACAAAGTCGCGGGCTCCCTCGGGCGTAGAACCAATGAGTATGGGGGTCTCCACCTCTATGAAGTCACGGCTGTCCAGGAAGTTACGAATCAAGATGGTCATGCGGTGGCGCAGCTCCAGGTTCTTGCGCACACACGAGCGGCGGAGGTCCAGATAGCGGTACTTCATGCGGATGTCGTCGCCGCCATCGGTCTGGTCCTCAATGGTGAACGGCGGCGTCTGGCTCTCGCTGAGCACGTTCAGCTGCTCGGCCATGATCTCGATGTCGCCCGTAGGCATCTTCGGGTTCTTCGACTGGCGCTCGCTCACCGTGCCCGTCACCTGTATGCACCATTCGCGCCCCAGCCGGTTGGCCTGTTCGCACAAAGCGGCATCGCCCGACTCGTCGAACACGAGCTGCGTCAGCCCGTAGCGGTCGCGCAAATCGACAAACGTCATGCCGCCCATCTTTCTTGTTCTCTGTACCCATCCGGCCAGCGTCACCCGGCTGCCGGCATCGGCAAGCCGTAGCTCGCCACATGTATTTGTTCTATACATTACAATACGTTTTTTCTTTCGGCCTGCAAAGGTAATAAAAATCTTTGACGTGTCAGTCTGCCAACCACAGAATTTCGGTGTTAAATAATCATAATTACTAGTCTCTCCATAAAAATTACTAGCCTCTCCACGAAAATTAGTAGCCTCTCCACGAAAATGCCAAGCATTGGGACCATCGCTTGGCCCCAAAAAATACACGGAAAAAATTATATGATCAATTACATGGTAATTATATGTAAAAGAAGATGGAACATGTAATTACCATGTAATTATCCATTAATTTTTCAAAAATCCCCGATTTCATCGGGATTTTTCTGCTGTAAATATATATATTGTGAAAAAGGAAAACATCCCGCACATCTCGCACATCTCGCACGTAAACTGACAGT
>CAMVAI010000010.1 GCA_947165435.1 uncultured Prevotella sp.
GTAGCCTCTCCACGATCACCAAGAGGCTCTCCACGAAAATTAGTGGCCTCTCCACAAGTCCTGTTTTTTTTGTCGGATTTCTAACCTGACATCTGCCCTCCCTCGCAAAAATCCCCGATTTCATCGGGATTTTCCTGCTGTAAATATATATATATTGTGAAAAAGGAAAACATCCCGCACATCCCGCACATCTCGCACGTGAAAAACTTTCTACAAACCAAGAGCTACGTGCGAGATGTGCGGGATGTGCGGGTTGTTTTTTTGTTAGCCTTATATACAACGCGCACGATGAAACGGGCAAAATAATTGGTGTTCTTCGCTACTTCACCTGCACGATGCGGTAGCTGTCGATGGTGCGGCGGTCCTGACTGATGTTCATGCCCACAGCCCAGACGGGGCGCGCATCGGCGGCGAAGCGCACGGCGTAGTCTTTCTTGATAATCTGGTCGGTGGCCTCGTCAGCGCTTTTGCCATATTTAAGCTCAATGATATAGATGCCGTGGGGCAGCTTCAGGGCAATGTCCATGCGGCCGTCTGCGGTCTGGCTTTCTGCTTCCACGTCGGCCCCGAAACCCATCAGTGCGGCATAGATGAGCGACTGATAGAGTTGCTCGTTCTGGTTCTTGTCGGTGATGGAGTAAGGTATGCCTGCATACCAGCGGCGAATAGTCTCAACGAACTCCTCGAATGAAATCTCCTTGAATTGCAGGTCGGTAAAAGCATTGCCCAGTGTGTCGCCGCTGCCCACATAGTCCTCCATGTAGTACTTGTAGAGCGACTTGGCAAATCCCTCGCGCACCTCGCCGTTGGGGAATCCCAACGTGAACTTCCTGGTGAGGGGATTAAAGTGCTTCAGCGTCAGGTAGCCGCTTTGGAAGAGTACGGGTATGGGGTCGCTGATACGCTCGGTGGGGGCGTCGAAGCGGTCGAGTGTGGCCTGGAAGTGCTCTATCTGCTGCAGGCTGATGTTGTGGCGCCGCATCACGTTGACCAGCATCGTGGGCGTGCCGGTGGAGAACCAGAAGTTCATGATGTCACCCATGGCGAAGGCGTTGATGAGGCTCCACGGGCAGTAGATGTCGGTGAAGTTCTTGGTGAAGTGATAGCCGTCGTAGGTTTCCTTCAGCTTGGCCACGATGTCGTCGTAAGTAAAGCGCATGCCCCAGCGGCTGTAGGTCTTGTCCATCTTCTCCGTCAGCAGTTCGATGTCTGGCTTCATCGTGGTGAGCAGTTCCTCCTCGGTGATGCCGCAGACGGCCTCGTAGTTCTGGTCGAAAGTCATCTGCTGCAGGTTGTTCAGCTCGCTGAACACGGAGAGCTGCGAGAACTTCGATATGCCCGTGAGGAACACGAAGCGCAGATACTGGGCCTGTGCCTTCAGCGGCGAGAAGAGGTTGCGTATGCGGTTGCGTATGTAGTCCTGCAGGTCGGGGTCGCTGATGCTGTCGAGCATTGGCGCATCATACTCGTCGATGAGGATGACCACCCGCTCGCCGGTCTGCTTGTAAGCTGTTTCTATAAGGCGCGTCAGACGGGCGTCATAGTTGGTAGGGTCTGCCGGGTTGGTGATGCCGAATCTGTTTTCCTGCTGCTCCAAAATGACGTTGATGGTTCCGTGTACCCGCTCCTTCTCATAGAACTTCCCGTTCGAGAGGTCGAGGCGTATGACGGGGTACTTGCGCCATTCCTTCTCCTTATCATATATATACAGCCCCTCGAACAGCTCCTTGCGGCCCTCGAAGTAGCAGCGCAGGGTATCTACGAACAGCGACTTGCCGAACCGGCGCGGACGGCTGAGGAAGAAGTTGACGGCATCTGTAGATACCATCTTCCACACATATTCCGTCTTGTCAATATACACCGAGCCGCGCTGGCGTATCCAGTCGAACATCTGTACACCCACGGCATAGCCCCTGCGTTTCTCTTCTGTCTGTTCCATCATGCGCTGTCAATATTTTGTCGTTATTCAACAATTCATTGGCAAAGATAGCCTTTTTTCTTCAGACTGCCAAGAAAAATCGGATATTTTCAGGCGGAATTCTTTTTCTTTCCTTCCGCTTATTTTGGCCCTGTATGCTTTTGCTGTTGGCGATGTAGCCAGCTCAGCGCAGCAAGCGGCGTGAGAAATAGCGCACGGGATACCAGACGCTGACGAATCCGACAGCGATGACGGTGAGGAAGATGAGCAGTACGTCGGTGGGGTGAACGCTGACAGGATAGGCATTCACCACAAAATTGCCCTCGCTGGCCCCTAAACGTACCAATCCATAGACCTGCTGCAGCCAGCAGAGCAGCAGTCCTACGGCGATGCCCACGACGGCACCGATGGCACTGATCATGCGGCCTTCGAAGAGGAATACGCGCGTAATCTGTCGGTCGGAGGCTCCCAGGTTACGCAGTGTCACCACGTCGTCGCGCTTGTCGATGATGAGCATCGACAGCGAACCGATGATATTGAAACAGGCAATGACGAGGATGAACGTCAGGAAGATATATGCCAACAGCTTTTCCACCTTCATGATGCGGAACGTGTCGTCTTGCTGCTCGTAGCGGTCGAGTACACGGAAGCGGTCGCCGCCTATCTGCTGCAGTTCCGACTTGACACGCTCAAAATCGCTGCCGGGCTTCAGCCTCAGTTCCAGCGACGACAGGCGGCCCTCCTGGTCGAAGAGTCGGCGCGTAAAGGCGATGGACGTCAGGATGTAGTGCTTGTCGTACTTGCCCTGCTTCATGCAGAATACCACACCCGGCGAGAAGAGCTCGTCTTCCACGAAGCCGTCCATCGGGTTGGCCACGTTCACCTGTCCTTGACGGCGGGGCGCAAAAATCTTCAGCGGCTCGGTGTAAGTATAGCCCAGGCCCAGCTGATAGGCTATGCCCAGGCCGGGGATGCCATAGTCGATGTCGGCGGCATGCAGGTCGAACTCGCCGTCGCCCTCCAGGATTTCGCGGATATGCGTCAGCCGGTCAAAATTGTCGTCAACACCCTTCACCTTCACCATCATCTGGCGGTCGCCATAGACGGCCAGCGCCTGGTCTTCCAAGGCGTCGGTGGCCACGTCAATCTCCGGCAGCTGGCGCATCTTCACCAGCAGCGGGTCGTCGGCAGCAGCCGTCTTGCCCCTGACGGGCAGCACCTTCAGCTGCGGGTCCATCTGGGTGAAGAACGAGGCCACCAGATCGTGGAAGCCGTTGAACACCGACAGCGTGACCACCAAGGCCATCGTGGCAACAGCGACACCTGCCACAGAGATGCCGCTGATGATATTGATGGCGTGGGTCGATTTCTTTGAAAAGAGATACCGCCGTGCGATGTAGAACGGGAAATTCATTATCGTGAGGTAAAGTGCTGTCTGCGATTGTCGGTGATTATCGGAATAATCGGTGATTGTCAGAATAATCGGTGATTATCGGAATAATCGGTGACAGTCCGTAAAGTCCGATGCCTATTTCTTCAGCAGTTCGTCTATGCGTTCGATATAGTCGAGCGAGTCGTCTATGAAGAAGCGCAGCTCGGGCACGATGCGCAGCTGGTAGCGCACGCGGGTGCCCAGCTCGTAGCGAATCTGCTTCTCGTTGCGCGTGATGTTCTGTATCAGCTCTTCACCGCGCTCCGACGGGAAGATGCTCAGATAGGCGGTACACACGCTCAGGTCGGGCGAAATCTTCGTGCGCGTCACGCTGACCATCACCCCATGTAAGGAGCGCGTCTGCTCCTGGAAAATCAAACTGAGTTCCTTCTGGAGCAGACGCGCTATCTTGTTCTGTCTTGTCTCCTGCATTATTATTTCTTGGGATCTACTTCGAGTAGTTCAATCTTGAAAATCAGCATCGAGAAAGGCTTGATGAGCGCTCCCTGCTGACGCTCGCCGTAGGCAAGCTCCTGCGGGATGTACACCTCCCAGATAGAACCGGCAGGCATGTGAACCAGGGCTTCGGTCCAACCCTTGATGACCTGGTTGGCACGGAACTCGGTGGGCTGACCGCGCTTGTAAGAGCTGTCGAACACGCTGTCGTTCAGCAGACGGCCCTCGTAGTGTACCTTCACACGCGACGTGTCCTTAGGCAGCGCGCCGGTGCCCTCTTTGATTACCTTGTACTGCACACCGCTGGGCAGCACCTTCACGCCCTCTTTCTTGGCGTTGGCCTTCAGGAAGTCTTCGCCCTCCTTCTTGTTCGGGCCGAACTCCTTCTCCAGGTTCTTGGCCTTGATAGAGCGCATCAGGTTCTGAGCGACAACCTGTGCCGAATCGACCGTCATCAGACCACCCTTGCCGGTGGTGCCGCTGATGAAGCCTGCCATGAAGTTCTTCAGCGAAATGGTCTTGGTAGAGTCCTCGCCGAACAGCTCGTGGTTGATACCCTTCACCATCTGGTTCGAAATCTGCTGACCAATCTGGATACCGGCATAGTAGGCGGCCTTCTTCTTGTCGTCGCCGGCGTTGGCTCCCTCGTTCAGTCCCTTGATGAACTCGTCCATATAGGCGGTGTCAACACCCAGGCGACCTACGAGATAATCTTTCAGACCCTGTGTCTGTGCCATACCGATGGCATAGCTTACAGTGTCCACGTCACTACGAAGGTTGGCCTTCGGAGTACCGTTACCGCATGATGCGTACACCACTACGGTCAATACAGCTGCAATAGCAGCAAATGTTAACTTTCTCATTACTTTTGTTTATTGTTTTTTACATTACTTGAATTAACTCTACATCGAATATCAGGGCTGCGAAGGGAGGTATGGAGCCGCCTGCGCCACCCTCGCCGTAAGCCAGACGGTAGGGGATGAAGAAACGGTATTTAGCACCCTCCTGCATCAGCTGCAGGCCCTCGGTCCAACCGGCTATCACCTGCTGCAGGCCGAACACGGCAGGCTCGCCGCGCTGCACGCTGCTGTCGAACACCGTGCCGTCGATGAGGAAACCCTCGTAGTGGCACTTCACCGAGTCCTTGGCGGTAGGCTTCTTGCCGTTGCCCTCGCGCAGCACCTGATACTGCAGACCGCTGGGCAGCGTCTTCACGCCTTCCTTCTTGGCGTTCTCGGCCAGGTATTTCTCGCCGGCCTCCTTGTGAACCTTGCCCTGCTCGGCACGCTGGCGGTTGATTTTCTCTTCCTGGGCAGCAAAATACTCCTGCACAATGCGCTGGGCCTCGCTGCTCTTCACCTTCAGCTCGTTGCCGGCCAGCACGTCCTTGACAGCCTGAGCGAAGTCGTCGATATTCAGCTCGCGGCCACCCATGTTAGCCAACTGGGTGCCGATGCCGATACCTAATGCGTAACTTACTTTATCCATTCTTGTTTTCTTACCTTAATATATATGTATGTACCTTTTTACACTACTTGTTTTTTCGCTTTCTTCACAAATCGGGCGCAAAGTTATACAAAATATAGTAATCAAGGACAGAAAACGCAAAGGTTTTTCTTTTTTTAACTTAATCTTTGTACCTTTCCGTGATTTTGAAGCATAAAAATGACTATATTTGCAGTGAAAACTTTAACTATCTATCATTATGAGGAAAAAGATCGTTGTACTAACAGGTGCCGGAATGTCAGTGGAGAGCGGCTTGAAGACATTCCGCGATGCCGATGGCCTCTGGGAGAACTACCCGGTGGCCAAGGTGGCCACGCATGAAGGGTGGGAAGCCGACCCGACGCTGGTTACCAATTTCTACAACATGCTGCGCCGCAAGTGTGTGAACGTTAAGCCCAACGAGGGTCACCGCCTGGTGGCTGAACTGGAGAAAGACTACGACGTGACGGTGGTGACACAGAATGTTGACAACCTGCACGAGGCAGCCGGCTCGACGCATGTCATCCATCTGCACGGCGAACTGATGAAGGTGTGCTCCAGCCGCGACGTGGACGACCCGCGCTACCAGCAGCTGCTGACCGCCGACAACTGCGAGATAGCACCGGGCACGAAGGCCGGCGACGGCTCGCTGCTGCGCCCGTTCATCGTGTTCTTCGGCGAGGCGGTGCCCAACATCACGGTAGCGGCAGAGGTATGCCAGGAGGCCGACATCTTCGTCATCATCGGCACCTCGCTGGCGGTCTATCCTGCTGCCGGACTCATCCATTACGTGCGTCCGTCCGTGCCGGTGTATATCATCGACCCCAAGCCCGTCAATGCCGGCAGCCACCACATCACACAGATTCTGAAGGGAGCCTCCGACGGCATGCGCGAGCTTGTGGGCATGCTTTGATGCCCACCTGATAGTGTCCGGGCTGTCGCGAAGCTTGCAGGTGCTATGAGCCCATCTGCTGGTAAATGCACAGCCCGAACGCGGGAGCCTCGGCGTAGGCGTGCTCCATGATTTCCGATATGGCGTGCTCGTAGGGCAGCGCGTCCTGTGCCGTCAGCCAGAACACGAACTCGACGGGCAGGCCGGTCGATGTGGCGTCCAGCTGGTGTACCATGATGATGTTCTCGCTGATGACGTCCTCTCGCCCGGCCAGCCACTGCTCCATGTGTTGCCGGTAGCGCGTCAGGTTCACCACGCCGTCGTCGCCGGCCTTGATGCTGCGGAAGTCGAAGAACACCTTGCGCACCACCTTGCGGCCGGGATTTTCCTTCATGCCCTTCCAGTTCTGGAACGAGCCCTCCACGAGGGTCTGCGGCGTGACGGTGATGATGGTATTGTCGAAGTTGCGAATCTTCACCGTGGTCAACTTAATATCCTCCACAATGCCGTCGGCTCCGGCTCCCGGCACGGTGATGCGGTCGCCCACCGCCACCATCTCGTTAGACGTGAGTCGGATGCCGGCCACCAGTCCTTTGATGGTGTCCTGGAAGGCCAGCATCAGAATGGCCGACGCGGCACCCAGTCCGGCAAACAGCGTTGAAGGGTCTTTGTCGAGGATGATGGCCACAACGACGATGACGGCAATGAAGATGAACACGATTTTCAGCACGCTGACCAGCGATTTGACATACTGCTGGTGGGGCAGCGGCCTTTGATTGCCTAACCGAAGGAACGAGTTGGCGAAATGTATCAGCAGCCAAGTGGTGACAATGGTCATGTAGATCGCCGTCAGCCGGTTTATCCACATCAGCAGCTGCGGATAGTCCGACAACTGCGTAGGCAAGTAGTTCCATACCACGGCGGCAGGTATGACGATGCATACCACCACCCAAACAATGTATTTCCGAAATGTACTAACCATATATCTTAAAACTGAAAAAGCCCTTATTCACACAGTGCCACGCACACCTTGTCCTGGAAGTCGCGCCCCAGGGCATTGCGCATCACGCCCTGGTTGATGATGGCGAAGCACAGCTGGTGGCCGTTGGCCGCCGTGCAGTAGCCTGCCAGGCTCGATATGCCGCTCACCGTGCCCGTCTTGGCCAGCACATTGCCCTCGGCCGCCGTGCCGCGCATGCGTTTCTCCAGCGTGCCATCGACACCGGCTATGGGCAGCGTGGGCAGCAGGGCCTCGATGATAGCCGGTGTGTGCCAGGCGTGCCGCAGCAGCATGCACAGCAGCTCTGCCGACACGTAGTTGTAGAGCGACAGCCCCGAGCCATCGGCTATGCGGTAGGCATGGTGGCCCAGCCCCAACCGGGCTATCAGCTGGCGCGTCACGTTGCGGGCATCTGTGGCGCGGGCCACGCCCTTGCCTGCCGACGCTGCCGTCTGATAAAATACCGACTCGGCATAGAAATTGTCGCTCACCTTCATCATGCGCTCCATCACCTCCGTCAGCCGTCGGCGGTACGAGCCAATCATCTGGGCACGCTGGGGCACCTTGCCACTGCTCATCCGCACGCGCTCCAGGTTCACACCCTGACGGGCCACCTCCTCGGCAAACGTCTGCAGGAAGTTGTTCTTGCGCCCGATGGTCAGCGGCAGCAGCAGCGGGTTGTCGTCGTCCCAGCACCAGCCCTCGCCATAGTCCTTAGCCTCCTTCATCGTCTGGTCGGCCACGATTTGTCCGCAGATGCTGTCGATGTTCAGCGCCTTTACCAGCACCGCCATAGCCGTCACGTCGTCTAACGTCAGCATGGGGTCGAAGCCGCCCACGCAGTAGATGTTGCCGTTCAGTGTCCGCCCGTCTATCGTGCCGGTATAGTACAGCCGCGTCTCGTATTCGTAGTCGCTGCCCAAGCAGTCGAGTGCCGTGATGGCCGTCACCACCTTCATGGTCGATGCCGGGCGCATCAGCTGCTGTTGGTTGTATGCAAACAGCATCGAGTCGGCCGTCAGGTCATAGACCATCAGCCCCACCTGCGATGTCTGGAACATACGGTCGCGCAGCAGCGAGTCAAGCTTCACCTGCAGTGCCTCCTGGGCTGCTGCCGCCAGACTGCCGCACGCTATAATAACAAGGAATATCAGTGCTTTTATTTTCATCATGTATCTGCAAAGGTAATTATATTCCGCTCAGAGCAATGCAATCTCGTCGGCAGGAAGCCCAGCAGCTCCACGATGGTCACCTTCTCACCCACAAGCACGGAGATGAGCCCCTCGAAGATGACGAAGTCGGCCTTGTTGCGCAGCATGTGCTTCGCGGCCCAGTCGAAACGGATGAATCTTGTTCTCTGCATAGCTCTTTCCTTTTTTCTGTGCCACAAAGGTAAGCATTATTTCCGAAACAACAAAGGAAAAAGCAACGGAATCTGCATTTCATGCTCCATTCATCGTTATTCGAACGTTCCGCCGAGTATAATATTGTGTTCATACTGCGCGATTGAAAATTCACAAAAAGTTGTGAAGCAGGAAAAGAAAAGAGCGGAAAAAATTTGCCGTTTGTACAAATCTTTGTACCTTTGCAGCCATGGTACACAAATATGACATCCTAATCATAGGAGCAGGGGTGGCCGGCATGAGCTACGCCCTGAAAGTAGCACGCGCCAAGAAAGGCAAGGTATGCATGATATGCAAGGCGGCACTCGACGAGGCCAACACGTCGTTTGCCCAGGGCGGCGTGGCGTCGGTAACCAACCTGAAAGTAGATAACTTCGACAAGCATATTGCCGACACCATCATTGCCGGCGACTATATCAGCGACCAAAAGGCCGTTGAGCAGGTGGTGCGCAACGCCCCCGGGCAGATAGCCGAGCTGGTGCAGTGGGGGGTCAACTTCGACCGCCAGGCCGACGGGCAATTCGACCTGCACCGCGAGGGCGGCCACTCCGAGTTCCGCATTCTACACCATGCCGACGACACCGGTGCCGAGATACAGCGCGGACTGATGGAGGCCGTCAGGGCATGCCCGGACATCGAGGTGAAGGAGCACCACTTTGCCGTGGAAATCATCACGCAGCACCACATGGGTGTGCGCGTCACACGCCGCTCGCCCAACATCAAGTGCTACGGAGCCTACGTGCTGAACCCGGAGACGGAGAAGGTTGACACCTACCTGGCCAAGGTGACCGTGCTCTGCACCGGCGGCTGCGGAGCGGTCTATATGACTACGTCGAACCCCGTCATCGCCACCGGCGACGGCATCGCCATGGCCTATCGTGCCAAGGCCACCGTGGCCGACATGGAGTTCGTACAGTTCCACCCCACCGTGCTGCACAACCCGCAGGAGACACACCCCGCCTACCTCATCACCGAGGCCATGCGCGGCTACGGCGGCATACTGAAGCTGCCCAACGGCGAGACTTTCATGGAGAAATACGACGAGCGGCTGTCGCTGGCCCCGCGCGACATCGTGGCACGGGCCATCGACAAGGAGATGAAGATTCACGGACTGGACCACGTCTGCCTGGACGTGACGCACAAAGACCCGGACGAGACGCGCCGCCACTTCCCCAACATCTACCAGAAGTGCCTTTCGATAGGCATCGACATCACCACCGACTATATTCCCGTGCGCCCGGCAGCCCACTACATGTGCGGCGGTGTGAAGGTCGATTTGAACGGGCAGACGTCCATACAGCGGCTCTACGCACTGGGCGAATGCTCATGCACCGGTCTGCACGGCGGCAACCGACTGGCCTCCAACTCGCTCATCGAGGCGGTGGTATATGCCGACGCTGCCGCCCGCGACACCCTGGCACACATCGACCTGTACGACTGGAACGAGCAGGTGCCGGAATGGAACGACGAGGGCACGATGACGAACGAGGAGAAGGTGCTCATCACACAGTCGGTGAAGGAGGTGAACCAGATCATGTCCAACTACGTGGGCATCGTGCGCAGCGACCTCCGCCTGCACCGCGCCTGGGACCGTCTGGACATGCTCTACGAAGAGACCGAACGGCTCTTCAAGCGCGTAAAGGCCAGCCGCGACATCTGCGAGCTGCGCAACATGATCAACGTGGGCTACCTCATCACCCGGTGGGCACTGGAGCGCAAGGAGTGCCGGGGACTGCACTTCACCACCGACTATCCGCTGCATGCCTACGACAAGAAGCACGAGTGAGAAAAAAAATAAAAATTAAGAATTAAAAATTAAAAATGATGATTACCGCATGCGCGTAGTTATCATTAAGAATTAAAAATAATGATTCGTGGAGAGGCCACTGGCGGTAACCAGTGGCCTCTCCACGAAAATTACTAGCCTCTCCACGAAAAATAATCATTGCTCCACGAAAATTAAGCCAAAAAATATATTATAACCACGGCAAAAAAAAACAATTTATTGGAGAAATTATAGTACTTATTCTAATTTCTTTCCTAAAAAAAACTCTGAACCCACGCGCAAGCGGTAATCATAATTTTTAATTTTTAATTCTTAATTTTCCTACCTCGTCAGCGAGAACTTCAGCGAAAGGCCGAAGTCGCGCGTGGTGGTGGGATAGCTCGACGACGAGAGCAGCGGCTTGTTGGTCTGCCGCTCATAGTATGCCGAGAGCGTCATGAGGCGCGACAACGTATAGTCGGCCATGAACGAAATCTTCAGCGCGGAATTGCCGCTGGATGCCGACGACGTACGGGTGGCGATGTCGCGGGTGATGGCCGCCTGGTCGCGCAGGGTGAAGTCGAGGCGCAGGTTCAGGTCGTGGTTGACTCCGGTCTTACGGCTGCTGCTGGCAGACTGCTGCTCCTGCTGCTGGTTGTTCCTGCGGCTGCCCCGCTGTGCCTTCTTGATTTTCCGCGAGGTTTTGCCGCTGAAGAGCCGGAAGTCATTGATCTTATAGCCCAAGCCGATGACCCAGTCGCTGCTGCGGCTCTCGTTGATCTGCACGCTGGTCATCGAGAGGTTGAGCACGCGGGTGCGGCGGTATTCAGCCTTCAGCGTCAGGTTGTTGAGGAAGGTGACGTCGGCTCCGATGAGTGGCGAGAACGACTCGTTGATGCTGACCGTAGGCACGTGCCACCCGAGCAGCGACCCCGTCTCGGAACTGCTGGTGTAGTTGCCTACGGAGAAGATGCTCTTGTAGGAATGGCTCAGTGTGACCGACTTGAAGTGCTCGTTGAACCACTTCAGCTTCGACAGTCCGGTGTAGCGTACGGTCCAGTTGGGCAGCAGCTTGGTGAGCGACGGTATGAGGTCCATCGAGCCGCGCCCGCTGCCGGTATAGGTTTCGAGGAATGCCGGAATCATGACGGCAGCACTGTACATGTTGACATCGGCCCCGTAGGTGGCTGCCGCCATCTGCTGGAATCGCGGCAGCGCATCGCAGAAACGGTCGAAGGCCTTCGACGGATAGCCGCTGTTGGCGTCGCCAATCTTCTCAAGCGACGACGAGATAGAGATGGTGGTCATGTTGAACGTACCGCTCTGCGTGGTGGGCATGCCGCTATACATATACTGTATGCTGCGCGTGCGGCTCTCTGTGCGCGACGCGTTGAGGTCAATCTTCAGGTCGCGGAAGGGTTCAAGGGTGGCGCGCAGCTGCAGGTCGGTGGTCTGGCTGGTGTTTGCCGGCGTGGCCACGCTGTCGGCCCCGAGCAGCCATCCGTTGTCGCGGGCCTTTTGCAGGAAGGCATCGTCGCTGGTCAGTCCGAAGGCGAAGCCCAGTCCGGGCGCCATCACGCCACCTGTGCGCTGTCCGAAGATGTCGCCGACATTGGGCATGAATCCCGGCACGGACATGGCGTTGGTGCGGCGGTAGCTGAATCCGGCCGTGCGTACCATCATGAGCACGCGGGCCAGGCTCTGTGCCGGTTTGTACCACCACTGGTTCTCTACGGGAGGCTTGACGGCCACGGTGACCATGACGCTGACGGAGTCCAGATTCTTGATAAGAATCTTGTTCTGGTCTATCACCTTATATTTAATAGGATAGGCGCGACCGTCCTTGGTCTTGGCGGTGACGATGAGCCGCTTCGACTTCTTGTTGTGGGCCAGCGTGAGCGTGGTGTCAGGCTTGAGCGTCACCTCCTTCTGGAAGGCATTCTTGTTGCGCGGCAACTGGGCGGCATCCGACTTACGGCTGCCGGCTTTCTCATTGCCGTCCTTCGCGTCCTTCGCGTCCTTGCCATCCTTACCGTCCTTGGCAGCCTTCTCGGCTTTCTCCTTGGCGGCTTTCTCCTTTTCTGCCTTCTTCTGGGCAGCGGTCTTCTTCTGCGGCTTGGGTATAGACTTCTTGAAGCGCTCGTTCACCTTCTTGAGGAAGGGGAAGTGGTTGTAGAGCGTCTCCATGTTGAAGTTGCCGTTGATGTTCAGCTGGCGGTTGTTCGATATGGTGTTGCCCAGCGACGTGCCGTCGGACAGCTCCGTGCCGCGCACCCAGTTGTAGGTGGCCGTATAGCTGGCATCAGAGGTGACCCAGTCGAGGATGGGCAGCTTGTTCAGCGGCAGCTGGTAACTGGCGGTGAAGGTCTGCCGATAGTCGAGTGGGCGGCCGAAGTGCTTGATGCTGGTCCATACAGAGTCTTTCCATGCCGAGTAGCGGTCGGGATAAAGGTCTTTGTTGATGGGCTTGTCGCTGTAGGGTTCCTCCACCTCGGCCTGTGTGCCCGACTGGAAGTTCAGGTGCAACGTCTTGGTGACATCCCAGCGCAGCGAGAAGTCGCGGTTCCAGAGTATCTGCGAGTTGAATGTCGGCGGCACCTGCGAGCCGTTGAGGTCTTCCATGTCGCGCTCCTGCAGCTCGTAGTAGTTGCGTACAATCTCCGAGTTGAAGGCGATGTTCTGCGGCAGATAGTTCAGCCCGAAGGCCTTGGGCAGCGCCATCCACTTCGACTTGCTCTTCGACTTCTTGAACGGTTCCCATGCCTTATAGACTGGCGTGTAGCTGTAGTTCAGTGCCCCGCGCCACTGGTCTTCGCGCTCATAGACGGTGGTATTGCCCGACGTGCGGCGGTGGGAATGGCTGTATGACAGCGAGAGGTTGGCCGGGTCGTAGGGCATGGGGTGCCGCTTGGTCTTGATGCCGAAGCGCACGTTGCTGAGCGAGAAGTTGGTGCTAGTAGATTTAGTGATGGCAATGTTTTCGATGGAGTCGCGCTCGTGCTGGCTGGCGGCACTCTCCAGGGCGTCGTCCAGGTTCATGTCGGTGTCCAGCGGATTGTACTTCGGCTTGGTATGCTCCTGGGTGATGGAATAGTAGAGGGGTGCCGTCACCTTCCACTTGTCGGGGAAGAACTTGCCCAACTCGACATTGGTAGTCAGCGAGTAGGTACGATAGGTGTCGGTAGAACGCGCTGCCACACCGTCCTCCAGTCCGCCGAAGCCCTCGGAGACAATTTTTCCCGTCAGGTTGACCGTGCCGACATCCGACAGCTGCACGTTCAGCGCGCCGGAGGCTGCCCATCCGCCACTGTTTGCCACGTCCATGAGGCGCAGCTCGTTGACCCACACCTCGCCCGACTTGACAGTCCCCGTCAGGTTGCGCACGCCGATCATCATGGTCTTCACCTCGCCCAGCGACGGGTTACCCATGATGTTCACCTGGTTGTTCTTGTTGTTGGGGTCGTAGTCGGTGTATAGCTTGGTGAAGCTGGCCGTACCCATGGCGCGAGCCTTGTTGCGGGCTTTCTTCAGCTGGGTGAAGATGTCCAGGTCGATGTCGAGCATATTGGCCAGCGGCCATACGGCGCGGCAGTCTTCCACATTATATTTATTATAGTTGTTGCGGTCGGGGGTGAGCTTCAGGGGGATGACGTACTCGTAGTAGTTGTTCTTGTAGTCGCTGCCCATGCGGATGAATACTGCCAGCTGGTTGTCCTCCAGGCCGGTGACGTCGTCCAACAGGTGGTTGGCATGCACGAACATCTGCATGTGCTTATACTGGCGCAGGTCGAGGGTGGTGTTGCGATAGACGGCCTTCGACTCGCCGGGCGACAGGTTCTTCACCACCATGTTCATGGCCTGCTCGTTGGCCTCGGTCAGCTGCGGCTGCGAGGGGTCGGTGACGCGGGTGATGCCCGGCGGCAGCACATAGTTGACGGGGCGCTTGTCGTTGTTCTCCTCAATGTTGACGGCGCTGACCTCCAGCGTGCCGCTGTTCGCGCCCGGGGAGAGTGGCTGGTTGTAGGCGCGCCACTCGCCACGCACCAGGTCGAGGCTGGCAAAGCGCAGCACGATGGGCTTCTGGAACTGGGTGAGGAACATACGCATGAAGCGGATGCTGGTGAAGTCGGAGATGTTGCCCTCGCGGCTGGTGTACTGGTTCAGGGGTATGCGGAACTGATACCACTTCACGATGTCGTGGGAGCCGTCGCGCAGCACCACGCCGGCCTCGCGGACGTCGGTGATGAAGTTCTGGCCCTGCACCATGTCTTGCGGACGGATGCTCACCTTGTATTCGAAATAGCGCTCATACTCGTTCAGCGTGTAGTCCTGGTTGATGTCCTCCACGTCGGGGTAGGTCTTGTAGCTGGTGTCATAGCCCTCGGTCTGCTGGTCGCTGTCGGGCGAGTTGCCCTGCGGCATGTTGATGCGCTTGTATCGCTCCAGGATGTTGGCGTGGCGCTGGTCGAGGTCGCTGCCGCGGAAGTAGTGGTAGTTGTCGTTGGCGGGGTCGAGGTTGAGCACCATGCGCATGCTGTCGTTCACCGACACTTGGTCGAGGAAGGCGGCGTAGGCCGGTTTCGCGCGTTCTTCCTCGTCGGTCAGTCCGTTCAGTCCCACGTCCTGCTTGGCGCGGGCTCCGGTGGTGGTGGCAAAGGCGTAGGTCTGCGTAGCCTGGACGGGAATCTTACCCCATGCCGAATTGGTAAACGTGCCGGTGCCATCGACGGGGATTCCGCTCTCATAGAATTTCTTGCCGTCGCGCAGGATGTCCTCGCTCACCTCGCCGAGGTTGATGTAGAGGTCGCCGCCATAGTCGGTGGCATCGCCCTGCTGGTTGGTATAGTGGAAGGGATCCATGAGCCAGAACTCGATATACTCCACGTTGGCAGCCTCGAAGTCGTTGGTGTCGAGCTTGCGCATCATGCCGCCCCACCGCTGCAGGGGATTGCGCAGTGTTCCGTCGAAGTTGACGTCGGTGGTCAGGTTGTAGGGACCGCGCTCCGAGGGGTAGTAGGCCAGGTCGAGCATGGGCAGCGTATTGGTGGCTCCGCTGTAGGTTGACTGGTCGCGGTTGGGATAGACCTCGCTGACATAGACACAGCGCATGTAGTGGTTCGACTGCATGGCGAGGTCGCTCTTGATGTGGGCGGGGGTGAGCGAGCTGGAGCGGTTGGTGAACAGCGGGTCGATGTTGTACCACGCCAGGAGGGCCCGGTTGAAGCCGCTGGTCACGGAGTCTTTGTCCGCCCGCTCGCGGAACATCGACGGCACGCTGGAGAGCACCCACGACGTAGGCGCCGAGACGTCGATGCCGTTCTTGGCACTCTCGAAGTCGTCAATGTACGACGCATTGTCCTGCACATCGCTGTTCGTGCCGGCAATGAGGTGGGCAAACTCGCCGGTGAACGAGATCTGCGACGGAGCCGTGCAGTGCAGCAGCGGCAGCTTGTCGAGCATGCGGGTGAGCCACTGGCTCTCGGTCTTCCAGTTGATATTGACGCCCCACAGGGTGTTGTTCAGCGGTTCGGCACCCATGACGACCTTCGACGTGAGGGCCTGTTCGCTGAGGTGCTGCAACGTACCGCCTATCTGGAAATTCTTCGAGAACTCGTACTCCCAGTTGATGCCGAACATACTCTTACGCTGCATACCGTAGTCGGTGTTGCTCTCCAGCGACACGTTGACCGCCGTGCCGGCATCGATGATGCTCTGGTTCAGGATGGTCACCTCGCCGGCAGAATAGTCAACAGTATAGTCGCTGCCCTCGCTCAGGATGACACCGCCGGCAGTGACCACCACCGAGCCTTGCGGCACATTGTAGGCTCCGAGCGAGATGACGTTGGCCGACGTGCCCTTGAACTGGCCCACCAGCTGGAACTTGTTCTTGTCAGTCATCTGGCGGGCGGCGGTACGCGTGGTGTCGTAGAGCTCCTGGAACACGTATTTGGCGGCAACGTCGGGAGCCACGCCACGGCTGATGAGGAACTGGCGCAGCGTCCGTCCGAAGGGCTCGGCCGAGGGGAAGAACACACGGCCGTTGCTCACGGTGTAGCCCTCGACGAAGTCGAAGTAGCCGTTGGGGTGGGGCTTGTTGTTATTGTCCAGACGGTCGCAGCCCAGTCCGCGCAGCAGGGTGGTGCTCTTGGTCTGCGGCTCGGGGATATAGCTGATATAGACACCGGCCGTGTCGCTCTGTATCTTGATGTCGAGGCGGAACTTCTGCTTCTCTACGTTTGATGCCAGATAATAGACGTTCTTCATCATCAAGTGCCAGTTGGGCTGGGTGGGATTGTTGCTGGTGTTCTTCAGGGCTTTCACGAAGATGGCTTCCGAGGCGTTGGTACGGTCGGAGGCAAACTCGCCCACACGGTAGGTCTGGCCGCCGTAGGTGTACTCGTAGGCTACGGCCAGCACCTGGTCGGTCTGCAGCGTGGTGCGCAGGGAGATATAGCCCAGGGCCTTGTTCACCGTATATTCCGAACTGCTCAGCAGGCGGGCGGCAGCCAGCTTCTCGTAGTCCTCGCCGCCCTCGAAGGGGGTGGTAAGCACCGTGCTGGTCTGGTCGATGTCGCGGGCGGTGGCGTAGGCCGACGTCAGCTGGGCATACTCGTTGTTGGCATCGTTCTGGGGCACCTGCGACGACGTGCCGCCCCCACCCCACTTCGCGGCGGTACTCTCGCCGAGATCGGCAAAGGCCACGATGTTGCGGGTGTTCGACGTCGTGCCGGTCTTGTTGGTCACCCACACCTCGACACGGGTGATGTTCACGCCGGTGGTCAGGTTGGGCAGCTGCTGCATGGCGGCATCGTAACGCTCGCGGAAATAGCGCGACAGGAAGAAGTGGCGGTTCTCTTCGTAGTTGGCCACGTTCAGCTCGAAGGGGGTCAGCTGCGTGCCGCCCTTGCTGGCGACGCTCTTCGTGGTGGAGTTCTTCTGCGACAGCACGGCCTGCAGCTTCAGCTTGCCGAACTGCATGTCGGTGCGCACGCCGAAGAGGCTGGAGGCTCCCTTGACCAGCGAGTTGTTCGACGGGAAGGTGATGTTGCCGGCCTCGACGAGCTTGATGATTTCGTCTTCCTTGCCCTCGTAGCGCAGCTTCAGGTTCTTGGTGTCGAAGTCGAAGGTGGCATCGGTGTTGTAGTTCAGCGTCATGTTCACCTTGTCGCCTACCTTGCCGGTGACGTTGAGGTTGATTTTCTCGTCGAAATCGACCGTCTTGGTGTTACGGTTGCGCTCGGGCAGCGACGGGTTGTCGATGTTCTTGAAGTTGGCACCGAGCTTCAGCTCTGCGGTACCCTGGGTCTTGATGCGCACACCGCCCGGGCCGAATATCTTCTCGGCGGGGCCGATGTTGAAGTGCATGTCAGCAAAGTTGAATTTCTCCTTGCCTTTGTTCGCCACGTTCTCGGCATCCTTCTTGCGGAAGAACTGGTGCATCTCGCGGCGCTGGCTCCACTGGTGATACTCCTCGGGGGTCATCAGCACAGGGGCATTCAGGTAGCTGTCGCCAATCTTCGAGCCGATGACATACATGCCGGTAGAGTCGTCGTACTCTACCTGCTGCTTGATATTCTCGGGGAAGTGCAGGTCGAGGGCCGACGAGTCGAGGTCGGCCACCTCGATGGGGGCCGTCTTCTGTATCTTCCAGCGGGGGCGCACGAGGGTGTCGGGCGACTCTGGCTCTTCCACGGCCTCTCCAAAGGGTTGCTTAGAAACATGACGAGGGGGTATGGCCCATGCCGACAGACTTAACAGCACAATAACAGACAGCACTACCCTCCAATGGAGTGGTGCCAATCGGAATATCCCGTGCTGTCTGTTATTCTTCTGTCTCATCAATCTACTTTCTGGTCTTTCTGCCCTTTTTGAATTTTCTGCATATTGCTCTTCTGCCCTCATCAGGTATCTAAACATCCCTCCCTTCGGGAGGGCTTGGGTGGGCTTTTGCTGGGCTTTACTTAATCTGCTTCAGAGCCAGCTTCACCACCTGCTCCACGGGCAGGTCGGGCTGTTCCGTGAGGATGGCCACCACCACCTTCTGCGTGGGAGCCGGCGAGAAGCCCAGCATGGTGAGTGCCGACACGGCCTCGTCGCGCACGGCATTGTTGACAGGTGCCGACATCGTTCCGCCGGCAGGTATCTCGTCGGCTATGCCCAAGGCCACTATCTTGTCGCGCAAATCGACGATGATGCGCTGGGCGGTCATCTTGCCAATGCCCTTGATGCCCTTGATAAGCCGCTCGTCGCCACGCGAGATGGCACTGCACAACTCACTGACACTCATCGATGACAGCATCATGCGCGCCGTGTTCGTACCCACGCCGCTGACGGTAATCAGCAGCTCGAACATCTCGCGCTCCTTCTTGGACACGAAGCCATACAGCACATGGGCATCTTCGCGGATAGACTCGAAGACGTACAGCTTCACTTCCTTCTTGTTCTGTATGGCGGTATAGGTGTTGAGCGATATGTTCAGCCCGTAGCCTACTCCGGCGGCTTCTACCGTAGCCATGGCGGGGGTCAGCTCGGCGAGCTCCCCCTTGATGTATTCTATCATTGTGTTCGTCTTTTTGTATTAATACATTTATTTTAACGCTGTACCAATGCGTTTTATTGTACCAAGTAGATAAAGTTACATTTCAACACAAAAAAGCGGCAAGACACCGTGAAGAAATCTTGCCGTCTTTCTGTATTTCCTGTACATTACTCATTTAACGACAACCTTCTTGCCGTTCTTGATATACAGTCCCTTCGTAGGCTCCTCCACGCGCTGTCCCTTCAGGTCGTAGTATTTGCTATTGTCCACACTTTGCTCAATGCTCTGAATTGCTGTAACATTGCCGATGGTCACGGAGAACGTGACGTCTGCCAGACTCTGCTTCGTACCCTCTACGGGCACTATCAGGATATTCTTGATGGTACCCGTGAATGTCTGTCCGACGGTCAGCTTCTCCGTGGCGGGCTTGATGGTGAAGGACAGCAGTTCGCCAGAAGTGCCGATGAGAGGCTCCGAGGAGAGCGACAGCTCGGCCACTTTCACCAGTCCTTTATCCAGATTCGCCGTCACTGAGTGGCTTTCATTGTGGCAACTACCCTTGGTGAAGGCCACTTTGGTTCCTCCATTCATGACGAACTCCAGTTCGGACGGCAGTTCCAGTTGGAACTGATAACCCGTATAGGTGTCGGCAGTATCAAACTGGAAGTTAACGGTCAGTGCAGCCTCGCTGTTCTGCGGCAGCGTGATGTCGGTCACCGTCAGCGCATTGGTCTGCGCTACTGACATGCGTGCCACAGCAAGCAATGCCATCATTGAAATTAAGATTTTCTTCATAGTTCTTGTTATTTGATTTTTGTGTTTTACTTATTATTTCCTTTCTTATCGCAGCTCAGGCAAACTGAATTAGAACCGTGGTGCCAGCGCATCAATCTTACCCACCACAAAGTTGACGATACGCACAGCATCGGCAATATCAATATCTCCGTCGCCATTCACATCAGCTGCCTTTGCAACAAAGTTGGTAGTGGGTTTGCCCACTACATAGTTAACCACACATACGGCATCAGCAATATCCACATCACCATCACCATTAACATCGCCCTTGATGTGATCTTCTATTATTAGTACAGAGACCATATCCGGCATAGACACTGAAGCCGAACCGGACGTAAGCGAGTATTTGGCATTCTGTATTTTCACGTCATAGTTGCCCACAGCTACATTGTCGGCCACTTTCAAATTCAACGTCAATATAGCACCGTCGTTGCCCGCCACCTCATTCGACTGCAACGACAGCACTGCAAAACTATAGACTCCCGTTGTTTCATTGCGTTTCATAGTTTTTGTATGTTCGTTATGGCGACTGCTCAGCGTATAGCTGTCAACAGTCACACCATCAGGCAGCAAGAGGTCGAAGCTATAGGCACTCGTCGGCTGCGCATTCTTCAGACAGACTGTTAACACGCCACTTCCACCCTTTAATGCCGTAGCGTCCTCGGCATAGATCGCATCGTCATCGGTGTTGATGTCGCTATTAACAACTTTAATCTTAAAGGTCGATGGATTCTCAAAACCACTCATTTCCTGTCTGGCCTCGTTATTTAGTACAACATCTTTTATCGTTCCTTCCAACAAACCCGCTTTGAGGTCACCTGCCTTCAGCGTGATAGAAAGCAAGGAACCCTTTTTGCTCTTATATACTGCATTTGCAGCATTCTTGTAAATAAGGAAATTATACTCGTTACCATCATTCGAGACCTCTATGGACGGCTTTGTATATAATACAGATCCAGCCTTTACCCCCCATTCCTCCATTTCTTCATCATAAGGAATTGAAATTCCTTCAGGCAACAATAGAGTCAACTGGGTATTAATTGCTAAATCTACCGTTTCAAGGTTGATAACCAGAGTGGCTTCACCATTAGCATTAATGGTTACATCTTCGGCATAAATTTTCTGTGCCATAGTATTACTTGCAAACAAAACTGCAAAGCAAAATACCATAAACTTAATTGATTTCATATTCTTTAATCTTTAAAATTATAAACATGTTTACATAGACTTGTACATTTATAGATCTTCAACAAGCCGCGACACGTTGCAGCCCTCAGAGTGACTGTGCAAAGATAAAAATAAAAAACCGAACCGCCAAGCGATTCGGTAGAAATTATTTTAAAAATTTTACCTGAATCATACTCATTATTAACAGTGCTCTTCTAATTTCATGGCACTTTCCACCTAATTCTATGCTTCGTTGACCAGCAACGGAGCATGAAAGTTTGGTCAGTCAACCATAAAAATACGCAGAAAGTGTCATAGAATTAGACAGCTGAAATCAACAAAATTCTGTATTACCTCACAAAAATCTTTCTTTTTGTCACGTATATGAAGAAAAAAGTGTAATTTTGCACCCGAAAACAACAACACAACCAACATAAACATAAAAACAATGAAAAAAATCAGAGCCGCCGTAGTAGGCTACGGCAACATTGGAAAGTACAGTATTCAGGCTCTTGAGGCCGCTCCCGACTTCGAGATTGCTGGTGTGGTGCGACGCAACGGGGCAGACAACAAGCCCGCCGAACTGGCACCCTACGAGGTGGTAAAGGACATACGCGAGCTGAAAGACGTAGATGTAGCCATACTGGCCACCCCCACCCGCTCGTGCGAGGAATATGCCAAGCAGATACTGCCACTGGGCATCAACACCGTCGATTCGTTCGACATACATACCAACATACGCGGATACCGCGAACGGCTGATGGCGCTGAACAAGGAGACGAAGACCGTCAGCGTCATTGCCGCAGGATGGGATCCGGGGTCTGACTCGATAGTACGCACACTGATGCAGAGCCTGGCTCCGAAGGGACTCAGCTACACCAACTTCGGCCCCGGCATGTCGATGGGCCACTCCGTCTGCGTGCGCTCGAAAGAGGGCGTGAAGAACGCGCTGTCGATGACCATTCCCCTCGGTGAGGGCATACACCGCCGCATGGTGTATGTCGAGCTGGAAGACGGATACACCCTGGAGCAGGTGACGAAGGACATCAAGGCCGACCCCTACTTCGCCAGCGACGAGACACATGTGTTCCAGGTGGAGAGTGTTGACGACGTGCGCGACATGGGGCACGGCGTGAACCTGGTGCGCAAGGGCGTCAGCGGGCAGACGCAGAACCAGCGGCTGGAATTCAACATGCAGATTAACAACCCGGCACTGACCGGACAGGTGCTGGTCAACGTGGCGCGCGCCTCCATGCGCCAGCAGCCGGGCTGCTACACCATGATCGAGATTCCCGTCATCGACATGCTGCCGGGCGAGCGCGAAGACCTGATAGAGCATCTGGTGTGATATCTTCTTTTTAACCCGCACATCCCGCACATCTCGCACGTAAAAATGTTTCAACACTGTGTGAAGACATCCTATTGCTGTAACCGCCAGGTGCGGGATAGGTGTGGGGCGGCAGTTGCAAAGTGACAGCTAGGTGCGTGACAAAACGAGCAAATCGTCAGTTACGTGCGAGATAAATTGAGCAGACTGTCAGTTTACGTGCGAGATGTGCGGGATGTGCGGGATGTTTCTTTTTTCCGCATTATATATAGATTTACAGCGGAAAAATCCCGATGAAATCGTGGATTTTTGAAAAATTAATGGATAATTACATGGTAATTACATGTTCCATCTTCTTTTACATATAATTACCATGTAATTGATCATATAATTTTTTCCGTGTATTTTTTGGGGCCAAGCGATGGTCCCAATGCTTGGAATTTTCATGGAGAGGCTACTAATTTTCGTGGAGCAATGAGTAATTTTCGTGGAGCAATGAGTAATTTTCGTGGAGAGGCCACTGGTGATCGTGGAGAGGCTACTAATTTTCGTGGAGAGGCTCCTGGTGATCGTGGAGAGGCCACTAATTTTCGTGGAGAGGCTCCTGGTGATTGTGGAGAGGCCACTAACAGAATAGCCGAAGGCACACTTGCACCTCCGGCTACCCGCTCTTTATGAGATCTATCGCTTGCAGTTTTCGATTTACTTAATCACCATCTTCTTGCCGTTCACGATATAAACACCCTTCTTAACAGAGATGCCATCTACACGCTGGCCACCGACGGTATAAACCTTGGCATCCTCAAGATTCTCGTCAGCAGTGATGGCGTTGATGCCAGTAGCAATAACTTTAATCTTAAAGGTCGATGGATTTTCAAAACCACTCATTTCCTGTCGGGCTTCATTGTTAATTACAACACCCTTAATAGTTCCTTCCAACTCACTCGCAGAGAGTTCACCAGCTTGCAGAGTTATCGTAAGCAAAGAACCAGATTTGCTCTTATATACTGCACTACTCGCGTTCTTATATATAAGGAACTGATATTCATTGCCATCCCTTGAAATCTCTATAGCAGGTTTTGCATACAATATATTACCAGCTTTTACTCCCCATTCCTCGTTTTCTGCATCATAAGGAATAGTAATTCCTTCTGGTAACGCAAGTGTCAATTGAGTATTAATTGCCAAATCTACCGTTTCAAGGTTGATAACCAATGTAGCTTGACCATTAGCTTCAATGGTGACATCTTCTGCAGAAATTTTCTGTGCCATAGCATTGCTTGCAAACAAAACAGCAAAGCACAGTACCAAATATTTAATTGATTTCATATTCATTAAGTTCTTATATTAAACGTATTTTACATTTGAATCTCGTCGATAACCTGCTGAAGATCCGAGATGTTCACCTTACCATCTTTATTCACATCAGCTTTAGAATCGTTAGACTTGGCCTGAATTTCATCAACTACGGCCTGCAAATCTGAAATATTGACCACACCATTAGCCACAACATCACCCTGCAGAGCCACCACATCGAAAGTAATGGGGGCGGCCATGGTGTACTGCGTAGCGCTACCCTGAGGGTCAGCGGCGAGGAAGCTCTTGACGGTCACCTGCTTGGTGCCAGAGTAAGAGTCATCGGCCTTTACCTTAATGGTGCAGAGCTGACCACTCTGTGCAGTGAGGGCTGCATCGGTCGTAGTGGGGAAGCAGATAAGCATCACTGTGCCATCCGACTTGGTGCCACCTAACAAAGCATGGCTCTTGTGAGCAGAAGAAAGGCTGACACCCTCGATGGTGGAACCGCTGGCCGACTCGCCATTGACGGTAACCTGGGCAGAGCCTTCTACCATCGTCAAACCCTCGGGCAGCGTCAGCTCCATCTGCCAGCCACCTATGGCGGCGGGAACCTGGAAACTAATTGTTGCATCGCCCTGACTGCTAAAGCCAGGAACCACCTTTGCGTTCTTTGTAGTAGAAAGACTTGTCTGAGCCATCATTCCTCCGGACGTCATCAAGAGAGCGCCTAAAAGGAGTAAATTTCTCATTTTCATAAGCTTAATATTTATTGTTTATAATTATTTGTCTATACTTGTGTGCAAAGATAAGAAAAAAACGGCAACCCGCAAAGAAATTTACTTTTTTTTTGCGTCATTGCGTAAATTTCCGCCCAAATTGTGATGTTAAAGCCCCTAAACGCCGAACATCGTCAGCACTCATGCCCAGCGTAGCAGCTACAGTCTCTTCGTCCATTCCGCTGCCAAGCAACGCCCGTACAGAGCGACATAACTGTTCTTCCTTTTCAGCAAGAGTGGCTTTTGTTTCGTTCAGAGAGGCCTGCGTCTCACTCAGAGAGGCCTGCGTCTCACTCAGAGAGGCCTGCGTCTCATTCAGAGAGGCCTGCGTCTCACTCAGAGAGGCCTGCGTCTCACTCAGAGAGGCCTGCGTCTCGTTTAGAGTAGCCTTGGTCTCTGCAAGTTCCTTCTTTTTTGCCATCAGTTCCGTGTCGCGATCCTCAATGATAGAGAAATACTCGTCCTCTACGTTCATCTCATGGCGGAGTTTGGCATCGGCGGCGGCTGCCGTGAGCCGGTGGACAATGCGCAACATTTCCGCATCACCCTCATACTCGCTCTCGTCCAACTTCAGCATCTGCTGATTACGGCCTTCAAGGCGCGTCTGGTCGAAGACGCTCAGCACCTTTTCCAACCGGTTGCCGGGGCGTACCCGCAGACGAGGGATCTGGACAATGATGCTTTCATGGGTCAAGCTGTCCACGAAAGGATTAGGCAGTCCCATTGTCACCAGATTCCCATCGTAGTCGAACGACTGGCGGCGCACATAGAGCACCGGCTCTTCGATATCACCCACCTTATGGCCCAACAGATATACCGTCACCATAGGAATGGCATAAGTCCCGTTCCCCTCTTTTTGCATGTTGTCAGGATTGGCATACTGAGCACCCAGATACTGTCGGAAGCGCAGGGTCTCCGTGGGCAGCCAGGTCTTTTGGAGTTCGATGAGCACCAAGTTCAGGGAGCCATCCTTTTCACGCACCTTTGCACCAAAGTCAATACGAAACACAGAGAGTCCGTCACGCGCAATGTTGGTATATTCGTTGCGTCGCTGCTCTACCTCCACGACCTCTTTCTGCAAGAGGGCAGAAAGTATGGTCTTCGTGACGCGTTCGTCTTCAAGCAGATACTTGAAAACGATGTCGTAGATGGGATTAGCAATTGTAGTCATCATATATATTTATGTAATAGTCGTCCTCGTGGGCAAAATTACAAATAATTTACGAAACCGCCAAGAAAAAAGGTGGAAAAGTGCAGAATGCCATTTTTTATTCGTACATTTGCACCATCATCATTAAACGAAGGAAGCGTATGAACACGAAAAGACTGACTATCACACTATTGGTTGCCCTGGCGATGAGCACCATAGCCACGGCACAACAGCGGCCGACAGCCCGCGAAGAGCTGAAAGCCAACAGGTTTCTGTCGGCCAGCAACTACCTGGACTACGACAACTATCCGGCCACAGTGCCACTCACCCCTGCCCCCAAGGGCTACGAGCCGTACCTGATGAACCACTACGGACGGCACGGCTCGCGGTGGCTCATCAACGAGTCGAGCTACTCGCGACCGCTGGAGACGCTCCGCAAGGCTGACGCACAAGGCAAGTTGACGGCAACAGGCAAGGACGTGCTGCGACAGGTGGAGGCCATCCAGGCCACATCAGTGAAGCGATTAGGAGACCTCTCGACGGTGGGCGAACGGCAGCACCACGGCATTGGGCGGCGCATGGTGGAGCACTTCCCCGAGATATTCAAGAAGCCGGGCATTCCCGTCGATGCCCGCTCGACAGTGGTGATACGTTGTATCCTGTCGATGGTGGCCGAGTGTGAAGAGCTGGCTGCCGCCAACCCGACGGCACGGTTTCACAACGATGCCAGCGAGTCGCTGCAATACTATCTGAACCAGCCCCGCCAGGGCTATCTGAAAGAGGTGAGGAAGGATACGCGCAACATACGCCGCGAACTCACACGACAGTTTCAGGAGCGGGTGCAGACCGACCGCTTCACCGCACAGCTGTTCAACGACCCAGCGTGGACGGCGGACAGCGTGAAGGCGAGCACGCTGATGAGCGACCTGTTCGAGATAGCCTCTAATATTCAGAGCCACGACCTGGGGCTGGACCTCTATCCGCTCTTCACCGACGACGAGATATACGACCAGTGGCGCATACGTAACATCGGGTGGTATCTGGACTACGGACCGGCCACCGCAGGGGGCAGCGTACAGCCCTTTAGCCAGCTGAACCTGCTGAAAGACATCATCGAAGTGGCAGACACCACGCGGCAGACGGCTGCCGTGCTGCGCTTCGGCCACGAGGTGTGCGTCATGCCATTGGCATGTCTGTTAGAATTGGGCCACTGCGGCTATGCCACCGACAATATGGAGACGCTCGACGAGCATTGGCGCAACTACGACATCTTCCCCATGGCCTGCAACATACAGCTGGTGTTCTACCGCCCGGAAAAAGGCAAGAAAGGCGACACGCTGGTGAAAGCCCTGCTGAACGAGCGGGAGGTGACGCTGCCCATAGAGACACGTCAATACCCCTACTACCGATGGCAGGATCTGCGGAAATACTATACGGAGAAAATAGCTGCGTACGAGGCGAAGGTACGCGCCTTTGAGGAGCATCAGCAATCGGAAAGGCGCGACGACGCTAATCAGTAGCCGTCTGCCGCTATTCTGTAGCCGTCAGCCGCTATTCAGTAGCCGTGAGCCGCGACAGTCGCTTGCGCTTCAGGTTGTTCAGGCGCTCCATGGCATGCCGGCGCGACTGGATAATCTGGAAGCGATAGACAGCACAAGCCAACAGAAAATAGGCCAGCACCTGCAGCCAAAGCAGATGATACTCCACGAGGATGTCGCTCAGCGTGCCGCCCATGGAGTTGAGACAGATATACGCCCGCACGCCGAACGTGGAGGGGAAGAGCCACGACACGCCCTGCCAGAAGCCGGACATACTGGCCTGTGGCCACGAGGCTCCGCTGAGGAAGAGCAGCGGAATGCTGACGAACACGATGAGCAGCATCACATTCTCGCGATAGCGTATGATGCACGACACGGTGATGCCGAAGAAGATGCACGCCAACGTATAGGGAAACATGAGCAGCAGCAGGTCTTGCCAATGGGCCAGGCAGGGGAAATGGAACAGGCGCGGCACAATGACAGTGAGCCACAGCCCCATGAGCATGTAAATCATGAAATAGCACAGCGTCTTGCCCAGCACAATGCGGAACGTGCCGTGGTAGTGCTTCTGAATAGGCACGAGGTCCTGGAAGCGGCTCGACTCGCGGGCCGTACCGGCAGCCATGCCGATGCCTAACACCAGGGTCTGCTGCAGGATAATCATCAGCACGGCAGGCAAGATGGCCGACCCGTAGCCACCGGAAGGATTGAACAGCGGCACCTCGTCGTAGTCCAGCGGACGGGCCTGAATCTGCTCCTCACGGTGGGTATATCGCCCGGCCAACCGCACCTGTATCTCACTGCCCATCTGCTGCGACACGGCCATGGCCGTCTGATAGGCAGCCTTGTAGGTAAGCATCAGGCTCATGTCGCAATAGACGCTGACGACAGCCTGTTCCAGGCGGTTCACATGGGTCTGGAAGTCGGAGGGAATATAATAGATGGCCTTGACCACCTGGCGGCCTAACAGCATCTTGGCCTCGTCCATGTCGGAGGCATGACAGGCAATACTGACATCGGGCGACGCGTCGCAACGGCGGATGAAGTCGCGGCTCAGGTGGGAGTGGCTGTCATCGACCACCACCACCGGCACCTCGCGGACCACCTCGTTGTTGTAAATCCACGAATAGAGCAACGGATAGGCCAACGGCACGATGAAGAAGAAGATGAGCACACCCTCGTCCTTGAACACCTGGCGCAACTCTTCACGCCAGATGTAGCAGGCATCGCGAAAGCCTTCTATGATAGTAGCCAACAGTCCTTCCTTTTTCATCGTCTTATTCGTCTAAGGTATGTATATATAGGTGAGCATGGCATTCTTGATTTTGCCCGACACGAGGATGGGCAACATGGCAAAAGCCAGCAGTGCGGCAATATGGAACCAGGCATCATGAATGGGGAAGCCATTGAACACACACGTCTGGTAGATGGCGGAATAATGGTAGAGCGGGAACAGCCATGCCAGCGACTGCAACGGCGGGTCCATGGCGATGAGGGGGAATGCCGTGCCCGCCATCGATATGCTAAGCACTGCCCACAACGAGCTGACACTCATCGACATGCGCAGCGAGGGCATCAGTCCGAAGAGGAAAATGCCGAAACCGTGGGCCGACAGCACCATCAGCAGGTTGAGCATGACAATCTTCACCACTCCGCCGGCATGTGGGAATCCCAGCAGCCCGAAGACGTAATAGCTGTAAAAGAACGTAATGGTGAGCCACACCAGCGTATGGGGCAGCAGTTTGCCGACGAGTGCCACATGGATGCTGCCGCCGCCCATCTCCACCAGTTCCTTGGAATGGTTGAACTTCAGTTCGGTGCCGATGGCATAAGTGGTCAGCAGGAAAATGAACAGCATCAGGATGCCTGGTACCATGAACGTGGTGAGATAGACGTTATAGTTACCCGTGGAGTTTTCCAACTGATGCAGGTCTATCACGATGGGCTGCAGGAAGGCCCTGATCTGTCCGTCGGTGAATCCGCGTGCCTTCAGTGTGGCCTGTCCGACGGCAGCAGAGCCGAGGGTGGCTATGGTCTTCATGTCACGGAACACCATCGAGCCGGACAGCAGCGTGGTCTGCGAATAATAGAACGACACCTTGGGCTGCCTGCTGGCCAGCAGGTCGTCGGTAGTGCCTTTGGGGATATAGAAGAATCCGCAGATCTCGTTGTTCTGCACGGCACGACGGGCTTCAGCCACAGAGGGATAGCGCGCCACGACCTGTGAACTCTGGAAAGCATCCAACCGACGAATCAGGCTGCGCGTAGTCGAGGTGTTGTCGTTATCGACCACGGCCAGCGGCAATTCCATCGGCTGCCCGTCGTCGAGCAGGCTGGTGAAGAAGAAGATGACCATTAGCGAAAACACCACCATGCAGAAGACATAGATGGGGTTGTGCAGGAATATCTTACACTCCCGCAGTGCCAACAGGTATATGTGTCTCAGAGTCTCCAAGAATACACAAGATTACATTTCAACGTCAGGAACAACGTGGCGCGTCAGTCCTTGATAATCAGCGACATGCCTGGGCGCAGACCGTCCATCTTCTCCACCGGGCGTGCCTTCACCTCGAAAGTCTTCAGGTCGTACTGCCCGTTGGCCTTGGTGGCTTTCCACACGGCATACGAACCCTGGTCCTTCATATAATACACCTTCATCTGGATATCTTTGTTGAAAGCCGGCACGAAGGCGTTGAACGTCTTGCCCACGGCCAGCCCGTTCAACTGGTCTTCACGCACATTGAACGTACCCCACATATCCTTCATCACGGCAATGCTCATAATCGGCGAGCCGGTACCCACCAGTTCGCCCTGCTTGGGATAGATGTCCGTCACCTCACCCTCCATCTGGGCTATCTGCACGGTCTCATGGATGTAGGATGTCACCTCCTGGACGGCACCCTGCGCACGGCCTACCATAGCGGCGGCAGCCATCTTCTCTTCGCGGCGGGCACCATTGCGAGCCATGTCGTACTGGCTCTCGGCAGCCTTGCACTGTGCCTCCATGGCCTTGTAGTTGGCGTAGGCCTCGTCACGCTTCTGCGCACTGAGCACACCCTCGTCGAACAGGCGCTGCACACGCTGGTACGACTTCTCGGCTATCTCCAGTCCGGCCTTGGCCTGCTGCAACAGCTGGTAGGCACCCTGTATCTGCTCCTGACGGGCACCATTGCGAGCCATCTCTTCCTGGGCGGCGGCAGCACTCTCGGCACTGCGGGCCTGCTCCATCTTGGCGCGCACCTCGGGGGCATCGAGAATGGCCAGTGTGTCGCCCACCTTGACGAAGTCGCCCTCTTTCACACGAATCTCCAAGATACGGCCGGGCACCTTGCTGGACACACGATACTCGCTGACCTCCACCTGACCTTGTATCATCTCCGGGTCGCGGCCAAAGGCAAAGAAGCCGATGACGGCGACGACTACCACCACTGCAGCGAAGCCGATAATGGCAAGCAGGATGTTGTTATGTTGCGATTTTGCTGACATCTTTATATTTACGATTTACGGATTTACTATTTTCGGTTTACTATCTACTATTTTCGATTTTCTATCTACTATTTTCGATTTTCTATTCACTTAACACGCCCAAGGCCTTCTGCAGATTCACCTGACTGAGCTTGACGTCTATCTCGGCATCAATCTTCTGCGACTGGGCCTGCAGCCATGCCGTCTGGGCCTCCATCACCGTGGTAGAAGAGATGACCCCCTCGCGGAAGCCAAGGTCGGCGGTACGCAGGTTCTCGTTGGCCCTGTCGCAACTGGTACGGGCCATCTCCAGCTTCTTGGCAGCCTCATCCACACGGAAGCGGCTCTGCCGCACCTGCAGGTTGATTTTCTCGCGGGCATCGTCACGCTCCAAGGCGGCAATGGCCTGTGCCCCCTTGGCGGCGCGCACCTTATAGGCCACGTCGCCCCAGTTCCACACGGGAATGCGGATGAGTACGCCGACATTCCACGCCCCCATGAATTTCTTCTGGAAGCCATTATACAGGCTGGGGTTGGTCACGGTATAGCCACCCATCAGTGCCACCTGCGGCAGATTGCCTGCACGCAGGATATTGGTGGTCTGGCGGCTGATGTCCACCATGTTCTGCAATATCTTCAGCTCCGGGCGGTTCTCCACAGCCTGCGCGGCATCGACGACGGGCATCAGTGCCGTGGCATCCAGGTCGTCACGCTCCTCGTCGGCCAGCGTCACCTGCTCGTCCATGGGCAGCCCACACTGCTGACAGAGCAGCATCTTCGACAGCACCAGGCCGTCGTTCACCCGGATGAGTGCCATCTCGGCCTCGTTCACCTTCACGGCCACGCTCAACCCCTCGGAACGGGTGGCTACGCCTTCGTTGATCATCTTCTGCACGTCCTTGTCCAGCTTCTGCACCAGTTCCAGATAGCCCTGGGCCAGTTTCTGCTTATGGCGCAGCGACACCACCTGCCAGTAGGTCTGGTCTATATTATATAAGGTGGCTTGCCGCTTGGCCTCTGCCGAGTTGGCTGCCATGTCTTCATTGATATTGGCCAGCTTGTTCATGGCAATGATGGCACCGCCCATGAAGATGGGCTGCGTCAGCATTACCGAACCGGCAAAGACGTTATGTGTGTCGGTATCAAAGGCATCGAGCACCTTGTTGCCCACCTGCCCTACCACGGCACCCAACTCAGTGGCACCATTGTGTATCTGCTGCTGCATCTGTGCCGGTGTCATGCCCAACAGGGCGCTGACAGCCGTCACCGACAGCGACGGCATACTGCTCATCACCTGACCGGCCTTGCTCTCCACGCCCATAGTCACCGCCCCGCCCAGGTTGCTGAGCATCGACTTCATGCCGTCGTCCAACAGCGATATGCTGCGACTGGAGTACATATACCCGCCCAGGGCATTGACGTGGGGCAGGTATTTCGTGCGTGCCGACTTACGGATGTTGGCAGCCATCTGCTGCTTCACGCGCGACACACTCATCTGCTTGTTGTTGCGCAGGGCCATAGCCCTACAGCTGTCAAGACTCAACACATGCTGAGCCCCAGCCACCTGCGACAGGCTGCAGAACAGAAGGAATCCTATTATTCTATTCATCCTATTGTTATCTTGAATGCTATCTTATTTCTCGAATACGAAGTTACGCGAACCAATCAAGTGACCGTCGGCGAAGATGCTCACGTTGTACGTGCCGCCGGTCAGGGCCTCGTTGATGGTCCAATAGAGCGACATCGGTGTCTCCTGCCCCGTATATTCGAACGACTTCTTGATGGAATACGGCAACTGGCGACCCTCATACTCGAACGTGCCGCCTCCGTTCAGCACCTCGCCGGTAGGCAGCGTGATACGGGCATACAGTGTGCGCATGCCGTTGGCTGCCGTGACATTCCTCGTAATGGTGAACGCCACCTCCAGCGACCGGGCCTTCTTCATGCGCCCATTGTCCTTGCCGCGCTTGTTGAGCGGTACCAGCCGGATGTTCGACGCGTTCAGCTGCGAGGCGATGGCCACCTTCTCCGACAGCGTCACATTGCTCGATGCCAGCTGCTGGTTCTGCTGGTTGCTCTCCTCCAGTTCCGTGCGCACACGGTTGTTCTCGTCCATCAGCTCGGCATTCAGCTGGTTCAGCGAGTCAATCTGCAGCACATATTGCTTCAGGATAGCACGCACCGTGGCCAGCTCCTTCTTCAACCGCGTTATCTCGGCAGCGTCGTCGGCCTTCGTCTTGCGCAGCTCCTCCAGCAGTTCCTGCGTGCGCTGCTGCTCACGGGTCAGCTGGGCCACGATGGAGTCGTTGTTGATGCGCGACTTCATCTCGCCGTACTGCTCGGCAAAGTGTTCGTATTCGTCCTCCATCTCCTGCTTCTCCAGAACAGCCAGTTCGCGCATGTCCTTGTTCACCTGCTTCTGCTCTATCAAACTGTAGCCGAGATATGCTGTCGCGGCCACCAGGAGTGCGATGATGATTGCAAAGCCTTTCTTGTTCATAGCCTATATCTTTGTAATATTGATACCAAAACTGCCCGCAAAGGTAGTTTTTTTCTTCGAAACATCAAAATAAACAAAGTGCATATCGGGGCGTATTAAGTTTTTTTTATACATTTTCCCACGTTTTGCTTTTGTAATGTGCAGAATAATTCGTATATTTGCCCCATCAATAACTACCTATCATCACTTTTCAATTGCTATTAACAGAGCCAACGCCTATGGACAAGCACAGTTTCCTCTACCGGGCCTTCGACCTCTACTACGACGGTTTCCGCCACATGACGCTGGGGCGCACCCTGTGGGTCATCATCGCCATCAAGCTGTTCATCATGTTTGCCATACTGAAGGTGTTCTTCTTTCCTAATTTCTTGAAAGAGCATGCCCCCGAAGGTGGCGAGTCAGAATATGTGGCTACGGAATTCATCGAGCGTGCCGCCCCCTGACGGCCTCAAAACATCAAACATCAAACGTCAAACGTCAAACTTCAAACGTCAAACTTCAAACATCAAACGTCAAATTTTAAACTTCAAACGATATGACAGACCTCATTCTAAACATTGACAGTAACGCCATCAACTGGGCCAGAGCGCAGTTTGCGCTGACAGCCATCTACCATTGGCTGTTCGTACCGCTCACCCTCGGACTGGCGGTCATCATGGCCATCTGCGAGACCCTCTGGTACCGCACTCTCAAAGCCGCCGCAACAGGAGCCGTCATCGATACCTTCTGGCGCGACACCGCCCAGTTCTGGCAGAAGCTCTTCGGCATCAATTTCGCCATGGGTGTAGCCACCGGCATCATCCTTGAGTTTGAGTTCGGTACCAACTGGTCGAACTATTCCTGGTTCGTAGGCGACATCTTCGGTGCCCCTCTGGCCATCGAGGGCATCGTGGCCTTCTTCATGGAGTCCACGTTCGTCGCCGTCATGTACTTCGGGTGGAAGAAAGTGTCGCCCGGTTTCCACTTAGCCTCCACGTGGCTCACCGGACTGGGAGCCACCATCTCGGCCTGGTGGATACTGGTGGCCAACGCGTGGATGCAGCACCCCGTGGGCTGTGCCTTCAACCCCGACACCATGCGCAACGAGATGGTCGATTTCCTGGCCGTGGCCTTCTCGCCCTTCGCCGTGGGCAAGTTCTGCCACACCGTCATCTCGGCATGGATCATCGGTGCCGTCTTCGTGGTAGCCGTCAGCAGCTGGTATCTGTGGAAGCGCCGCGAGCTGCGACTGGCCAAGGAGAGCATCAAGATAGCTGCCGTGGTGGGACTCGTGGCGTCGCTCGGAGCCGCCCTGACCGGTCACGTCAGCGGACAGCAGGTAGCTCGCTATCAGCCCATGAAACTGGCCGCCATGGAAGGGCTCTACGACGGCGGCCATGCACAGGGGCTGACGCTGGTGCCCCACGTCGAGATGCCCTATGCGCTGAGCATCATGGCCACCGACGACCCGCAGGGCTTCGTGCCGGGCATCAACGACCTGCTGAACGGATATACCCGTCCCGACGGCACCCACGAGCTGTCGGTAGAAGAGAAGATTGCACGCGGCCAACAGGCCATCACCGCCCTCGCCGCCTACCGTCAGGCCAAGAAGACGGGTGCCGACGAGGCCACCATCGCCCGCCATCTTGCCACCATCAACGAGCACATGCCCTACTTCGGCTACGGCTACGTGAAGCACCGCGAGGATGTCGTGCCGCCGATACTGGTCAATTTCTGGGCTTTCCGCGTGATGGTGGGTGCCGGTGTGCTGTTCATCGTCTTTTTCGCCGTGCTGGCCATCCTCTCGTTCCGCATCCCCTACCTCAGCATCATCGCACGACGACTGCTGGCAGCCTTCGGCATCATCCCTGAGACGCAGGCCGACGAGGGCGACATCGCCACGCTGCCCGCCTGGCACTACTGGCTGGCCATCGCCCTGGTGCCGCTGGCCTACATCGCCTCCGAGAGCGGATGGCTCGTGGCAGAGTTCGGCCGCCAGCCGTGGACCATTCAGGACATGCTGCCCACATGGGTGTCGGTGAGCGACATCGGCAGCAGCTCCGTGGCCCTCACGTTCTTCATCTTCCTGTTCCTCTTCACCCTGATGCTGGCCGTAGAAATCAGCATCCTGTTCAAGCAAATCAAGAAAGGGCCGGAGTATAGCACTGGGCTAAATGAGGAATGAGAATTACTCATTAACCATTTCACATTTATCATTTAAAACAACCATTATGACATACACATTCTTGCAACAATACTGGTGGTTCGTAGTGTCGCTGTTGGGGGCACTACTGGTGTTCCTGCTGTTCGTACAGGGAGCCAACTCGGTGGCCCGCACACTCGGACAGACCGACGAGGGCATGCGGCTGGTGTATAACTCCACCGGTCGCAAATGGGAGTTTACGTTCACCACCCTGGTCACCTTCGGCGGAGCCTTCTTCGCCTCGTTCCCCCTGTTCTACAGCACGTCGTTCGGCGGTGCCTATTGGCTGTGGATGCTCATCCTGTTCACGTTCGTGCTACAAGCTGTCAGCTACGAGTTCCAGAACAAGATAGGCAACTTCCTCGGCCCCGCGACGTTCCAGTGGTTCCTCACGCTCAACGGGCTGCTCGGCCCGCTGCTCCTTGGCGGGGCGGTGGCCACCTTCTTCGAGGGTAGCAATTTCCTTGTGGTCAAGGACAACATGATCGACACCGGCGCCTTCACGCCCATCATCTCGCGGTGGGCCAATGCCTCGCACGGACTGGATGCACTGCTCAACCCTTGGGTGCTGGTCTTAGGCATGGCGGTCATGTTCCTCGCTCGCGTGCTGGGCATCCTCTATGTCGCCAACAACGTGGCCGACGACGACATCCGCCGGCGTGCCCCGCGCCTCGTACTCGCCAATGCCGTACCCTTCCTCGTGCTCTTCGTGGCCTATCTGGTCCACCTGCTACTCAAGGACGGCTACGCATACACGGATGCCGGAACTATCACGGTGGAGCCGATGAAGTATCTGCACAACATGCTCGATATTCCAGTGGTTTCGGTATTCTTTGTCGGAGGCATCATTTGGGTGCTGTTAGGCATTTTCGATGCTGTGGTGAAGAAAAGATTCGACAGGGCCATCTGGTATGTTGGCAGCGGAACGGTGGTCACCGTGCTCTGCCTGCTGCTCTTTGCCGGGTGGGGACATACAGCCTACTACCCCTCCACCGCCGACCTGCAGTCGTCGCTGACCATCGTCAATTCGTGCTCCTCCGAGTTCACTCTCAGAACCATGTTCTGGGTCAGCCTACTCGTGCCCTTCGTGCTGGCATACATCGTCTATGCATGGCGCGCCATCGACCGCAAGAAGCTGGACCGGCAGGAAATACGCACCGACCACGCCTATTGAAAAAAACTGTCGTCCACAACGGATTTCGACGAAATATCGGCTTTTTCTTGGCAGTCTGAAGAAAAAAGGCTATCTGTGCCCACTTCCTCGTGCGCGTGTATATATATAAGGCTAACAAAAAAACATCCCGCACATCCCGCACATCTCGCACGTAGCTCTTGGTTTGTAGAATTTTTTTCACGTGCGAGATGTGCGGGATGTGCGGGATGTTTTCCTTTTTCACTATATATATATATTTACGGCAGAAAAATCCCGATGAAATCGGGGATTTTTGCGAGGGAGGGCAGATGTCAGGTTAGAAATCCGACAAAAAAAACAGGACTTGTGGAGAGGCCACTAATTTTCGTGGAGAGCCTCTTGGTGATCGTGGAGAGGCCACTAATTTTCGTGGAGAGCCTCCTGGTGATCGTGGAGAGGCCACTAATTTTCGTGGAGAGCCTCCTGATGAACGTGGAGAGGCCACTAATTTTCGTGGAGAGCCTCCTGGTGAACGTGGAGAGGCCACTAATTTTCGTGGAAAGGCTTCCGGGGATTGTAGAGAGACCACTGGTGAGCATGATAAAATAAGCAAGAATTGACGCTTTGACACCTGAAATTGTACGAGTGAACGAAAGTCTGTGGCTTTGTTCTTTCACAGGAAAGCAATTTTCCTTACCTTTGCCAACGATTTATCACACAAACGCCAATATCTATGAAGACGACGACACACCAGTTACAGGGTTTACGAAAGAGTATCATGATGACGATGATGATGCTCATGTTACCATTGGCCGTTGGGGCGCAGGACGCGTGCTACCTGGTCGGAACGGATGGCAACAAAGACGACAAGCATGCCTCTGCCACGCTGGAGAGGAAAACAGACGGCGTGTTTTCCGGCGAAGTGACCTTTAGCGAGGACGGCAGGGAGTTCTTTATTGCCACGATACTGAGCAGATGGGACAACATCGACAAGGTGGGAGGCTACTGCTACGGTCCGATAACCGAGGGCATCATCATACCCGGCGAAGCACAGGGCTTTGCCGAGTGGAATGCAGTTGGTCACTGGCGATACTTCCGTGCCGAAGAAATGACCATGGGGGGTGGCGGGTCTGCCGGTATAGAGTTTGGCAAGCCCTACACCGTGACCGTTGACTTCAACCAGAGGACCATCCTGGTAGCAGAGCCGAACGGCGACGATCCCGGCAGCGGCCCCACCGCCGAGGACGACGGCACGACACCGGCTCCGGACCTTGACCTGACGAAGGGTGCCCACTTTTCCATCAATCTCGCGGAGCCCAACACGCTGCAAAGGCGATTGGAGGGTGCCGTGTTCCAGACCGACTACGACATGGTGGACTTCCTGACCGTCAAGGGCAAGTTTGGCGGTAAAGACCTGGTATATCTCAGGGCACAGGAGGGGCTGGTGTCGCAGCTGCAGTATCTGGACCTGTCGCAAGTGGAGCTGGTTTATGACGACGAACCCTACCATCAGGTCACCACCCATGACGGCGGCGACCTGCCCATAGGCATCGTGAACTATCACACCACTATCTATACCTTCTCGGCAGAGAACAAGACGGAGGGCGGCCCGTCGGGCGGATTTACCGGCACATCGACCAGCGCCAGCACCTACGTCCGATGCAACGACCTCAGCTATGCCTTCATGGGCATGAAGCACTTGAAACAAATCAAGCTGCCCAAGACGCTGAAAGGACTGGGCGCCGGCATCTTGATGAACTGCGAAGTGCTGGAGAAGGTGACCTTCCCCGACGCACCGACATACATTGGCGACTACGCGCTAATGAACGAGACGGGCGGATATTTCTCCGAACTACGCCGAACGCTGAAGGGTGTCGATCTGCCTGTGACCGTCGATAGTCTGGGCACTGATGCCCTGCGCGGCGTAGGCTTCCGCACCATCGACGTGAGCCGCATCAAGAAGCTTGGCGACGGCTGTCTGCGCGAGACGAACATCAAGGAGGTGAGCCTGCATCCGGAGGTGAAGAGCCTTTCCGCCGGGATGTTCAGCAACTGCAAATACCTGCAGTCGGTCACCATTCCAGCTACCATCGAGACCATCGGCGACGATGCCTTCAATAGTTGCGAGAACCTGAGCAGCGTCACCTTTGCCGGACAGGTGGAGCGCATCGGCAATGGGGCTTTTTCGGGCTGTAAGAAGCTGACCACCGTGCGCATCAGTGCCAAAGAGATTGGCGAGAGTGCCTTCGCCTGGTGCAACCTGACCACGGTAGAGATAGCCGACGGGACCAGGGTGATTGGTGCCTTTGCCTTCAACAACAACCGCAATCTGACCCATGTCGCCACACCGAACACGCTGGAGGAAATAGGCTCGCATGCCTTCCAAGGCTATGGAGAGTATGGCGTGGGCGTGTATGAAACACCTTATATCATCAACCTGCCCGTGGAGGACGGCGTGAAGTATGTGGGCAGCGTGGCCTACCTCTACATGGGCGGCGACAACCTGCGCATCAAGGAGGGTACGCTGGGTGTGGCCGATGCCTTCCTGGACAACCAGTGGTACCTGTATGACGGCTCTAACTCATGGGGAGCTACCTCTGCCTATAACGGCTGGAAAGCACCTACCACCATCACACTGCCCACCACCTTGCGCTTTTTGGGCAGCAAATGTTTCTATAATGCCGGCATCAGCAGCATCGCACTGCCCGAGAGCCTGGAGAAGATTGGCGACGGAGCCTTCATGCACGACAAAGACGGGTCGAAGCTGCGCCGCGTCACCATTCCGAAGAATGTGAAGTATATCGGCAGCGAAGCTTTCAAAGGAACGGCCTTGATACGTGTGAACTATGACGCTATTGATGCTGACGTATGGAAAGAGATTCATGACAACGGGGATGTGCTCTATAATAGTGACATCTTCCCCAAGAGTGTCGTTCGCGTCATCATCGGAGAGGGCGTGAAGACCATTCCCCCCGGTCTGTTCGACCAGCTGAGCAACATCGCCCGCGTGGAAATGGCCAGCACCGTGGAGCGCATCGGCGACTATGCCTTCAACGCCTGTACGTCGCTGAGCCACATCGACCTGCCGTCGGCACTGAAGCATTTGGGCAAGTATAGTCTCAGCTGCGGAAATCTTGCGTCGGTAACGGCATACATGCAACAGCCGCAGGCTTTGATTCATCCTGACTTTTCTGACCTCGACCCCAATGTTGCCATTAGCGGTAGCGGTTACAGCTCGATGGAGGGGCCGTTTGGCTCTACCGGCTATTCATATATGGGCGACAACGGTACTATCAACTGGGAGGCATCGGCTGGCGGACGGCAGATTCCGCTGCTGAAGGTGCCCAACGGACTGTTGGCAGCATACGCCGGAGAAAAGACATGGGCGGCCCAGTTCCAGAAGATAGAGCAGTTCGACGGTGCATCAAGTGCAGACATCATCAAGCAGTCGCTGACGGTCAGTGTGAGTGAGACCGTGACAGACGATACCGACCTGACGGGCACCATGATGGGCAGCGTATTCGTCACCCTTGATACCGAGGACAGTGGCGACGGATACAACGCCACGGAGGGGTGCCTGGTCATCAACTCCACGGTTTCGGAGGAAGCACTGGCCGTGGCCACTGCTGACGATGCCGACGACCTGACGGTGAAGAACCGCTTCAACGGACTGATCTTCGAGGTGCCCGCCGGCAAGGGAACGGTAAGCATAGACTGCCAGACGTTAGGACAGAACATCATCTATGTGAAGACGGGCGACGCTGCACCGCAACCGCTAAGCGCCAACAGCCGTAAGAAGATGACCGTAGGCTATGAGGTGGGCCGGACCACTCGCATCTTTGTCTATGCCGACAAGGCGGCGACTGCCGCTGCTGCTCTTGCGGCTGACGGCGACCGCCGGGCGGCCTACGCCAACGACGATGCCGTGAAGATATTCGGTCTGACCGTCAACATCGACGAGATAACGAGCAACAAGCCGGGCGATGTCAACGGCGACGGCATCGTGAACGCGAAAGACATCGTGGAGACGACGAATGCCATCATGGGCAAGCCGTCGGCACGCTTCGACGCGACAGCCGCCGACGTCAATGGCGACGGCACGGTGAACGTGGCAGACATCATCAGTATTGTAAAGGGGCTGCAGCAAGGGCAGTAAAACTGTCAGCCCCAGCATGCCGAAAGGGCTCAACGGATGGAGTAAACATAAAAAAAGGGGCTCCGCTGAACCCCAACCTTTGTTAACCTTAAATCTAATACTATGAAAAACACGTTGCAAAGGTAGAGGCTTTTTCGCAAAATGACCATAAAATACGGCAGAAAAATAGTGTAACCAATACACTTTCTTGACGTAAATCAACTAAAATCGAAAGTTTTCGACTGAAAATTTGGTCGTTTACGAATTATTACCTAACTTTGCAAACGAATAAAAAACACAGTGGAAAGACAGGGATTCCGACGGAACGATGGGTCGGGATTCTTTTGTTTTTCTGCGTCAAAGAGCTGTAAAACTGTAAAAAACATAATAATAAAAAAAAGAAAACTATGGCATACATGTCACAAGAAGGCTACGACAAGCTCATAGCCGAACTGCACCGTTTGGAAGCGGTGGAACGTCCGAAGGCATCGGCAGCCATTGCCGAAGCCAGGGAGAAAGGAGACCTGAGTGAGAACAGCGAGTATGATGCTGCGAAGGAGGCACAGGCCCATCTGGAAGACAAGATTAACCAGCTGAAGGTGACCATCACCGAGGCCAAGGTGGTGGACACGTCGCGGCTGAGCACCGATTCGGTACAGATATTGACAAAGGTGGAAATGACCAACCTGACGACGAACGCGAAGATGACGTACACCATCGTCAGCGAGAACGAGGCCGACCTGCGTGCCGGCAAGATCAGCATCAAGACGCCCATTGCCCAGGGACTGTTGGGCAAGAAGGTGGGCGAAGAGGCCGACATCAAGATACCTCGCGGCACCATCAAGCTGCGCATTGACAACATCAGCATTGCGTAAAAGAGAATGAGAAATGAAAAATGAGAAATGAGAAATAGGGCTGCGCTCGGCATTCCTTCATTTTCATTGCAAATTTAAACATTTCAAACAAAAAGGACATGGACATATTCAGCAAGATTGCCGCTGGCGAAATACCCAGCTACAAAGTGGCAGAGAACGACGAGTTCTACGCATTCCTCGACATCAACCCGCTGGTGAAGGGCCACACGCTGGTCATTCCACGCAGAGAGGTAGATTATTTCTTCGACATGGCCGACGACGAGCTGGCGCGCTATCAGCAGTTTGCCAAGCGGGTGGCCATTGCCATCAAGAAAGCCTTCCCCTGCCGGAAGGTGGCACAGGTGGTGCTGGGCTTGGAGGTGGCTCACGCCCATATTCACCTGATTCCCATGCAGAGCGAGGCTGATGCCGACTTCCGTCGCGAGAAGCTAAAGCTGAGCGAAGAGGAGTTCCGCGAGATAGCGCACAAGATCAATGCCGAGCTGTAAAAGGAGCGGTGCAAAGTGGTAATCAACATTATAAGATAGGTGAAGAAACTGTATATCGAGACCTACGGCTGCCAGATGAACGTGGCCGACTCGGAAGTGGTGGCCTCCGTGATGCAGATGGCGGGCTATGAGACCACGGACAGCATCGACGATGCCGATGCCGTGTTCCTCAACACCTGTAGCGTGCGCGACAATGCCGAGCAGAAAATATACCACCGCTTGGAGGCACTCGACGCGATGAGGCGGCAACGCAGGAAAACGGCTGCGCAAGCTTCGGCACACGACACGGCGGGCACTTCCCCGCACAGCGATACGGTGGGTTCGGCTCCCGGCACGCTCATCATCGGTGTGCTGGGATGTATGGCCGAGCGGGCGCAGCAAGACTTGCTGGAGCATCACCATGCCGACCTGGTGGCGGGGCCCGATGCCTACTTGTCGCTGCCCGAACTCATCGCACAGGCAGAGACGGGCCACAAGGCTATGAACATCGAGCTATCGACCAGCGAGACGTACCGCGACGTGGTGCCGCAGCGCATCGGGCTGGGCCACAAGATTGGCGGCTACGTCAGCATCATGCGCGGTTGCAACAACTTCTGCCACTACTGCATCGTGCCCTACACCAGAGGGCGCGAACGCTCACGCGACTTGGAGAGCATATTAAAAGAGGTACGCGACCTGAGAGACCGTGGTTTCAAAGAGGTGACGCTGTTAGGACAGAACGTCAACTCGTACAGGGTGACAGCCCATACCTCTGGCACGGCAGATGGCGGCAGCAACGCTATCAACTTCCCACAGCTGCTGCGCGCCGTGGCACAGGAGGCTCCCGACATGCGCATACGCTTCACCACGTCGCACCCCAAGGACATGAGCGACGAGACGCTACAGGTCATTGCCGACATGCCCAACGTATGCCGACACATACACCTGCCCGTGCAAAGTGGCTCAGACCGCATTTTGAAACTGATGAACCGTAAGTACACCCGCGAGTGGTATCTGGACAGGGTGGCCGCCATACGCCGCATCATTCCCGACTGCGGACTATCTACCGACATCTTCGTGGGCTATCACTCCGAGACAGAAGAGGATCACCAGCTAAGCCTCAGCCTGATGCGCGAGGTAGGCTACGACTCGGCATTTATGTTCAAATACAGCGAGCGACCGGGCACGTATGCCGCCAAGCACTTGCCCGACGACGTGCCGGAGCCTGAAAAGATACGACGGCTGAACGAGCTGATAGCCCTGCAGACGGAGCTGTCGGCACAAGCCAACAAGCGCGACGAGGGCAAGGTGTTCGACGTGCTGGTGGAGGGATTCTCGAAGCGCAGCCGCGACCAGCTGTGCGGACGCACGGAGCAGAACAAGATGGTGGTGTTCAACAAAGACGGCCACCACATCGGCGAGACGGTCAGCGTCAGGATTACCGGCAGCACCAGTGCCACACTGTTAGGCGAGGCGGTAAGCCCGCAAAAGGCCCACTGACCATGAAACAGAAAGTGCTCAGTTCATATTTCGCGCCTGTCGTGGCCACACTGGCCAACCTGCTGTGGGCATACGCCGTCTATGGCATCGCACGCATGGCCTACACCGCAGAGAACTGGAGCTTCTTCTCGGGCAAGATAACGGCCGACTTCCTACGCGGCGCATGGGCGTTCGACACGGCGGCCATCCTCGTCACCAACATCCCATACATCGTCATGATGCTCGCGCCGCTACACCTGAAGGAGACCGACTGGTGGCATCGCATGTGTCGCAGCCTCTTCGTCTGCGTGAACGGCATGGCCTTGGCGGTCTGTCTGGCTGACGCGGCCTATTTCCCCTACACCCTGCGCCGCACCACCACCACCGTGTTCAGCGAGTTCAGCCACGAGCAGAACATCGGCAGCATCCTGCTTACCGAGTCGTTGCACCATTGGTACTTCTTTCTCTTGACCATGCTCGTCGTCTATGGTTTATGGCGGCTGTACGTCATGCCAAAACCGGCTGTGCGCCAGCTGTCCTGGTGGCGTTACGACGGCTGCTGTCTGCTGTCGCTTGCCGCTTTGGCACCCTTCGTCGTGGCGGGCATCCGAGGCGGCTTTGCCACGGCTGTGCGCCCCATCACCGTGTCGAACGCCAACCAGTATGTGGATAGTCCCACCGATGCCGCCTTTGTGCTAAATACGCCGTTCTCGCTCTACCGCACCATAGGCAAAGACGTATTCGTCGTGCCTGACTATTATACGAATGAGGCTGAGCTGGCCCAGGTTTATACGCCCATCCACCAGCCCGCGCCCACACAGCCGTTCACGAAGAAGAACGTGGTCATACTGATTGTCGAGAGTTTTGGCAGAGAATATATCGGGGCGCTCAACGAGTATCTGGAGAACGGCCACTATCGGGGCTACACGCCCTGCGTCGATTCGCTGATAGCCCGTAGCACGACCTTCCGCTACAGTTTCTGCAACGGCAGAAAATCAATAGACGGCATGCCCAGCATTCTGTCGTCTATTCCCATGTTCGTCGAGCCGTTCATACTGACACCGGCATCGATGAACCACCTGACAGGCATCGCCGACCTGTTGGGCAAAGAGGGCTACCAGACGGCCTTCTTCCACGGAGCACAGCGCGGCAGCATGGGCTTCATGGCCTTCGCACGCTCCACCGGTTTCCAGGAATACTACGGGCGCGAAGACTACAACAGCGACAGCCGCTTCGGAGGCGACGATGACTTCGACGGCATGTGGGGCATCTGGGACGAGCCGTTCCTGCAATACTTTGCCGCCAAGATGACAGAGATGAAGGAGCCGTTCATGACCGCAGTCTTTACGGCATCAAGCCACCACCCGTACCGCATTCCCGAGCAATACCAGCAGACGTACCCTGAAGAGGGCATCGCTATCCATAAGTGCATACGCTATACCGACATGGCCATCGGCCGATTCTTCCAGGAGGCCGCCAAACAGCCGTGGTATAAGAACACCATCTTCGTGTTGACCAGCGACCATACCAACCTGACAGACCATGCTTACTATGCCACCGACATCGGAGGCTTCTGCTCGCCCATCGTCATCTACGAACCGGGCAATGCCGACCGGCAGCCGGAGATGCAGGAGAAGATAGCCCAGCAGATAGACATCCTGCCTACCGTCATGGGCATGCTGAACTACGACAAGCCCTACTTCGCCTTCGGCATAGACCTGTTGAACACAAAGGCCGACGACACATGGGCAGTGAACTATCTGAACGGCATCTACCAATACGTGAAGCACGGACTGATACTGCAGTTCGACGGCACACGCACACGGGCCGTCTATGCGCTGAGCGACTCGCTGATGCAGCACAACCTGGCAGGCCAACGCCCGGAGCAGCCGCTGATGGAGCAAGAGGTGAAGGCCATCATACAGCAGTATATGGAGCGCATGACGCAAGACCGTCTGCGCCCCGACAAAGACAGGTAGGCCATGTCGCTGAATATGCTGCGACTGCAGGCCATGAAGGCTGCCACAGTCGTAGAACGCTATTTCCCACCCAAGAACGCCAACGAGGCATACGCCATCGTGGCAGCACTGAACAGGCTGAATGCGCTGGTGAAGCTGCCGCAGTTCTTCACCGTCACACGCCATCGTGGACTCTGCGGGCTGTATGCCTACAGCCGCTTCCACCTGTTGCCCTGCATCTACAGGAACATCACCATACACGGCCACTTTGCCCGCGTGATGAACACCGACAAGAAGATAGCCATCTACGCCTTGATGCAGGAACGCTTCATCACCGATTTCGTCTATGACAGCATCTGGTACGACAGCACCAACTACCGCCTCATGGGACGTAGCGGCTCCCAGCTGTCCGTCATCCACGACCTTGCGCCGTGGGCGAGGAACAGACCGAAGGTCGCTACGTAATGTTATGCAAATGTTATGCTGAAGAAAAAGGCTGCTACATAACATGTTCAAAACTCCAGCACCAGGGTCTGACGGGGCTTCATGGTCAGATTCTTCGACAAATCGTAGTAACGCCCCGTGGGTACATCCTGCACTCGGCGGATGTCCTGACCGTCGTTCAGCAGCTCAGCATAGCGCTTCACCTCAAGCACAGCCTCCTTGGTAGTGCCGTTGACGATGGTCATCACGGTGTTGCGGTGCCACCGGCGGGCGATGACATAGATGCCATTATGCGGAATGAACTGCGTCTGGTAGCCACGAATGATGGTCTCGTTGCCCTGTCGCCAGTGCAGCAGCCGACTGAGCCAGCGGAACATAGCGTTCTCCTGACGGGTACGCCCCTGAGCCGTAAAGGCATTGTGCTTGTCGCCGGGGAAACCGCCGGGGAAGTCCTTGCGCACATGTCCGTCGGTCACCTCCTTCGTGCCGTTCATCATGATTTCCGTGCCATAGTACAACTGCGGAATGCGGCGCACGGTAAGCAGCAGGGCCAGAGCCTGCTTGAGTGCCAGCGAGTCGCGCCCGTTGCCTAAGAAGCGGTCGGTATCATGGTTGTCGATGAAAGCCATCACACTCGACGGATTGGGGTACAGGTAGTCGTAGCAGAACGAGTTGTACAGCCGGTTCATGCCCATCCACCATGCGTCGGTCTCCTCGTGCTTGGCCGAGTCGAGCTTCTCCTGGAACGAGAAGTCCATGACGGTCTTCAGGTACGAGTTAAGGTCGCTCAGCTTCGAGTCTTTCTGCCATGCGGCAGTGTAGGCAGGCTGTGTCACCCACGTCTCACCGACGGTATTGAAGTTAGGATATTCCACGTCCAGCTCCTTCATCCATTGAGCCATGGGTTCGCGATAGGCGTAGGGATAGGTGTCCATGCGGATGCCGTCAATGCCCGCCGTCTCTATCCACCAGATGCTGTTCTGGATGAGGTAGCGCATCAGGTGCGGATTGTTCTGGTTCAGGTCGGGCATGGTCGATACGAACCACCCCTCCACCGTCTCACGCTTGTCCACCTCCGAGGCGTAGGGGTCGAGGGCCGGTGTCAGCTTATAACTCGTCTGCAGGAAACTGGTGTTGCGCGAATCACTGGTGCCCCCCGACTCCTTGAGCCAGTCGCTCAGGTTGAACCAGTCCTTCGACGGCATATCGGCCACCCATGGGTGCTCAAAGCCACAGTGGTTGAAAATCATGTCCATCACCACCTTCAGTCCCTTCTTATGGCACTCGTCAATCAGCTGGCGATACGCCTCATTGCTGCCGAATCGGGGATCAACACGATAATAGTTCGTGCAGGCATAGCCGTGGTACGTTGACCAGCGGTCCTGGTCGGGCGAGTCGTTCTCCAGGATAGGCGTAAACCAGAGTGCCGTGACGCCCAGCTCGTTGAAATAGTCCAGATGCTGGCGCAGTCCTTCCAGGTCGCCTCCGTGGCGCAGCGACGGCTCGTTGCGGTCTTCACGATAGCTACGCATGCCGGCCATCTGCTTCTGATGGTTCGGTCCCTGCGCAAAGCGGTCGGGCATGAGCAGGTAGAGCACGTCGCTGATGTCGAAGCCCTTTCGCTGGTCGCCGCCCATCTCGCGCTGCTTCAGCTGATAGTCCACGGCGAAGCGCTGTCCTTTACCCTTAGGCTTGGCAGGTTTGGTCACAAACTGTAGGGTCATTGTGCCCGGCTTGGCATCCTTGATATTCAGATAGATGAACAGATAGTTCGGCGAGTCGAGGCGCACCAGACTGTCGATGCGCACGCCGGGATAATCGGTAGTCACCGATTCCACATCGCGGATGCCTTTCCCATAAACCATCAGCTGCACTGAGGGATTCTTCATGCCCACATACCAGTCGGTGGGTTCTATGCGGTCGATAATGGTTTTCTTTGCTGCCATAGCTGTCATACTGAGGGCCATGAAGACCCATAAGACGAATAATTTCTGTTTCATGATACGATTGTTTATGTGATTATATGTATGCCCTGCGTCAGTCGTGCAGGATGCTTCATTGCCAGCAAGCCCTGCGTCAGTCGTGCAAAATCAGTGCCGACTGCGGGGCCACCGTCACCTGCTTTCCGTTCAGTTTGCCAAGTCCCTGTTCGCTGATGACACCGTCGCTACACACCTTGGTATATTTGCCCGAAGGGATGCTGACCGGCTGTGCCTGACGCGAGGCGTTCAGGATGACGATGATGTTCCGCCAGTCGTCGCGCCCGGCATAGTTCTTCAGGCGGAAAGCCACCACCTGCTTGGGAGCGTCAAGGAACTCCAGGTGTTTGCGCACAAGGTCGGCATTGCCCAGCCGGAAGGCAGGATGGTGCTTGCGGAGCTGTATCAGGTTGCGATAGTATTCAAACACCTGCGGGTACCGCTGCAGGTTCTGCCAGTCCAAGTGGTTGATGCTGTCGGGCGACTCGTAGCTGTTATGTACGCCCTTCTTGTCGCGCAGCAGTTCCTCGCCACACAACATGAACGGCACCCCCTGCGACGTGAACACTGCCGTCTGTGCCAGCAGGTCGAGGCGTATCAGTTCGTCTTTCGACAGGCGGGGAATGCTGGCCTTCAGACGATCCACCAAGCACATGTCGTCGTGACAGCTCACATAGCTGATCATCTGCGTAGGCTCCTGTGTCCATGCCGTCTTCGAATAGTTCACCTTCGCCATATCCACCTGCGGATGACTGATGGCACCCACGATGCCGAACTTCACACTCTCTTCCATGTTCGCAGCCCCCCCGAGGATGCCGGGCTTCGTGTCGTTGTCAAACGGTCCGCGCAGCGCGTCGCGTATCTCGTCAGAGAAGGCTGCGATGCCCGGCATGCGGTTTACATGCGCCTTCATAGCCAGCTTTTCCTGCGGATAGGCACAGCTGCCTGCGCTCCACCCCTCGCCATACATCACGATGGTAGGATCTATCGCGTCCAGCATCTGCCGTATCTCGTTCATGGTCTCGATGTCGTGAACACCCATCAGGTCGAAGCGGAAGCCGTCGATGTGGTATTCCTGCACCCAGTATTTCACGCTCTCCTTCATGAAGCGGCGCATCATCGGCCGTTCCGAAGCCGTCTCGTTGCCACAGCCGGAGCCGTTGCTGTATGTCCCGTCCCCGTTCTTCCTGTAGTAATAGTCAGGAAAGGTACGCTGGAAGTTGGAGTGGTCAATGTCATACGTATGGTTGTACACCACGTCCAGAATGACACTGATGCCCGCCTTGTGCAGGGCCTGCACCATCTGCTTAAACTCACGGATGCGCACCTCCGGCCGTGTGGGGTCGGTAGAGTAAGACCCCTCCGGCACGTTGTAGTTCACGGGGTCATAGCCCCAGTTATACTGTGGCACGTCCAGCCGCGTCTCATCTACCGAGCCGAAGTCATAGCTTGGCAAGATGTGTACGGCATTGACGCCCAGCCGCTGCAGGTGACTGATGGCCCACGGCTCAGTGAGCGCGAGAAACTTCCCCGGATGCTTCGCGTCACTACGGGCAATGGAGAAGTCGCGATGGTGCATCTCGTAAATCACCAGGTCGGCAGGCGACTTCACCACCGGCCTCCGGTCACTCTCCCACCCCGCCGGGTCGGTATCGCGCAGGTCGATAATCATGGCCTGCCGACCGTTCACGCCGACGGCCTTGGCAAAGACACCCGGTGTCTCGCCGCGCCCCGTGTCGAAAGTATAATACTGCCCTTTCTGGTTGCCCTTCACGGTGGCTGTCCACAGACAGTCGCCCGCCTTGGTCATCTTGATTTTCTTCTTGCCCACCTTCACGACACACTTGGCATCGTTCGGGGCGAACAGTTTGAACACGGTCTGCTGCGGCGAGTAGGTCATCTCGTCGAAGCAGAAGTCCGGGGCTTGAACTGCTGTCAAGTCCTGCGCATGAATCGTGGTCGTTGCCATCAACAGCAGCGTGGTTAACATGGTCTTGTTCGTCATATTCTTCTCTCTCGTTTTACTGAGCTATCAATGATACCGCAAAGCCGCCGCCGGGAGCCTCCTGCAGCTTCAGCACGTCGCCCTGTTTCACGGTGCGGTGCGTGATGGTATAGGCTTTGGGATTGGTGTCGTAGTGAGCATCCTTGGCATCGGCATATACCGTACACTGGTATTTGCGCCCCTTGTCCAGGAAGTCGAGCTTGACGGTGGTCTTATGTCCGTCTTCATTACACTTGCCACCCACGAACCAGTTGTCGGAAGCCTTGGCCTTACGAGCTACGGTGATGTAGCGGGCCGGCTCAGCCTCCAGGTAGATGCTCTCATCCCAGTCGCAGGCCACGTCGCGTATGAACTGGAAGGCATCGTCGTACTTCTCGTAGTGCTCCGGCAGGTCGGCCGCCATCTGCAGCGGCGAGTACATGGTAAGATAGAGTGCCAGCGAGCCGGCAATGGTGATGCGTGCCCACGAAGGATTGTCGCTCCAGGTGTTCAGCTTGGTCTCGAAGATACCCGGCGTATAGTCCATCGGCCCGCCCTGCAGCCTCGTAAAGGGCAGTATGCAGGTATGGTTGGGCTTGCTGCCGCCGAACGCCTCATACTCCGTGCCGCGTGCCGACTCTCCAGCCACCAGGTTCGGATACGTGCGGCAGAGTCCTGTAGGCCGCGTTGCCTCGTGCGAGTTCACCATGACATGATGCTTGGCCGCCTGCTGTACGACGTACAGATAGTGGTTGTTCATCGACTGCGAATAGTGATGGTCGCCACGGGGAATGATGTCGCCCACATAGCCTGTCTTCACCGCATCGTAGCCATAGCGGTTCATCAGGCTGAATGCCTCGTCGATGTGCCGCTCGTAGTTCTGTGCCGAACTGCTGGTCTCGTGGTGCATCAGCAGTTTCACCCCCTTCGAGTGGGCATAGTCGTTCAGCATCTTCAGGTCGAAGTCCGGATAGGGCGTCACGAAGTCGAACACGTCGCGCTTCCACAGGTTCGCCCAGTCTTCCCAGCCTACGTTCCACCCTTCCACCAACACCTCCTGCAGCCCGTTCTTGGCAGCGAAGTCGATATACCGCTTCACCTTCTCGTTGTTGGCAGCATGGCGGCCGTTGGGTTTCACCTTCTGCCAGTCAATCTGTCCGAGTTTGATGCTGGGGAACTCGTCGGTGTAGTTCCATGCCGACTTTCCGACAATCATCTCCCACCACACGCCGCAGTATTTCGTGGGGTGAATCCACGAGGTGTCCTCTATCTTGCACGGCTCGTTGAGGTTCAGTATGAGGTTCGACGACAGCATGTCGCGGGCATCGTCCGACACCATGACGGTCCGCCACGGTGTCTCGCAGGGTGTCTGCATGCAACCCTTCAGACCGGTGGCATCCGGTGTCAGATGACTGACGAACGTGTAGGGCGACGGCAACGGGTAATGCGACGGTGCCGGGTTGGGCGTATAGGCATTGCTGCTGCCTGCCAGCTGCGTGGTCAGTGCCTTGGTCTGGCTGTCCACCAGTTCCAGGTGCATGGTGGCATAGTCCAGGCAGGCCGCCTCATGGATGTTGATGTACAGCCCGTCCTGTGTCTTCATCTGCAGGGCCGTCTGCACGCCGGTGGGCGAGAACACCGCCACCGACGAATTGGTCCAGTTGACCGCCTCCTTGAACCGTCCGCGAATCTCCGACAGCCTCGTCTCCTGGGTCTCCTGCTCCTGCGTGTCGTAGTCGCCGGGCAGCCACCAGGCGGTATGGTCGCCCGTCATGGAAAACTCGGTGCGCTCTTCCTTTATCAGGAAATAGTTCAGCGACTGCTGCTGAGGGAACTCATAGCGGAAGCCCACGCCCTCGTCATAGACGCGGAAGCGCAGCAGCATCTGCCGCTGGGTGGCGGGCTGCGACAAAGTCGCCACATACTCGACGTAATGGTTGCGGATGTCGCGCGTCTCGCCCCACACAGGCTGCCACGTCTCGTCGAAGGAGCTTGTCTCTTCCTTTACAAGGGTAAAACCGTCCATGAGGTCGGTCTCGTTCATGCCCTTCGAGGCATGCTTGTCCTTGGCCAGCTCCAGTCCGAGGTGCGACGGTCTCACCACATCCCTGCCCTTGAAGGTCATGCTGTAGGTGGGCCGTCCCTGCTCCACGCTGAAGTGCAGCACCACCTGTCCGTTGGGCGACTTCGTCTCGGTGGCCCACGCCGCCAACGGTACGGCTATCAGGGATAATAAAATGCTCTTTTTCATCTTGTCTGTCTTATTCAAGTTTCCACACTTTTTCTCGACTACGCCTTTCGCGGTCAGAACTGATGGGTGGGGAAAATCCGTTATTTTCAAAGCCACTATTTGCGCCCGCTCTGAACCACCAGCGTCCGGATGCTGTCGTTGAAGTCGTCGGCCTTCATCAGCTCCTCGATGGTGAGGTGCATGCGGTAGCGCCAGTAGTGTCGCGGATTGGCGGGAATATTGATGCGCTCGGCGTTCTGGTCGGGCAGCCGTAGCTTTTCGTCGATGGCCATCCAGTCTTGCAGCGACAGCAGGCACAGCATGCTGGGCGATGTCAGCTGCCGACTCACGATATCCTTGGCCAGCCATCCCGGCAACGGGTGCGGAGCCTCACCGCTACGGCGCAACGGCACGTTGTAGTAAGCCTGCGTCCGCTCGGCATCCTCGTCCCACCACTGCCGCATGGTCGGCATGTCGTGCGTCGAGAAGGTGCATACCGAGCGGTAGGGGTTGTGCGACAGCTTGCCGAACCTGAGGTTCGAGTCCTTGGGCATGGTCTGTATCTCCAGCGAGAGGATGCGCAGCTCGTTCATCACCCAGGGCACGCAGTCGGGCACCATGC
>CAMVAI010000011.1 GCA_947165435.1 uncultured Prevotella sp.
TTCGTCAGCAGTATTGCCGACGTTCGTCAGCAGTATTGCCGACGTTCGTCAGCAGAATTGCCGACCTACGTCAGCAGTATTGCCGACGTTCGTCGGCAATACATCAGAGCGCTTCTGGCAGCAGTTTGTTCCTGCTAAAAGACTCGTTAGACAGTAGGGAAATGTCATGCTGGACAAGGCGGTAATGCCTCTCCATGGGGAATGAGGCTTCCTTCACCGCAAATACATGGCAATCAGATGCTTAAGTCGTTGGTGAAGGGAGAATGGGAATGTGAATTTTCCCCTATCTTCGTAGTTCAAAGACACGGCTGGCGTAGTCCCAGTCGAGCGGTATTTCGATTCCCACGTCCATCAGGAACCGGCCCGAGAACTGCTTCCCGCTGAGCGAGCATGGCTGCTGCCCTGTCTTGACGTTCCGCTCCGTGATGGTATAGTTGGCATCTGCCTGCAGCCCCTGCATCCGGATGCGGGGCATGGGCTGCCCGTACCAGTTGTCTGTGCGATAGGCAAAGAGCACCGCCTGACGGCTGTTGTCATCGACATACATCAACGAAGCCACCCCCTTGCGGTTGTATGGATTGACCAGCCGGTAGAGGTTGCCCGTCTGGATGGTATTCCGCAGTGCCTTGTAGTCGCTGAAACAAGTGGTACACTGCTGGCGCTCCTCGTCGGTCATGTCCTTGGGCTGCAGTTCGATGCCCAGTCGCCCCGACATGGCCACGTCGCAACGGAACTTGACGGGTATGACGCGCCCGCCGGTGTTCCAATAGGGACAGTGGTTGATGTGTTGTGCCATGGCGTTGGCAGGGAAGAAGAGGCTGGTGCCCCACTGGATATAGACGCGCTGCAGGGCATCAGTGTTGTCGCTGACCCAGAACTCGTCGAAGTAGGGCAGCAGGCCATAGTTGGCTCGTCCGCCTCCGCTGGCACAGTCTTGCATCACGACGTTGGGATATTTCTCGCGTATGCGCTTCAACACTTTCAACAGTCCTAACTGGTAGTCCACATAGACGTTCGCCTGCTTCGCCATGGGCAGATACAGCGAGCCGACGTTCTGGATGGAGTTGTTGGCATCCCACTTCAGGTAGGCTATCTCGGGATACTGCGTCAGCAGGTCGTCAACCATCTTGAAAACGAAATCCTGTACCTGCGGGTTGGTCATGTCGAGCACCACTTGCGTACCGCCGCGACCTTGTTTCAGCTCGCGGCCCTTGGTCTGCAGGGCCCATTCCGGGTGCCTCTCGAATAGCTCGCTCTTCGTGTTGACGGCCTCCGGCTCTATCCATAAGCCGAACTTGATGCCTTTCTGCCTGGCTGCATCCACCAATACCCCCAGGCCGTTGGGCAGCTTCTTGCGGTCCACCACCCAGTCGCCCAGTGTTGACGAGTCGTCGTTGCGCTGGTATTTGTTGCCAAACCATCCGTCGTCCATCACGAACAGCTCGCCACCGAAGCGGGCAATGTCGTCCATCATCTGCAGCATGCGCTCTTCGTTGATGTCGAAATAGAGCCCTTCCCACGAGTTCAGCAGGATGTCGCCCGTCTTCATGCCGCGATGCAGCATGCCGCAGGTGCGTGCCCAGCGATGAAACGCCCGGCTTACTCCCCCCATGCCGTTGTCGCTGTAGCAGAGAGCCAGATGGGGTGTGGCGAATGTCCGGTTCGGTTCGAGCATGTATTGCGAGGCCTGCGGGTCGATGCCGGCATAGAGGTGGTGATAGCTCTTGTCGGTGGTATTGATGCGCAGCTCGAAGTTGCCGTTCCAGCAGAGTGCGGCACCGATGGTCCGCCCCCTGTTCTCGTCGGGTTGTCCGTCGAGCGACAGCATCACCTCGGGGGCATCCAGATGGGCGTTGCGTGCGCCGTCGCTGTTGCGTATCACCTGCAGGCCGCGCGTCAGCGGTTCTTGCGTCATGTCCGCCTCGGCCGCCCAGTCGCCGTGCAGGTGGGTCAGCCATACGTCGCCGCGCCGCAGGGTCAGGTGGCCAGAGTCGTAGCGCTTCAGCGTGATGGCCTTTTTCTCCTGGTGCGATATTTCCGTCCACGTCTCGATGATGTCCACCGTCTTGTAGGCTTTGTAGCATACGTTCACGGCGACGGGCAGCAGCTTGTCTTGCATGGTAAAGGTGTGGACGACGGCCGAGCCCTCATCGGCAACAGCATAGCCGGTGACGTGTAGCTCCAGGTTCTGGTCGCCGTTGGCGTGCTGCACCTGAATGGCGGGCACGTGTATCATGTCAACCGTACCGAAGGCAGGCAGTGCAGGAAAGTCGAAGGCATCGCCGGCATCACGCAGCTGCTGGAGGGTGGCCGTCTTGGCTCCGTAGTAGTCCATGCGCAGGTCCTTCCCTTCGTCGGCATGTAGTATGAGTGCCGTGTTGGGGGTAGTGATGACCACCTCTCCGTTCCAGGCGGAGAGGTGGCTTGCTGCCAGGAGCATGGCTCCTGCAATGAACAAGGTTTTCTTCATTTGCGCAGTAGTTTACGACCGTTCTGTATGACGATGCCTTTATAGCCGGCATCCACCTTTCGTCCGGACAGGCTGTAAGCCTCGCCGCCTTGCCGCGAAATGGCCTGTACACTGTTGATGCCGGTGGTGCCGCCCTTCACCAGAGTGACCTTGGTGAGGGTGTATCCCTGTCCGCGCATGATGATGCCGCGTTCGACTATCTCTGTGGCTGTCTGCGCACTTTCTACGGTGTACGAGATGATGTTGTTGTCGAATGTCGTGGCCAGGTCGGTCCACTCCCAGCTGTTGCCAGCCTTGTAGGTCACTACATACTGGGGTTCGTCGATGGTGGCAGTGGTGTAGAAGTGTAGCACGTCGTCTTTCTGCAGGCCGCTGAAGATGCCTGTCAGCTCATACTGTGTGCCGGGTGCCACTTCCGTATTCCACGAGATGGCTTCGCTGCCGGTCCATAAAGTCTGCTCGCCCTCAGCAGGCTGTGCGGCTTCTGCCTCAACGGTTATCTTGGTGGCCGTCCATGCCTGTCCGCGAAGGACAAGTCCTCTGTCGGCTATCCAGGTGGCAATGTCAGCACTCTCCACGGTGTAGGCAATCACGCCGTTGCTGACGGTTGTTGCCAGGTCGGTCCACTCCCAGCCGTCGCCGGCCTTATAGGTGACGACATACTGAGGCTCGTCGTACGTCGTGGTGGAGTAGATGCGGATGGTGTTGCCTGCAGCCAGTCCGCTGAAGATGCCCTGCGGTGTCTCAAACTGGGTGCCGGGAGCCACTTCCGTGTTCCACGAGATGGCCTCGCTGCCCTCCCATACTGTTTTTTCTTCTGCCTGTACGCCAGCCCATGTCAGGGCAGCCATGATTACAGTAAAAATCTTTTTCATAATGTTTGTAATAATTAATTTAGGTGAATAAAGAGGTTATTTCTTTTCAATACGGAAATTGCCCATGCGGAAGTCCATGTCCATGGCTACCTGTGGCTGTAGGATGATGCGCAGCGTCTGCCACGAGCCGGGCCGGCTGATGCCTTTGGTGGCCATTCCGCTGACGGGCAGCGTGACGGTCTGCCAGTCGCCGTTGGTGTTGATGCCGGCACCGTCGCCTATGTTCCACTGCCAGTCGGTGCTCCAGTTGATGTTGAACTTCAGCCCCGTTTCTATTGGCATGGGGAAGTTCCTGGCGGTGAGTACCTCGAACTTCATGACATAGTCGTCGAGGTTGGCGAGGTCGCCCTCCACCTCTGACATATTGCACGAAAGGTCGATGGTGTTCCACGCCCAGGCCCCATAGCTTCCCGTGATGTGCAGGTGCTTGTGGCCCAGCGATGCCGTGGTGCCTCCTGTGCTGCTGTCGTCGTCGATGCTGAGGTGGTCTTTTACGGCTCCGTCGATGTTCATGCTCACCCCCTCGAAGTCGCCATACATCAGGTGCGCCGTGGGGCGGTAGGGCAGTGCGGCCGTCTGCCCGTGGCCGCTGCTGGTAGTCCATGTCAGCAGGATGACACTGTTGTCGGCAGTGCCTTCGGGAATATCTACGGTCATGCTGGTGGCACTGATGTTCGTAGGCGTCAGTTCTGCCCCGTTGAGCGTTACCTTCGAGGCTCCGCTGTCGAAGCCGTAGATATCGAAGTTCTTTCCTTTGATGACAATGGGCTGCCCACCGTTTTTGAATTCGCAGTCCAGCCCGCTGACGGTGAGGTCGGGGAAGGGAATGGTGAACGCAAAGGAGGCCGTACCCTGGTCGGTGGTGTACTCTATCTTGTGTACCTGTTCCATCGACAGCTTTGAGGGAATCTGCACCACCGCCTTGGTGGCGGCGGTATAGACATTGCTCATGTCGCACTCCACGGTGTTGAACTTCACGCTGCGCACATTGTTCAGGTTGCGGCCTGCGATGGTGACCATCTGACCCGTGGTACCCTCGGTGATGGGGTTCTCCATCTTGGTGTCTGCCACGTCATAGACGGCGGTGATGACAGGTGCCCCGCTGTTGGCCTCCTGCTCTGCCGGGGTATAGCCTTCGTCGTACTTCACGATGTCGTTGCAGGAAGTAAACACCACGCTCAACAGCAAAATAATGAATAAACAGCTCCCGTTTCCGTTTATCTTGGTAATCATCATTTTTAATTTTTAATTTTTAATTTCTCATTTCTCATTACTCATTTCTCATTTCTCATTTGGCCATCGGCCGCTTAGTTCCATCCCGGGTTGTTCTGGTTGATGGCCTTGTTGGTGTTCAGCTCTGCCACCGGAATGGGGAACAGCAAGTTGCGCTCCTGACGGGTTTTCAGCACGCCGGCATCGTCGCTGCCGCCGATGGCATTCATGGCTTGCAGGTAAATGCCCCAACGGATGAGGTCCCACCGCCGGTCGCCCTCGCAGGCCAGCTCCTTGGCGCGCTCCTCAATGATGGCCGAGCGCCGCTTGGCCTGTGTGTCGAGCGCGGAGCCGTCGGTTGCGGCGAGAACGGCTAATGTGGCATTGGAGCGTTCCCTCACTTGGTTCAGGTATTCAATGGCATCGTCGGCATAGCCCAGTTCGTTCTGTGCCTCGGCATAGATGAGCAGCACGTCGGCATAGCGCAGGAAGGGCCAGTTGGCATCGGCATTGTTGATGGCGTTGTTGGTCACGTCCATATACTTCGTAGTGAATGCCAGACACTGTGCGTCCTGGGCATAGTAGTAGTTCACGCCGTCGGCATAGATGCCCGTCGGTTTGCCGACATATTGCCCGTTCAGGTCGTAGCCTGTGGCCATGATGCTATACTCGTTGGTTTGCGGATAGTAGAAACCAGAGTTCGACTCGCGCTGCGTCTTGGCGCGCCAGCGGTGCTTCACACCTTTGGTGATGCGGTAGTCGTCGTGGTCGAAGAGATCGTACCAGTGGCGGGTGCAGCCCACCCATCCGCCTTCCTGGATGAAGTCGCTGCCTGGTTCGGTCATGTAGCCCTCGTACTGCTGGTGGACGCTGACCTTGTAGGTGGCGTCGCCGCTGACGGTCTGCAGGGCAAACATGAACTCTGAGGCATGGCAGTTCGACTTCTTCCACAGCTGAGCGTAGTCCGACATCTCGTAGGTGCCGTAGTCGCCGCGAATCACCTTCAGTGCCCATTCGGCAGCCTTGGCGTAGTAGGCTGCAGCGTCCAGGCTCTCATAGCCGGCCACGGCTTGCTTGCTGAATGTCATCGTCTGCAGCGGAGCATAGGTGCGGTTGTCGTCGGTGCCGGTGTAGGGTTTGCCCGTGCGGACGGTCACCTCCGTGCCGGCAGGCATGGCGGCGGCAGCGGCCGTGGCATACACCTTGGCCAGCAGGCCGGCGGCAGCACCTGCTGAGGCATGTCCTTGCTGGTAGGCGGCATCCGTGTTCTTATACATCATGGCGGATGCCAGCTCCAGGTTGCTGACGATGTATTCGTACACCGTGCCGACGGGCTGTCGCGGCTGGTCGTACTCGGTGGTTTCCTCTTCGGGCTGGATAGGTATGTCGCCGTATGCACGTACCAGCAGGAAGTAGCCGAAGGCGCGCAGGAAGCGCAGCTCGCCGAGGGCATTGTTCTTGGCAGCCTCGGTGAGATTGCTCATGGCCGATATCTCGCGAATGCCGTTGTTGGCACGGGCAATGAGGCCGTAACAGCCCTTCCACAGGGCGTCGGTCACGTCGCTCTCGCCCTGGAAGTTGCCGGCTCCGAAAGTGCCGAACAGCCAGTCAGGGCCGGAGATATAGTCGGCGTCGTGCTCCAGTACACGGGGGAAGTATCCCCAGCAGAACATGTCGTAGATGAGCTTCGAGTAGGTGCCCGTCACCCATTGTGCAGCAGCCTCCTGTGAGTCGCCGACTCGCTCCTTGGTGACCAGTCCTTCGGGCTCTTCCTCTATCCAGCTGCTGCAGGAGCTGAGCGATACGGTAAGTATAAAGGTAAAAAAGTAAGACAGTGCTTTCCCGTATATCTTGGTAATCATCATTCTTAATTTTTAATTTTTCATTTTTAATTTTTCAGAACACGAAGTTAACACCCAGCGAGAACGACCGTGACGAGGGGTATGAGTAGCTGTCAACACCGGGACAGGCGGCATTCGTGCCACCGGCATTCACGTCGGGGTCGAACCATGAGTATTTCGTGACGGTGAACAGATTGTTGGCAGTCAGCGTGAAGCGTACGCTCTCCATCCATGGCAGCGGGCGTTTCCAGTCGTAGCCCAGCGTCAGGTACTTCATCTTCATGTACGAGCCGTTCTCCACGTGCCGGTCGCTGATGAGCCACGTGCGTGTGTAGCCTGCCGTGGCCTTGGGCCATGAGGCACTGGCGGCGTTGGCTGGTGTCCACCGCCCGTTGTAGGCATCCTCGGTGATGTTGCCGATGTTGCTCATCTTGATGTCGGTCAGGTTGTAGTTCAGGATGTCGTTGCCCTGCGAGCCCTGCAGCATGAACGAGAGCGTCAGGTTTTTCCATCTGAGGTTGCTGGTCAGCGCGTATGTGAACTTCGGGTTGGTGTCGCCGATGATGGTACGGTCGTCACTGGTTATCAGACCGTCGCCATTGATGTCGCGGTACTTGATTTCGCCTACACGACGCAGGGCTTCGGCATCCGACAGCGAGGCGTAGGCCGGGTTGGCCCTCACCTCGGCCACATTGTCGTAGAAGCCGTCCTCCACGTAGCCATAGAGCGTGCCTATGGGGCAGCCGTTGCGCTGTAGGAACACCTGGTCGGCCATAGACCACAGCGAGGTGGCAAACTGGTCGCCGTCCAGCCCGCCGATGCGGTTGCGGTTGAAGGCCATGTTGCCGTTTACCGACCACTGCCAGTCTTTCCGCTTGATGATGTCGTAGCTCAACGTCAGCTCCAAGCCCTCGTTGGTCACGTTGCCGCTGTTCACCATCTGCTGGCTGAAGCCTGAGGACGAGGGGATGGTGACATTCTGTAGCAAGTCGCGGGTCTTCTTGTAGTAATAGTCGATGGTCAGCTGCAGGCGGTTGTCGAACCATCCGAAGTCGATGCCGGCATTAAACTGGCTGGTGGTTTCCCACTTCAGGTCGGGGTTTGTCGGGCCGCGCCAGTCGATCATGGCCACACCGCTCTCCAGCGAGCCGCCGTAGGGGTAGTTGGCAGCATCGAGCACCGACAGCGTGCGGTAGGCACCGATGGCCTGGTTGCCCGTCTCGCCATACGACAGGCGGAACTTCAGGTTCGAGAAGATGCCGAGGCGCTGGATGAATGGCTCGTCGATGGCTCTCCAGGCAAAGGCACCACTGAGGAACGTGGCCCACTTGTTGTTCTTGGCAAAGGCAGAGCTGCCGTCGGTACGGATGCTGGCCGTGAAGAGGTATTTGTCTGACAGGGTATAGTTGATACGCCCGAGGAACGACTCCAGCGACTGCTCCGACTGTCCGCTCTTCACCACGGGGCGGTCGATGGCCAGCGCGAGGTTGTTGTCGCGGGTATAGTCGTTGGGGAAATTGGTCACTACCATCGATTCCGTCTCGCCCTGTCCGCGCTCGAAGGTGATACCGGCCACGGCGTTGATCTTGTGTATGCCGAAGGTCTTGTCGAAGGTCAGGATAGACTCGGCCGTCAGGCTCTTCCAGATGTTCGACGAGCGCCCCGCCTTGCCGTTGACCGGGCTCTTGCCCTCCTGTGTCAGCCGGCTGTAGTAGCTGCCGCGGTGCCCGTCGTTGTAGCCCAGACCGAGGTTCTGGCGGAACTTCAGCCACGACGTAATCTGGGCTTCGGCGTATGTGGAAGAGAACCACGAAATCTGTTTCAGCTGGTCTTTGGCACCGTTGACGTAGTTCACGGGGTTGGCCGCCAGCCAGTCGGTGGCATCGCTCTCTTCCTTCACCGTCGGCGGGAAGATGAGTGCCGAGCGGATGATGCCGGTGTTTTCAGAGTTGGTGCGCTGGAAGTCGGTCACGGCATTGGTGAAGTGCTGCGAGGTGCCTATCTCCAACCACCGTGTCACGTGGCGTGCGATGTTGATGCTAAGTCCGTAGCGCTTGTAGCCGGTGTTCCTTACAATACCGTTCTGGTCGGTATAGCTGCCGGAGAAGGCGTACCAGCCTTCCGACGAGCCGCCGCTGACGCTGGCATTATACTCCTGCTGGAATCCTGTCTGGTAAATCTCGTCCTGCCAGTCGGCACCCTCCACGATGTCGGTGTTGCCATACTGGTCGGTGCGCACGCCGGGGGTCAGGAAGTCGTCCGGCGCAGGATTGTACTTACCCTGGCTGTAGATGAATCCCGTGCCCGTGTATGGATATTCCCACTCGCCGCGATAGGGGTCGCGCTGCGTGCCGCTTTCGTACTGCACCGAGTTGCGGTTGGCCTCGTTTTGGTAGAGGGCGTAGGTGTAGGGATTGAGCATCTTCACCCGACGGGCAATCTTCTGGAAGCCCCACTTCATGTTCAGCTCCACTTTCGGCTTGCCCTCCTTGCCGCGCTTGGTGGTGATGATGACCACACCGTTGGCACCGCGCGAGCCGTAGATAGCGGTGGCCGAAGCGTCCTTCAAGACCTCAATCTTCTCAATGTCGTTGGGGTTCAGCATCGACAGCGGGCTGCTCTGCACTTGGTTGTTCGAACCGCTGGCATCGTTGTTGGGCGTGCCGTTGGGGTCGGTGCCGAAGGGTATGCCATCGACGATGTAGAGCGGCTGGCTGCTGGTGGAGAAAGAGTTGGCACCGCGCACCGTGATGCTCACGCCGCCGCCGGGCGAGCCGTCGGCCTGGCTTACCTGCACGCCGGCTATCTTGCCCTGCATGCCGTGGGCCACATCGACGGCACCGCCGGCCATCAGCTCGTCGCCCTTGATTTGGGTGACGGCTCCGGAGAGGTCGCGTTTCTTCATCGTGCCATAGCCGACCACTACCACCTCATCCATCACCTTCGAGTCTTCCTGCAGGGTCACTTCCACGGTAGTCTTTCCCTTCATGTTGACGACTTTGGTCTTGTAGCCTATCATTGACACCTGTATGATGAACTTCCCGGCGGGCAACTCGAACTTGAAATGGCCGTCGAGGTCGGAAATGGTGCCTGTAGAGGTGCCCGGCACCTGAATGGAGGCACCTATCATGGGCTCGTTCGTTACACCGTCAATGACTTTTCCCGTAATAGCGGTCTGCGCCCGTACACCGATGCCGACCGTGAGCATCAGCAAGCTTGTTAAAATCCATTTACGCATATCCTTTTTTAATTTTTATTTTTCATTTCTCATTTCTTTGACCACGGTCAAAGCATGTTCTCATTTCTTTGACCACGGTCAAAGCGACCAAAGTCGATTACTCGTTTTTCATTTCTCATTTTTTAGTCTGCCTTCATCAGCTCAATACGCGTCAGCACAAAGCCCAGGCCGGTGACGACCAGTCCTGACGTCTTTACCTTGTCGAGACTTTGTGCGTCGAAGGTCAGCACGACGTCCGTACCGTTGATGTCCATCCAGTTGGGCTCTGCCGAACCCGATATGTCATTCCATTTCCCTCTGTTCTCGCGGAAGGACATCTTCGGTGTCACGCCGGCCTCCTGCAGGCCGGGCAGCAGCTGGTAGCTTACGATGAGCACGTCGTTCTCGGTACACTCCTGGAAGGGCTCTGCCGTCAGCCGCAGGTTGCCACTCCAGTCGGTGGGGAAGGTCTTCTCGCCATGGAACAGCTCGCCCGGCTGTAGCTTGTACTCCTTCGGGGCCCGCTGGGCCTGACTGTAGTCTTCGTCGGGCTGTGCCATGCACGACACCACGGAAATCTTGTCGAGCTTGAAACCCTTGCCGCCCACCCGCATGGAGATGCCGTCGGGGCCCGCCAGCTGTAGCTTGATGAGCTGCGACTGCTCATTGATATAATAGGTGAACCCGTCTGCTCCAATCTGTGCGCCATCGACGGAGGGATCCATCACGTTCCAAGTCATGTCCATCAGCTTGAGGGCTGCCCCCGGCTTGACTTTGCTCACGATGAAGTGCAGGCCGTCGCCTACCTTTACGTCTTTGAACACCTTTTTCGAGATAGGCACCGAGGTGCTCCAGTCGTCCTTCAGCGTCATCGAAGGCCCTTTGTACACGATGGCCTCCGTGATTTCGGCTGCCGGAATGAGGGTCACCTGCATGATCTTGTAGTCGTGACCACCCAGGATGAGGCCGTGCTCCTTGATCTTGGCCAGTATAGGCTCCGTCATCTTCATGCGTACCGGCCCTTGCACCGACATGGCTCCATATTCAGGACTGACGGCTTGCCAGTCCTCGGGGTTCTGCATGGCTATCTGTGCCGTGCGCTTAGCTTCAGCCGTATATACCGTCATCACGTCGCCCACACCTGCCGACTGGAACTGTAAGGCATCGATCTTGATGTTGTCCTTCCATCCTGGACCTATGGTTTTGGGCCCGATGAGAATCGTCTTCTCAGCAGCCGTCGCGGCTGCCGAGAAAACAAGTCCCAGAAGGACACTACAAGTTATCCTTACTAACTTTAACCTAACTAACCTAGACATGACGTATGTATTTTGTTTTTTTGTGTGTTCAGAACGAAATACCGGGCAGGTTGACGCCGGGCATTGTGATTTCGGGTGCAAGCGGGGTGACGTCGTCGCTACTAAAGTCGTCGGACATGACCGATATGTTGCTGGCAGACAGCAGTACATTGTGCGTGTTCAGCACGAGCACTTCGATGGCCGGAGTAGAATATTCTTTTCTTTTCATAGCTTTTTTCCTTTCCAAAAGTTGTTTTTATTTGACCATGATTTTGCGTCCTCCCACGATGTACAGACCATGAGTGGGTTGGCTGACCCGTTGTCCGCTGATGTTGTATATGGCAGCATTGCCGTCTGCCGTACTGAAGACTCTGTTGATACCCGTGGTGTTGCCGCCGAAGACCATTAGCACGGGGGCACCGCTTTCGGGCTTGATGTCGGTGTCGGTCTCCAGGTAGGCCGTGTTGGCAGATACACTGGCATCGCTCATGACGCGGAAGAAGCCGTAGTCACTGCCTTTCTTGCCGAAGATATAGTGGTAATTGCCGGTGGTCGAGGCGGCCACGGTGCCGTCGCTGGTCTGTCCCTTCAGGTAGGTGGCTGCAGGGTAGGAGGCCTGCTCGTCGGCGACGACGGGGATGGTGTAGGAGCCCTCAGCACCGCGCAGGATGTAGCCGCAGTAGTTCCAGGTGGTGGCTGTCTCGGTCATGCTGACGCTGCCTGTTGCCACCGCCGAGGCATAGTAGGCCGTGAGTCCCGTTCCGGTGAAGTCCAGGTTCTTGCTGTGGCTCCATGTGCGTATGCCGTCGCTGCCCATCACCACCTGCACGGCATCGTAGCTGTCAGCGTAGGTGAGCAGCTGGACGCTGGTGAGCGTGAAGTTGTCGCCCTTGATGCCGAAGCCCTCCGTCTGGATTTTCACCATGTCGCTGTAGTTGTTGATCTCGAAATCGAACGTCAGGTCGGCAGCCGTCTCGATGCTTGTCCCCACGTTGGTGGCAGTGTTCGTGAAGGCATCGGCATTGCCGTAGGCGTCGAGGATGTTGAACTGGAAGTAGCTCCAGCCACCCGGTGCGCTGTAGCTGAATCGGATGACGTCGCCTATCTTCGCTCCGCTCTGTGCGGCGAAGGTCTTGGCCGTCCAGGATGCTGTCCAGGAGGCATCGAGCAGCTCGGTCTGGGCGGTGGGAGTCACCTCGCCCGTCAGTTCTACCTTGGTGATGGTCGATGTGCTGAACCCATACATGTACATGCCATAGCTTTGCAGCGTTGACAGGTCGGCAGCGTTGATGTCGCATGTGACTGATGTAACGCTGTTGTCGGAGAAGTAGGGCCACTCACTGATGCCGTTAAAGGCTTTGGCACTCCAGTCGCCACCCTCACCAGTCTTGTAGCACAGGTGCATGCTGCCAGCAGTGGTAAACGAGAAGGTGATGCGAATCTGGTCGCCGCTCTTGGCGGCAGCAAACAGGTCGGCAGCAATGTTGATTTCTGCATCGTTGATGCTGCTTCCTTCCCACAGCGTCGTCTCGAATGTCTTGGCATCCGCCGTACCGACCATTGCTGTGAGCGCCATGAGTACAAGTGTAATTGTCTTTTTCATTGTTTTCGTTTTAGTTATCGTTATCGTTTGTTAGTCGAACTCGCCGTTGTAGGTATCTTCGCTCCTGCTGATATTGCTGGTTGTCAGTATGTTATTGAGTGTTTTAACCGTTACTATATGCATGCTTGGTTGCTCGTACTGCTTTTTCATCTTGGTAGTCCTCCTTTATTTGATTATATATTTTTTTCCGTTCTTTACGAATATGCCGCGTGCTGGCTGGTTGACACGTTGTCCGGCTAAGTTGTAAAAGCACTCTGTATCGTCGGCATGTTTCGCGTCTAAGTCGATGGTGCTGATGCCTGTCGCCTGACCGTCATTGATGTCGAAGAAGGCAGGAGCACCTGAACCGAAGTCGAAGTAGCCGGCAAAGGCTTTCAGTGTGGCACCGGAAGCACCTTTCTTAATGACGTTGCCAGTCACACCATATTTGTCTTGCATATCCATAGCGGCTGTAAAGTTTCCCTTGAACACTGTGCTGGCATCGGGCGTAGTAGCTGTGACGTTGACACCGGTAAACGTGATGCTGTTCTTGGCCTCGTCCATCTTCAGCAGATATGGCTTGCCTGCCGTCATTTCGCTTACCTGTGTTACCGTCACTGCAGAAGCATCGTTGGATGTGTACTCATACACCTTGGCTCCCGAGCCAAAATAGGTGGTGACCTGATCTGAAGTCAGTGCAAACGGCAGACAGATGGTGTTCCATCCGACTTTCATGGTGCGGGTGAGGTCAACGTAAGAGTTATTTGCAGTATTTAAATATGGAGTTACCTTTTCGTCAAGTACAAAATAATTATCATCTGCAACATAAGCGCGTTTCAGTTTGAACACGGCACTGGCTGTATTATTTTTCAGATATATCTGGTCCACTTTATTACTGTATGTGGAGTTAAGAGTGACACCGACAGATGTGGCACCTGCCTCAAAGTTTTGTGTTGAAGAGTACTTATTTACTCCGTCTTTTTCATTGTATTCTACAACAATTTCACCACCAGAAGCGACTGCTTCCGAAAACTCAACAACAACTTTTCCATAGCTGCTGAAATCGTATTGATTGAATCCCCAACCTATTCCCTGCCAAGCATCTACAAAGGTGATGGTCTTGTTTTCGTACGAACTTCCCCAACCTCGGTCAAGATCTTTATTGGCTAATCCTAGGTTAAAAACCTTAACATCCCCTGAATTTGAAGCTAAGACAGGATTCTCCTTGAAGATAATTGAGACATTCTGGGTGAATTCGTCCATTTGTTTTAATTCAAACTTACAGAAGCGCGCTTTGTAGTCTGTAAATGAAATCACGATCTCCTGCTCACTGTCAGATTTGGGAATGTCTGCCGATACTGTATGCATGATATCGTTATCCCCTTCTTTCTCTCCAGTCTTGAAGCTGAGGTTGATTTGAAACTTAGCTTCTGCTTTAGTCACCTTTACCACCAACTTGTCATAGGCTCTTAGGTCTTGATCATGCCAAATCTGACCGCCGCCGTACTGTTTTTTGGCCGTGAAGGTGAGGGACGAAGAAGTCCATTCGCCATCATCACCTGAGTATGGGCTAAATGAAGTGATGTCATAAGCCGCATCTGCTTTTGCCCCAAGGGTTGCAAGGACAAGCAACATAAGTGTAATAATCTTTTTCATCGTTTTCGTTTATGTTTTCGTTATTGTTTTATTTTTTTATTTCATTAGTTCCTTCACTTGTTCTCTTGTGACGACATACGGCTGGCTGAAGGCATCTTTCCACCACGCCTCGTTGGCGAACTGGTGCTCTTCCGACTTGCCGTCGTTGTAGGCACCGTCGTACCACGTCATGAACCACAACCAACGGCTTCCCTGCGCCCAAATCTTGGAGAGCAGCGACATGTGTACCTCGTCGCCGTTGCCGCACTCGGCCAGGGTGATCATCTTGTTGGGATATTCTTCCGAGAGTTGCTTGAACTCCTTCATCAGCGGGTACTGCAGGGCGGCGTAGTTGTCGCGGCCCACAATGTCCACCACGTCGTCGCCAGGATACCAGTCCTTGTCGCCCATCTGAGAGTTCCACACCCAGATGAGGTTGTTCAGCCCCTGCTTGTTGACCATGTAGTCGTACATCCACCGCCACAGCTTCTTGTACACCTCGGCACCCTTGGCACCCCACCAGAACCAGGCTCCGCCGCCCTCATACTCGTAGGTGTTGCCCGAAGCCTCGTGGAACGGGCGCCAGATGACGGGGATGCCCCGCTGCTGCATCTTCTTCAGATAGCCGCACACCTGGTTCATCTGCCTGACGGCCACCTTGTTCTCGTCGGTGCCGTCCTGATAAACCTTCGAGGGGTCGAACGATGTCTCGCCCGGCTTTGTTCCTGGCGAGCAGGTCAGGTTGACACCGTCGTTGGCATAAACCTGCCAGTGCCACATGCAGCCCACGATGCCACCGGCCTCGTGCCATTCGCGCACGCAGGTGTCGTCGGAGTAGTCGAGCCATCCCTTGGGGTTGACATCGCGCGAGGCATGGATGTTGATGAAGTCGAACACGTTGATGGCGGGCCACCGTCCGGTCCATTTGTACACGTTCTCTGCATCGCGCGTGTTCCAGTCGACATTAGCCACCGTTCCCGAGATAATGCGCTTGCCATAGAGGTCGCTGAGCATGGCGAAGAGCTTTTTGGTTTCCGGCGTGGCTTTGTCGTTCACCAGCTGGTAGTCTGCTGTTCCCACTGCGGTTTCCCCGGTGGAGGTGCCGACCGGCGACTCTGCATGAGAGCAGCTGAAGAGCGAAGCCAGCATGGCAAAGATTAGTAATCTGTTCATTTTGTTCAATGTTTTTGTTATTTTTTATTATTAATAATGTGATTTCAGTCTTTTGCTTTCATTCGGTATTCGGTGGGTGTGCATCCGTAGGCGCTCTTGAACTGCCGGTTGAAGTTCGACAGGGTGCTGTAGCCGCAGCGATAGCAAATCTCGCTGATGGCGAGGCCAGTCACGCGCAGCTCCTGTTCTGCTGCTGACAGCCGCTGCCTGATGAGCCATTTGCTGAAGGGCATGCCCATCTTACAGCTCATATATCGGCTCAGTGACTCGGCTGTCATGCCCACCATTGATGCCAACTCGCTCAGGCTGGGTTCCCGGTTGTAGCGCGACTGGATGTAAGCCTTGATGACGGCCTGCCTTTCTTCGGTACTGTTTTTGGTTTTTACGTTATTCATAATCGACTGCAAATGTAGCAAAATAAAACAAGCGGACATCTGCCTGATGTCCGCTTGCTGTTTCGTATCATAATTCCGCATGTTCGGAATCATGATTTTACTTACCGGAGTCTGTGTCTTACCCCTTGCTGCGTGCCTGTTTCTGAAACTCAGAAGGTGTCAGGCCGGTGATCTTCTTGAAGGTGGTGACAAACGTGGAGCGCGACCCGTAGCCCACACCCTCGCCAATCGACTCGATGGTGTATTGGCCGTAGCGCACAATGTCGTTCAGGCGGCGGCACGCCTCCTTGATGCGGTACTCGTTGAGCAGTTGGTTGAAGTTCTTGCCAAACTGCTCGTTGATAATCTGCGACACGTTCTTGTAGTTCGACCCCACCAGTTCGGAAAGCTTGTTCAGGTTGAAGTCGGTGGCAAAGATTTCCTCCGTGTCCTCAAACAGCTTCAGTATGCGGTTGCTCAGAACGATTTTCTCGTCTTCGTCGAGCGTGGAGTTCTGGTATTTCTTGTTCGTGGCCTGCATCATCTCCTTGAAAGCCAGTATCTGCCCCTCGTAGTTGGCCCGCATGCGCCGCTCCTTGTCGGCAGCGGCTATCACGTCTAAGTTGGCCTGATAGATGCTGTGGTAGGCTCGGCGTAGCTGCCGGTTCTTGTAGATCAGTATGGCGAAGGCGATGAAAATCACCAGCAGGATGATGCCGGTGGCCATCTGGATGATGGTGCGCACCTGGTTGTCGCCATGCTTGATGACCACGCGGTCTATCACGTAGTTGTAGCCCCGGACCTTCAGCCCGTACTGCTTCAGCTCGTTCAGCTTGTCGTGCGTGTCAACAATCATCTCGAAGTCGCCCGTAATCACGGCACCGTTTACCACGTCGGGGGCTATCTGGTGGTATCGGTGGTTCTGGAAAGCCCCTTTCGATTCGGGCGTGACGTTCTTGGCATATACATAGACGGTGTCGCCCATGTCGAGATTGTGGAACTTGATGCTGCTGATTTCCACCGTTCCCCAGTCGCCGATGCTCTTGGGGCCTTGGAAGATGACCTCGGGCGGCATTGCCCAGGCCATGCAAACTGTCATCAGAGCTAATATTAACAAGTGTAATCGTGTCATAAGTTTCTTCAAGTTATCAAAAACGCTGCAAAAGTAATCATTCGACGGAAAATAGACTGACATTATTTTATCATTTTTCCTTCACTGCCAGTGAAAGATGTTGCAAAGATAAGAAAGTATTTTGACATGGCAAAACAAACATGTTGGCATTTCGTGTTGATTATTATATTAAATAATGTTGTCAATGGCGGTGTTTTTCGTGAAATAATTGTACCTTTGCAGGCAAATTTCGAAATTTATATTGTTTTATGGCACAAGAAGATGTATTTAAGAAAATCGTGAGCCACTGCAAGGAGTACGGCTTCGTGTTCCCTTCCAGTGAGATTTACGACGGTTTAGGCGCCGTGTATGACTACGGACAGAACGGCGTGGAGTTGAAGAACAATATCAAGCAGTACTGGTGGAAGGCCATGACGATGCTGCACGAGAACATCGTGGGTATCGACTCGGCCATCTTCATGCACCCCACGATATGGAAGGCCTCAGGGCATGTCGATGCCTTCAACGACCCGCTGATAGACAACCGCGACTCGAAGAAGCGCTATCGTGCCGATGTGCTGATAGAAGACCAGATAGCCAAGTATGACGAGAAGATACAGAAAGAGGTAGAAAAAGCCCGCAAGCGCTTCGGCGACCAGTTCGACGAGGCCAAGTATCTGGAGACGTCGCCCCGCGTGGCCGAGACCAAGGCGAAGCGCGACGCCCTGCACGAGCGTTACGCCGCCGCCATGCAAGGCCCCGACCTGGAGGCCCTGAAGCAGATTATCCTGGACGAGGAGATTGTAGATCCCATCAGCGGCACGAAGAACTGGACCGACGTTCGCCAGTTTAACCTGATGTTCTCTACCGAGATGGGCTCGACGGCCGACGGCTCAATGAAGATCTACCTCCGTCCCGAGACCGCACAAGGTATCTTTGTCAATTACCTGAACGTGCAGAAGACCGGCCGCATGAAGATTCCCTTCGGCATTGCACAGATTGGCAAGGCCTTCCGCAACGAGATTGTGGCGCGCCAGTTCATCTTCCGCATGCGCGAGTTCGAGCAGATGGAGATGCAGTTCTTCGTGAAGCCCGGCACCGAGCTGGAGTGGTTCCCCAAGTGGAAGGAGCAGCGCATGGCCTGGCATCAGGCTCTGGGCTTCGGTGCTGAGAACTACCGTTTCCACGACCACGACAAACTGGCCCACTATGCCAACGCCGCTACCGACATCGAGTTTAAGATGCCGTTCGGATTCAAGGAGGTGGAGGGCATCCATTCGCGTACCAACTTCGACCTGTCGCAGCACGAGAAGTTCAGCGGCAAGTCGATAAAATACTTCGATCCGCAGACCAACGAGAGCTACACGCCGTATGTCATCGAGACCAGTATCGGTGTGGACCGTATGTTCCTCAGCATCATGTGCCACGCCTTCGACGAGGAAAAGCTGGAGAACGGCGAGACGCGCACCGTGCTGAAGCTGCCCGCTGCGCTGGCTCCGGTGAAGTGCGCCGTCATGCCGCTGGTGAAGAAGGACGGACTGCCCGAGAAGGCCCGCGAGATTATCGACCAGCTGAAGTTCCACTTCAACTGCCAGTACGACGAGAAGGACAGCATCGGCAAGCGCTACCGCCGCCAGGATGCCATCGGCACGCCGTACTGCGTCACCGTCGATCACGACACGCTGCAGGACGGCAAGGTGACGCTGCGCTTCCGCGACACCATGGAGCAGGAGCGTGTGGACATCAGCAGCCTGAACGGCATCATCGAGGACAAGGTGAGCATCGTCTCGCTGCTGAAGAAGCTGCAATAGGCCGCCACAGGTTATCAATACGATGTTTTTTTCTTAGTAATACACACATGCTGATGGCATATATATATAATAAGGTAAAGCGGGCAGCACATCTACTGCCCGCTTGCCTCATGGTTGGTGCGCTGCTCCTGACATCGTGCAAGGAGGAAGACGAGGCAGTGCCCGAAGAGTTTCCCAACTGGGCGCAGAAGAACGATGCCTACTTCGTGAACCTGTTCAACGAAACCAAGGCAAAGATAGACGGCGGCAGCTTGAGCTGGATGCTGCTGCCAAGCTGCAACCTGCCCACCAAGCTGACCAATGAGGCCCCCTACCCTTACCAGTATTACGACTATGTGGTGGTGGAAAAGATAGCCGAGCCGGGGGTGGACACCAGCAAGGACGAGAACACCCCGTACGATACGGACACCGTAGAGGTACACTATGTCGGCAAACTGCTGCCATCGACCAGCTATCCCAACGGCTGGGAGTTTAACCGCACCTACGACAGCGCAGACGGCAAGTTCGACCCCGTGCGTGCCTGGCCTACCAAGTTCTATGTGGGTGGCACCATCAGCGGATTCCGCACCGCCCTGCAGTACATGCACCGCCAGGACCACTGGCGCGTGTACATCCCCTACCAGCTGGGCTACGGCACCACTGTCGCCGGCAGCATACCAGCCTTCAGCGACCTGATATTCGATGTCAGGCTAGTCGATTTCTGGTCGAAGACTCCGGGTGACCGGGATTAGAAAGGTCGCGCCGCGACTTCGACTTGGTGACCAGCCATACACCGCTGAACACGAGGATGACAGCCAGCGCATGGGTGGCTTTCAACACACCGATGCCCATGAGCAGCGAGGCGGCTACGGACACGATGGGCTGCACGTAGTTATAGACCGATACCACCGTGGGGCGCAGCGTGCGCTGGCCTACCATGGTAAGTATGTAGCAGAAGAAGGTACCGATGCAGACAACGTAGGCCACCTCCCACCACGTCTGCACAGGCATGGGGCGCGACACGACATCGTTGACATGCGAAACGGTGAACGGCAGCAGCATGACCGTGGCCCACGAGAACATATATTTGTTGACGGTGAAGACATTGTAGCGGCGGATAAGCGGATTGAACAGCGACAGGTAGAGGGCAAACGAGAACTGTGCAAACAGTGCCAGCAGGTCGCCGCGGATGTCGCCCACCTTGTCGCTGGCGTGTGCCGCCGAGGTGAGTATGAGGATGAGTGCCCCGCTACAGCCCATGAGTACGCCAAGGGCTTTCTTGCCGGTGATAGGCTCCTTCAGGATGAGGGCGGCCAGCAGCATGGCGAAGATGGGCATGGACGTGGTGACGATGGAGGCGTTGATGGGCGACGTCAGCGACAGTCCAATGGTGTAGCAGCACTGGTTACATACCAGGCCGAAGACGGCAGCCCCGATGAACTGTATCTTGTCGCGCAGGGGTACCTGTTCCTTCTTGGCAAACAGCGATGCCAGCCAGAACAGCAGGCATGCCCCGGCTACGCGGAACGTCACCATCGTGATGCCGTCGAAACCGTGGGTCATCGCCTCCTTGCCGACGGGAGCCATGAGGCCCCAGCCGGCACAGGCTCCGAACATGGCCAGATGGGCTATAAGTGGTCTGCTTGCTTTCATTGCTTTTCGTGTAATAAAAATAATAACCGGGCAACTTGCTATCCGTTAGCTTGTTACCCGGCCGGTGTTGCGGAGGCAGGATTCGAACGTGCGACCTCCAGGTTATGAGCCTGGCGAGCTACCAACTGCTCCACTCCGCGATGTTGTATCTCGTTTTGCGGGTGCAAAGGTACGACTATTTTTTGAATTGTGCAAATGTTTTGAAGAAAAATCGCTAAAAAAAGGTATTTTGCCACCTTTTGCCACTTTTTCAGCACGAAAAGTTTGGCAGTTTCAGAAGTATTTCCTAATTTTGCACACGACATTTAGAATGTGCAAAACGTAAATTTGGGAGAGACAGCCGATGTCAATATCAAAAACACGACAAAAACTGGTAGATGTAGCCCGCCAGCTGTTTGCCAAAAACGGGCTTGAGAATACGACGATGAACGACATTGCGCTTGCCTCGGGCAAGGGCAGGCGTACGCTGTACACTTACTTCAAGTCGAAGGAAGACATCTACTATGCGGTGATTGAGTGCGAACTGGAGCGCCTGTCAGACCAGCTGGACGAGGTGGCCGCAAAGCGCATACCCCCTCAGGAAAAGATTATCGAGCTGATATACATGCATCTGAGCATGATTCGCGAGACGGTGGTACGCAATGGCAACCTGCGGGCCGAGTTCTTCCGCAACATCTGGATGGTGGAGAAGGTGCGCAAGAATTTCGACGATGCTGAGATAGAGCTGTTCCGCAAGGTGTTCCGCGAGGGTAAGGAGGACGGCGAGTTCGACATCGACAATGTCGATCTGGTGGCCGACATCACCCACTATTGCATCAAGGGGCTTGAGGTACCTTATATATATGGGCGCATCGCGCACGGCATGACGGCAGAGGCCACCAAGCCGCAGGTGGCGAAGATTGTGTACAGCGCACTGGGAAAGCGGAGAAATTGAGAAAATAAAAAATTAAAATTAAGACAAACACATTAGTAATATAGTAGAACACATTACAAAACAACAGAACAAATTATAACAGAACAAATTATGGGATTATTACAAGGTAAGACGGCACTGATAACCGGTGCTGCACGCGGTATCGGAAAAGCTATCGCGCTGAAGTTCGCCTCTGAAGGCGCCAACATTGCATTTACCGACTTGGAGGTGAACCAAGAGACCGAGCAGGAGATAGCCGCCCTGGGGGTGAAGGCCAAGAGCTATGCGTCGAATGCGGCCGACTTTGCCCAGACGGAAGAGGTGGTGAAGCAGGTGAAGGAAGAGTTTGGAAGTATTGACATACTGGTGAACAATGCCGGTATTACGAAAGACGGCCTGATGCTGCGCATGACCGAGCAGCAGTGGGATGCCGTGATTGCCGTCAATCTGAAGTCGGCGTTCAACTTCATCCATGCCTGTGTGCCTGTCATGATGCGCCAGCGTGGCGGCAGCATCATCAATATGGCATCGGTAGTGGGCGTCCACGGCAATGCCGGTCAGGCCAACTATGCCGCCTCGAAGGCCGGTCTGATAGCACTGGCCAAGTCGATAGCCCAGGAGATGGGTCCGAAGGGCATCCGTGCCAACGCCATCGCCCCCGGTTTCATCGAGACAGCCATGACGGCCCAGCTGCCCGATGCTGTCCGCGAGGAGTGGAAGAAGAAGATTCCCCTTCGCCGTGGCGGTCAGGTAGAGGATATTGCCAATGTGGCCACGTTCCTTGCCAGCGACATGTCCAGCTATGTCTCCGGTCAGGTGATTCAGGTCGATGGCGGCATGAACATGTAATGCTTGTCCGACATTCATAGTCATGAAAGTCATCTACGAGGACAACCATATCATCATCGTCAGCAAACAGAGTGGGGAGATCGTGCAGGGCGACAAGACCGGCGACCGCCCCCTCTCTGAAATGGTGAAAGACTATCTCAAGGAGAAATACCATAAGCCCGGCGCAGTATTCCTTGGGGTAGTCCACCGTCTGGACCGCCCTGTCAGCGGCCTTGTGGTGTTTGCACGCACCTCGAAGGCCCTCAGCCGTCTGAACAGGATGTTCGCAGAGGGCGAGGTACACAAGACCTACTGGGCTATCGTGAAAGCCAAAGACATGGGCAGCGAAGCAGACGATGGCGAGTGGCACACGCTGACCCACTGGCTGGTGCGCAACGAACAGCAGAACAAGAGCTATGCCTACGCTCAGGAGAAGCCCCGCTCGAAGAAGGCCATACTGAACTACCGCGTCATAGGCCGTTCCGACAATTACCGGCTGTTGGAGGTGAATTTGCTCACAGGCCGCCACCACCAGATACGCTGTCAGCTGTCTGCCGCCGGCTATCCTATCAAGGGCGACCTGAAGTATGGTGCCCCCCGCAGCAACCCCGACGGCAGCATCTCGCTCCTGGCGCGCCGTGTGGAGTTTATCCACCCCGTGTCGAATCAGCCTGTCGTCGTAGAAGCCCCGTTGCCCGACGACGGCTTGTGGAAAGTTGCTTTTGAAAGATAGGCAGCCCTTCCCTCACGGAAGAGCCGCCATGGCCGTAGCAGGAAAACTCCGCTGAAAAGTACGCAAAAATCCCGAAACACCAAAGCATTTCGGGATTAATTTTTGATTGGCGCCAACAAAAAGGGCACCTTAGCAGTTTTATTCCGAGAGCATGGTCACCTCAATGCGCTGCTTGGCATCGAGCAGCCGCTGTGCCATGCGCTGCACGTCGGCGGCAGTGACCTCAGCGACCATCTTCTTATAGTTGACGTCGAAGTCGGTGTCGTCGTCCAGCTCGTGCCAGATGATGTAGTTCCAGTAGTCGTTGGTGATGGCGTTCTGGTCGTACTGCTTCAGCAGATACTCCTTGATTTTCTGCATCGACGACTCGGCAGGTCCCTTCTCGGCAATATACTTCAGCTGCTGGTAGATGATGGGGTTCAGCTCGTCGTATCGCGAGGGGTCGGCATTGTAGGTGATGCTGACGGTGGCGTTGGGTTTCTCCTCCTTGTCGAAGCTGAAGCTGACGCTGACCCCGTATGTGCCGCCCTTCTCCTCGCGCACGGAGTCGGTATAGGCAATCTTCAGCGCACGGGTGAGGAAGTCGAGCTCCAGGTCGGCCTTGGCCGTGAAGTCCATATCGGCAGAATAGAAGATGCCGACGTTGGCCAGCGGGGTGGCCATCTTCTTGCGGAACACGGTGGCAAAGTCGCCGCTGACCATCTTCGGCACGTTCGCCCAGTTGGTCTGCTCGTGCTTGTTGGTGGCAGGCAGCGTGGCCATATACTGGCACAACAGCTGGCGCAGCTGCTGCGGGTCGTAGTTGCCGATGATGACCGTCTTGAAGTTAGCAGCATCGCTGAAACGCTCGCGGTAGATCTGCAGGATGCGGTCGTAGCTCACGCGGTCGAGTGTCTCCTGCACCACGGGAGCCATGCGCGGATGATGGCCATAGACGATGGCACGGATGGAGTCGTTATAATCTACCTTGGGCGACGCATTGCGGTTGGTTAGGAAGGCCCGTGTGCGGTTCATCAGTCCCTGGAAGGCCACCGTGTCGCGGCGTGGCTGCGTAAAGTATAGATGCATGAGCTGGAAGAGCGTCGGCATGTCCTTTACCGACACACCGCCCCCGATGCTCTGCGTGCGCGAGCCCACCGCCGGCGACACCCGTACCGACTTGCCTGCCAGCATGCGACGCAGCGTGACGGCATCAAACGTGGCCACACCGGCATCGGTGATGGCACTGTTGATGAGCGAGAAGTTGGGGATGTCGCTGTCAGGATAGAGCGACGTGCCGCCCTCGCCACGCATGGTCACCGACACGGCATCAGCTGCAAAGTCGGTCTTCTTGGCATATACCTTCATGCCGTTGGAGAGTGTCATCTCCGTGAATCCATGCTTATAGGGCCGCTCGCTGACAATGGTGCCCGGCGTGGGCAGCACGGTCATGAGCTGGCTGTCTATCTGCTTCTCCTCGTAGGGCGCATACTGCAACTGCTGGGCAGCCAGCACGACACCCTCTATCTGCTGCTCAGTGGGCAGGACAAGATCCGCCTTGTCGGGCGCATATACCACCACCACCTGGTTCTTGTCGGTAATCAGTTCCTTGACGGCAGCATTCACCTCGGCCAGCGTCACCTCACGGTCGAAGCGGCGCGTCATGGCCACCTGGTCGTCGGCCGACAGCAGCGGTTCGCAACTCAGGAAGTGGCGCACGCACTCGCCCACCAGCTTCGAGTTGCGGCGGTCGTTGCGCTCGCGGTATTTCCGCTCGTCGTGGTTCAGCTTCTGGCTCTTGGCGCGCTGCAGCTCAGCCTCGGTGAAACCGTGCTGGCGGGCACGCTCTGCCGCACCCACGGCGGCAATCAGTCCGCCAAGGATGTCATGCTCCTTACAGCTGACGGACAGCGAGAAAGCCTCCTTCGTACGACTGACGAAGAAGTTGGAGGCACGCGCCGTAGCGCTCTGGAAGGGCGGCTGGGCCTGTTGGCGCAACTCAGACAGACGGTCGTTGAGCATGGTGCTGATGAGTCCGTCGATATAGTCGCCGCGCAGGTACTTCACGTCGTTCTTCTGGTCGTCGGGCGTGGCGTCGCGCTTCTGGTAGAGATGGCACAGCACGATGGGCTGTTCCTTGTCGCGCTCGATGTCAACAATCATGGTGTCGTTGTCGTTGACAGGATAGTATTCGCGCTTGGCGGCATTTTTGGGCATGGGAATGGACGAGAAGAGCTTCTTGATTTTCCGCTCCATCTTATCCACATCCACGTCGCCCACTACGATGATGGCCTGCAGGTCGGGGCGATACCACTTATGGTAGTAGTCGCGCAGGTCCTGATAGGGGAAGTGGTCAACGATGTCCATCGAACCGATGGGCATGCAGTCCTCATACTTCGTACCTTTATATATCTTGGGGGCTGCTTGCTCCATGAGCCGCTGTACGGCACGCCCGGCACGCCGCGTGCGCCACTCTTCGTGGATGACGCCGCGCTCCTTGTCTATCTCCTTGTCCTCCAGCAGCAGGTAGTGGCTCCAGTCGTGCAGGATGAGCAGACACGAGTCGGCAATGCCCTCGCGCTTCAGGGGCACGCTGGAGATGTTATATACCGTCTGGTCGATGCTGGTGTAGGCATTGAGGTTGACGCCGAACTTCACGCCGATGGTCTCGCACCAGGGCACGATGCCCAGTTTCTTTCCCTTGCCGGGGAAATGCTTCGTGCCGTTGAACGCCATGTGCTCCAAGAAGTGGGCCAGCCCGCGCTGGCGAGGCTCCTCCAGGATGCTGCCCACGCGCTGCGCAATATAGAAGTCGGCCAGCCCGGCCTCCTTGGCATTGTGGCGAATGTAGTAGGTCATGCCGTTTTTCAGCTTGCCTGTCCGCACGGAGGGATCCTGCGGCAACGGCTGTGCGTGCAGCATGACGGTGGCAGTCAGCAAGAGAACACTTGTAACAAATAATTTCTTCATCATCTTGATTTTGTGTAATGGTTTCATTTCGAGCTACAAAGATACGAAGTTTTTTACGAACGACAATGCCTGAATATGCATTTTTTACAAATTTCATCATTAGTAGGTATTGCACTGTCAAGAAAAATTCAGTAATTTTGCAGCGTTTTAATAAAAGCAGGACACGTACATTAATTATTTTAATAACATCAAAAAACATTAGACCAATGAAGAAAATGAATTATCTGATGCTGGCCGCAGCCATGATGGCAGGCCTCGCATCGTGTACCAACGAGAGTAACCCCACCCCGGGCAGCGGAGCCGTAGAGCCCGTGGCAGAAGAGCCGAGCCTCATCATCAAGGAAATCAACGTAGGCGGCGGCTTCAAGACCACTGCCAACAAGTCGTACAGCTGGTGCAAGGGCATGATTGTCTATAACAACAGCGGCGTGCCGGCCATGATGAAGAACCTGGCCATCGGCACCGTGCCCCCGAGCAATGCCCACGCCAACAACGGCAACTACGACGAGAACGGCAAGTTGGTGTATGAGAACGAAGACTGGATTCCCATGATATACGGCATCTGGTACAACCCCAACACCGTCAGCATAGCCCCCTACTCCGACATGGTGTTAGCCATCAACGGTGCCATCGACCACACACAGCTTGCCCCCGAGGCCTTCGACCTGTCGGCTTCCACTGTGCAGGCCATGTACGACCCCGAGAGCGGGTATAACAACGCTAACGCCTATCCCCAGCCCGCTGCCGGCATTCCCGCCACTAACTACTGGAAGGCTGCCGCCTTCGGACTGGGCAACGCTTGGGCCGTCAGCGTGATGTGCCCCACGCTGGTACTGTTCCAGATTCCCGAGGGTGTCGATTTCGCTGCCTACTGCAAAGACGCTGCCAACTGCTACTATGACGGTGGCAAGGAGACGGCAGCCAACTACTGCGTGAAGATTCCCAAGGCTTGGGTGATTGATGCCGTCGAGACCTACCGCACCACGATGGTGGCCGACAGCAAGAAGCGCATCTCCAGCGACCTTGACGCCGGCTATGCCTTGTACAACTCGAACAAGCTGTACTCGGCCTATCGCAACGTGAACAAGCAGGCTACCGAGGCCATTGCCGACAATGCCGGCAAACTGGTGTACAACTACGACCAGGCTGTAGAGGGCACGCAGGATGCCAGCGGCATCGACGCTGCTGCCTCTATCAAGAACGGCGCAAAGATTGTCTATATGGACACCAACAACTCCACCGCCGACTTCCACCTGCGCAAGGCATGGTCGCTGAAGTAAGCAACGATACCTATCTCACAAAAAAACATAAACGTAACACACGTCAGGCCAAAGGGAACGATCCTCTTGGCCTGACTCTTTTATCAAGAAAATTTCCGGAAGTCCAACGGTGTTGCCATGCATGCATAACAATCCATCACATAAAAAATTTTTTTTACGGAAATTGCTGCCACTCTGCCACCAATCCTCCGAAGCCTCTGTGTTTCAAGCATATCCCGGTGGTGGCAGCAAGGTGGGAGGTGGCAGCAAAGCCCCAACAGCCCCACCCCCAACCCCTCCCCGAAAGGGAGGGGAGCGGCTGCGCGCAGGGGGTGGCAACAAGGCGTGAAGTGGCAGCTACAATCCGTAGTGACTGCAAATGACTCCCCAAACCTATTCACCACTGCGAAAACAGCGTTTTCTTGCGTAGAAAACGGTGTTTTCCTGCGTAGAAAACGGCATCTCCCTGCCTGGCAGCACACTCACTGCGCGCAGCTACTCCCCTCCCTTTCGGGGAGGGGTTGGGGGTGGGGCTGGTGGGGCTTTGCTGCCACCTCCCACCTTGCTGCCACCACCTCTGCTTCCCCTTTGTACAAAGGGTTTCTGCGGTGCTGGTGGCAGAGTGGCAGCAAAAACAGAAAAAAAAATCACCTTACAGGTCGAACTTTTTTATCGACCCCTAAAATTTTATATCTAAGGTAACAAAAAAAGCCCACCGGCATTGCTGCTGATGGGCTGCGGTAGAATAGTTCTTTTAAAATGATGATGACAGAAGTCATCGTGCTAAACGTGCTTTACGCTGACGGCGCTCATAGATAATAAGGACTACCAGTGCCACGGCGGCAACTGCGCTGACTGCCATATAGAAATGTGTGAGTAACATAACCTTTTATTTTTTTATTTTTTGTTTCCTATCTTAATCAAAATCCATGCTACGCCAGTGAGCAGCACCGTGGTCAATACGCCCCAATAGAGCGTTTCTGGCTTGTAGTATCTTTGCTCAAGCAGTTCTGCGAGGATAGCACTTGCGTAGGTCATGCCCGCGAGCGAATAGAAGAACTTTCCCAGCTGTATCAGGTTGTCGTCCTTCTCTGTCGGCACCACCTCCGGCTGCTCCAGCTGGCGGTTGATGGTGGCTTGCGGCTTGCGCTTTTCTCTGCGGCTGCTCATGTCGTTGTAGCATTTCGTTGGCAAAGATATGAAAATGTTTTCATATCTGAAAACCTTACTTTGATTATTTTTTATCTGGCTGTCGTTTTTTAACATTTCCCCACCTTGATGATATCAAAACATCGCCGGGGAGCCGCCGCAGGTCGAAAACAATTAGTTTGCCACCAGCCTCACGATGTCCGACACATCCACCCGGCCGTCGCCGTTCACGTCGGCAGCCTGGGCGTCGAATGTTGCCGGAGCCTTGCCCTGCATAGAGTCGGCAATCGCCAGAATGTCGTGCAGACTGACGATGCCGTCGCCATTGGCATCGCCCGCCAGGGGCATCGGGCGCACCGGCAGCTTGAAGGCACAGATGTTGGCCGCAAAGCTTGTACCCGTCTGCGCCACCTTCAGCGAGCCTCCCGTCAGGGCATTGTCGTTCGACTGCGAGCGCGTCAGGGTGAACAGCCGTCCCTGGCGGTCGCAGGCCATCGTGGTGCCGGCACCTGCGTTCTGTATCATGTCGTCCCAAGCGCTGACAGGCACCGCGAGGTCGGCAGGGTTGAACCGATCGATATACAGACCACCGGCGGTGGCACGCTTGTTGGGATTGCTGCTCGACGACAGCACACCGGCATAGCCTGCGGCATAGATGCTGCCGGCCTCGTCGGCCATCAATGCGAAATAGCCCGTCTGGAAGAGTGGCTTCAGATAGCCGTCGAGCAGGTCGCCGTTGTTCAGGTCAAACTGCAGCAGGGTGGCCACGCGGTTCATGTTCTCGCCGATTTCCAGCGTCTTGCCGCTCTTGGTGGTCAGGCTGAGCGAGCCCATTCCTGCCCACCACAGATGGCCGTTGGCAGCCATCAGCCGTGGGGTCTGTAGCGTAAACCCGCTCTTCTGGGCGGTGTATGCCTGTGCCCATTCGGCGGCAAGGTCACTGCATTTCACGCTGGCCACGAAGGGTGTGGCATAGTCGTTGGCAAGGGTCATCGTTTGTCCGCCTATCGTCACCTGGCGCTTGTCGGCTGTCGGCACGATATATCCTGCTATGTAGAGCCGCCCCTGATGGTGGGTCATCGTGCTCAGATTCACCAGCGAGACATCACCCTCGGTCTGCAGGCAGTTCATGTAATAGCCCTCGCGGTCGAGCTTGATGACCGTCAGGTCGCCAGCCGTCGAGGTGCCGTCCCACCCCTCTACATGGCGGGGGGCTATGCGGACTGTCGAGCCGTCGCTGCGCTGCAGGGTCAGCTCGGTGGTCTGTCGGCAGCCCAAATAGAGATGGCCTGCGGCATCCTGCGTGAAGGCGTTCGGCCAGATGCCCTGCGCCGTGGCCTTCTTGGCCGTCGAACTGGTGGCGGCGGGCTGCGGGGCATGGTCGGCCACCACCTTGCGCAGCCATTGTATCTCGCCATCGTGGCTCACCTTCAGCACCACCGTCATATAGTAGCGGGGACTGTCGTCGGCCTCCAAGGCCCACTCCAGGCTCACCTGCCGACCCTTGGCATCAGTGAAGTAGGGGCTGTGCGTGGCTCCTTTCTCGACGTGCCGCAAACCGACGAAGGCTACCACACCGTCGGCGGTAGGCTGCACGAAGAGGCTGTTGCTCATGGCGTCGGCATCGCGGGTATAGACCGTCCACAGGGGCTGTCCGTCGCGCGACAGCTTGGAAAGATAGATGGCTCCCACGCTGGCGGTGGTGTTCGTGCCGCGATAGAGGCTGCCTGGTGCAAGGTTGTCGGCACCCAGCCGGATGTATTCCTCCTCGGTGCGGGTGTTGGCATTGCCGACGACATAGAGGCTGCCGTCGGTACCCAGGCAGAGGTCGCTGCCTGCCGTGAACTTGGCGGTCTCGACGGCCTTGCCCCACAGGGCGGTGGGTGCCTGAGCGTGCAAAGCCATCAGGGTCGTCAAGGCGAAGAAAAGGATAAAGAGTATTCGTTTCATCTTCATGTCGTTTAATGTTAAGTCGGTCGCAAAGTTACGAAGAAAAAAAGGAATATCAAATACTTTTTCGGCATTTTTTGCGCCTATACCTAAAAGTAGGTATTGCAGGGTTCAGCTTTTTTTCGTAATTTTGCACTCTCTAAACGAAACGAAATCGCACATGCACAAGAGAACATCCATACTCATGCTCCTGCTGACGGTCGTCATGGGCGCACTGGCACAAGGCGTCAGCGTGGCAGGCCGCGTGATAGACGAGAGCAGCCGCCGCCCCATCGAGTTTGCCTCGGTGCTGTTCAAGGAGAACGGCCACTGGGCCATCACCGACGGCGAGGGGCGCTTCAGCGTGAAGGACATGCCTACGGGCAAGGCCACGCTGACCGTCCAGTGTCTGGGCTATGCCACCCGCACCATGACCGTCAACGTGACGAAGGACATACCCCGTATGACTATCGCCTTGAAGCAGGAGAGTCTGAAGCTGGACGAGGTGACCATCACCGCCAAGCGCAAGACCGACGAGGCGACCACCAGCTTCACCATCGACCGCACGGCATTGGACCAGCAGCAGATCGTGAACGTAGGCGACATAGCCACCCTGCTGCCCGGCGGCAAGACGGTCAACCCCACGCTGATGAACGACAACCGCATGGCACTGCGCAGCGGCACGCAGGAGAAAGGCAACGCGTCGTTCGGCACGGCGGTCGAAATAGACGGCATGCGACTGAGCAACAATGCCGCTGCCGACGAGACGGCGGGTGCCTCGACACGCACCATCAGCACGTCGAACATCGAGTCGGTAGAGGTGGTGACGGGCATCCCCTCGGTGGAGTACGGCGACCTGTCGAACGGCATCGTCAAGGTAAACACACGCAAGGGCAAGTCGCCATTCATCATCGAAGGAAAAATCAACCAGCATACGCGGCAGATAGCCGTCAACAAGGGCTTCGACCTGGGCCACCGGCATGGTGTGCTGAACACGTCGTTCGAGCATGCCAACTCGTTTTCCAACTCGGCATCGCCCTACACGGCCTACCAGCGAAACATTCTGACGGTGAACTACATGAACGTCTTCATGCGCAACAGCATGCCACTGACGCTGAACGCCGGCGTGACGGGCAACATCGGCGGATACAGCTCGGAAGCCGACCCTGACGAGGAGCTGGGCGACTATGTGAAGACGCGCGACAACGCCCTGCGGGCCCACTTCGACCTGAACTGGCTGCTGAACAAGCGGTGGATTACCAACCTGCAGCTGCGTGGCTCGCTGTCGTATGCCGACCAGCGCACGGAGAACTACCAGCACAGCAGCAGCGCATCGACGCAGCCCTATATTCACGCCACGGAGGAGGGCTACAACATGTCGAGCACCTACGATGCCAATCCGCTGGCCGACATCATACTGAGTCCCACGGGCTATTGGCATGTGCGCAGCTATCGCGACTCGAAACCGCTCAACTATGCCCTGCGACTGAAGGGCGACTGGTCGCACCGCTTCGGACGGGTGCTGAACCGGCTGATGGTGGGTGCCGAATGGACGGGCAGCAGCAACGGCGGGCGCGGCACGTACTACGAGGACATGCGCTATACGCCCACCTGGCGCGAATACCGCTACGACGAGCTGCCGGCGATGAACAACGTGGCACTGTACGCAGAGGAGAAGCTGAGCATTCCCACTGGCAAGCGTTCGACCTTCGAGCTGACGGCCGGCCTGCGCGACGACATCACGCTGATCAGCAATTCCGACTATGGCACGGTGAGCAGCCTGTCGCCGCGCTTCAACAGCCGTTACATCTTCTGGCAGAACCGCCGCACACGATGGGTGAGCGACTTGAGCATCCATGCCGGATGGGGCAAGAGCGTCAAGCTGCCTTCGTTCCAGGTGTTATACCCCAGTCCGGCTTATCGTGACGTGCTGGTGTTCAGTTCGCCGAGCACCACCGACAACACGTCGCACTATGCCTACTACACGCATCCCTCGACAGCACTGTACAACCCCGACCTGAAATGGCAGTACACCAACCAGACAGACGTCGGCATCGAACTCACCGTCAAGGGCACACGCATCGCCCTGTCGGCATTCCACCACCGCACGTTCAATCCCTATATGGCCACCCATGCCTATAGCCCGTTTGCCTATCAGTACACGTCGCCAGCAGCACTCGAAGGCATCGCCATACCCGCTGCCGACCGTACCTACAGCATCGACCGCGCCACCGGCACCGTGACCGTCGGTTCTGCCGACGGCACTGCCGCCCCCGTAGCCCTCGACGGTACCACGCGCCGCACCTACCTGACCAACACGAAGTATGTCAATGCGTCGCCCACCGACCGCTACGGACTGGAGTGGACCATCGACTTCAAGCCCATCAAGCCCCTGCGCACCAGCATCCGGCTGGACGGCAACTACTATTATTATAAAGGTATAGACGATGTGCTCTTTGCCGACATTCCCCTGTCGAACGCCACCATGAGCGACGGGCAGCCCTATCAGTATGTGGGCTACTACCGGGGCAGCAACACCACATCGGCCGGCAGTCTGGCCACGGCATCGGTGAGCAACGGGTCGGTATCGAAGCAACTGAGCCTGAACACCACCATCACCACGCACATCCCCAAGATACGGCTCATCGTGTCGCTACGCATTGAGTGCTCGTTCTACAACTACCGCCGACCGCTCTGCGAACTGGACGGTGCGGCACGAGGCATCATGCTGGCCGACAAGGGCGACTTCACCGGCACGCCCTACGACGGCAGCGAGAACAGCTACGTGGCGCTCTACCCAGAATACTACTCGACATGGCAGAACCCCGGCGAGCTGATACCCTTTGCCGAGCGGTTCCTGTGGGCTAAGGACAACGACCCCACGCTGTACAACGACCTGTCGAAACTGGTGCAGAAGAGCAACTATGCCTACGCCATGAACGCCGAACGGCTGAGCAGCTACTATTCGGCCAACTTCAGCGTGACCAAGGAGATTGGCAACCATGTGAGCATCTCGTTCTATGCCAACAACTTCTTCAGCAACATGAAGACGGTACACTCCTCGCAGACCGGACTCGACACGTCGCTATTCGCCAGCAGCTATATCCCCAGTTTCTACTACGGACTGGCGCTGAAACTGAAACTGTAAGTAAAGTGATTATTTGTCAAATCATCATAGCAAAACAACATCATGAAAAGAAAGAATGATAGCCATATCCGATGGGCGACAAGATGGATGACAACCATCCTACCTGTGTACCTTTTCGCCCTTTTACCGCTGCTGGCCTCGTGCAGCGACGACATCTTCGACCACAGCAAGGAAGGTGGGTCAACAGGCCAGGTGGTCATCAGTCTGGCCGACGTCGGCAGCGACCGGCTGGCAGGCTTTGAGGTGACGCTGCGCAACACTTCTACCAACAGCATCTTCACCGCCGTCACCGACAACCAGGGCATGGCGCTCTTCACTGTGACGCCCGGCATCTACGAGGCCAGTGCCTCAAAGCGGCAAAGCGAGACAGGCATGGGCTATGCCTACGTGTTCAACGGTACGAGCGGACAAATCACCATCAGCAGCGGACAGACCACCATGACCAGCATCCGCATCAAGACGGCACGTACCAGCCAGATCATCATCAAGGAGCTGTATAGTGGCGGCTGCATGAAGAACGACGGCACCACACAGTTTCAGTACGACAAGTGCGTCATTCTCTACAACAACAGCAGCCAGCCGCTGTCGCTCAGCAACCTGTGCTTAGGGGCCGTGACACCGGCCAACGCACAGGCCACCAACAGAAACTATGACGACGACGGAAAACTGGTCTATGAGGCCGAGGGATTCATACCCGTGTGGAACGGCATCTGGTATTTCCCGCAGACGCTCGACATTGCGCCCTACCAGCAGGTGGTGGTCAACATCCACGGAGCCATCGACAACACACAGACGGTCAGCCAGTCGGTGAACTATGCCAACAGCGACTACTACTGCATGTACGACCCAGAGAGCGGATACGTGAACACCAACTACTACCCCACCCCCTCTGACCTCATACCCTCCAGCCACTACCTGAAGGCCGTCGTCTTTGGCTTGGGCAACGCCTGGCCCTTCAGCGTGTCGTCGCCGGCAATGGTGCTTTTCCAGACCAAGGACATCGCGCCGCGCGACTATGCCAACAACACGGAGAACCTCTGGTACACGGGCAACGCCGTCAGTCAGGTGAATGCCTGCGTAAAGGTGCCCAACGAGTGGATTCTCGATGCCATCGAGGTTTATAGCAGTGCCTATGCCACCAGCAGCGTGAAGCGACTGACGGCCGACATCGATGCGGGCTATGTATGGCTGACCAATTTCCACGGCCACTCGCTCTATCGCAACATCGACAAGGCGGCCACCGAGGCACTGCCCGAGAACGAGGGGCGACTGGTTTACGACGACGGCAATGCCGACCCCTGCGGCATCGATGCCGAAGCGTCCATGAGCCGGGGGGCACACCTTATTTATAGTGACACGAACAATTCGACCAACGATTTCCACGAACGACAGCAATGCTCACTCAGAAAATAGCCACCACGCTCCGTCACCTTATGCCACGTCATGGCAAGGTGCTCTTGTTCGGTATGCTGGCATGGCCCATTGCCGATGCCACGGCCCAGGACTCGCTGCTGCTGCGCGACTATCGGCAGGTAAAGCAAGCGGACCCTTGGCTGACGCATGCCAATGCTGCTGCACTCACACGGTTCTCGGCAGCAAGCATTGCACAGGCAGAGCTGTCGCTCACCAAGGGCAACGGCGGACTGACCGACTACTATGAATCGCCCAACACACTGCTGTTTGATGCCAACGTCGAAGCCTTCTACCGGCTGAGCCGTCGGACGGTGGTCTTCGGCGGCATCAGTTACAACAACTATACAGGGCGCGACATGACGGGCTCGGCATTCATCCATCCTACGCGAAAACCGTTCGACATCGTAGAAGACTCGCTCTCCAATCCGGGGCGCAAGCACCGCGACACCTACCGGCTGACGGGTGCCGTAGGAGTGGATGTGTACAAGGGCATCGGCATCGGTGCGCGGTTAGACTATACGGCAGCCAACTATGCCAAATACAAAGACCTGCGCCACAGAAACAAGCTCATGGAGCTGGAGGCCTCGGCAGGTGTCTATGCTCCGCTGACGGCATGGCTCTGCTTGGGGGCTAACTATACCTACCACCGCTCTACAGAGAGCCTCAGCTTCGGGGTCTATGGCAAGAGCGAAAAGGTGTATAAGTCGCTCATCGACTACGGCGCATTCATGGGCATTGTCGAACAGGTGGGCAACGAGGGCTACACCGACAAGTCGCGTGAGATGCCCTTGTTCGAAGACAGCCATGCCGTCTCGCTGCAGGCTGAGGTGCGTCCGCTGTCCACACTGGCCTTGTTCGCCGCCATCACCCACAGCCGTGGCGACGGCTATTACGGCAGGCAGTCGCCCTATACCATCACATACTCCGGCCACAAGCGTCACGTCACCGCCCTACAAGGTCGCCTCACCTTCACCCCTCACGGTGCATCAACGCCCGCTGCCCCTCACCGTGCGTCAACGCCCTCTGCCCCTCACCGCGCGTCAACGCCCTCTGCCCCTCACTGTGCGTCAAGGTTTTGCCTTGACGTCTCCTACACGAACGAAAAGCTGGCGGCCCACGCCAACACCTACCGCGCCATGTCCGGCAGCAACGAGGCCACCTACTACGAATACTACGACCCCGTGGAGACCGGCGACAAGCAATGGGACGACCTGCGCCTGACAGCCACTGCCCAATGGGGCATCCGCGGCGAGCTGCCCACCTGGGAGGTCTGTGCCGACTACCAGATGACAGCGCGCAAACAGGTGGCTTATCTCTACCCGTTCTATCGCCACCAGCGCATCACCACCCATCAGGTAGCCCTTGCTGCCACGCGCAACATCTGCCTGACGAAGGGCGTGCTGTCGTGCATGCTGCGTGCAGGCTACCAGAAAGGCAACGGCTATCCCTTTGAGGATTTCACCGACATTCCTCCCAGCAGCAAGCAAAGCCTTCCGGCCACGATGGATGCCTTTCTCTACCGCGAATATCAATACTTAACAGCCGCCCAATACCGTGTGGGAGCCGGCATCAAATATGCGTTCCGCTTCCCTGGCACAGCACTGAAGACCCATGCCAGAATAAGTGCCGACTATAGGAAGGCTACCGAGACATACCCCTATAGCCGGGGAACCAGCCATACGCTGCTGACGGCAGCCATCGGGTGTACCTTCTAATCACATACAAACCGGCCATCTCATCGCATACAAACCAACAATGAAACACGTTAGAATCTTAGCCATCTCGATATTAGCCACCTTCATCACCGCCCTACAGGCTCAGCCTTCCCTGCAGCAGTTCGAAGGCCAGTGGACCATGACCGCCAGCCCCTTTGAGGGTGGCACCGACGAAATCAGCTTCACAGCCAGCATGGCCGACCATGGGCAGTCGCTCAAATGCCATGCCGACCGCTTCATGGTGCGTAACGGGAAGTCATACCCCATGGACTGGACTATGACGGTGGAACAAGACGGCGAAAAACTAAGAATAGGATGGCTGTTGGATGCCGAACAGCCTGCCTCCACAGAGGAGTTTCAGCAGCCGGCCAGCCATTATGCCCTCTTCGGAGCCGACCCGGACGGTTCGCATCGCTACATCTACCTGCTATCCGAAAATATAGAGACGCAAAAACTGGAGGCGCTGACGCTCTGGAGCGAATGGATGCCCACGGGCAGCTCTACCTTTGCCCTGCCCAAGACACAGCAAATCTATGCCGTAGTCAGCAAGAACCGTCCCTACGACGGTGCCGTGGGTTATATTGATATATGGGCCAGCACGAAGCTGACATATATTGGCCAGCAGACGCTCCTTGGCGATGTCAACGGCGACGGCAAGGTGGATGTGTCAGACGTGGTATGTACCGTGAACTATCTGCTCAAAGGCACCGCCGACCACTTCGATGCCAAGGCTGCCGACACGAACGGCGACAACGTGATTGATGTCGCCGACGTGACAGGCATCGTCCGTATCATACGGTCTATTTGACGTTACCCACCTTAATCAGGTATTCGCCAATCTGTACGGCATTGAGGGCAGCACCCTTGCGAATCTGGTCGCCAGAGAGCCAGAAGGTCAGTCCGTTCTCGTCGCTCAGGTCCTTGCGCACACGGCCTACGAAGACATCGTCCTTGCCGGCAGTCTCCAGAGGCATGGGGTAAGTCAGCGTCGAGGGGTCGTCCACCAGCGTACAACCGGGAGCAGCGGCAATGGCCTGCTGAGCCTCCTCTACACTGATGGGACGCTCGGTCTCTATCCACACGCTCTCGGAATGGGAACGGAGCGACGACACACGCACACACATGGCCGAGCACTTGGCATCGGTATGCATAATCTTCTGCGTCTCGTTATACATCTTCATCTCTTCCTTCGTGTAGCCGTTGGGCTGGAACACGTCAATCTGCGGAATCACGTTGTAGGCCAACTGGTGGGGGAATTTTTTCACCGTCTTCACCTCGCCGGTCTCCACCATCTCCTTATACTGCTGCTGCAGCTCGGCCATGGCGGCAGCTCCGGCTCCCGAGGCGCTCTGATACGAGCTGACGTGGATGCGCTTGATGTGGCTGATGTTCTCCAACGGCTGCAGCACCACCACCATCATAATCGTGGTGCAGTTAGGGTTGGCAATGATGCCACGCGGACGCGTCAGCGCATCCTCGGCATTGCACTCAGGCACCACCAAGGGCACGTCGTCGTCCATGCGGAAGGCCGACGAGTTGTCTATCATCACGGCACCATACTTGGTGATGGTCTCGGCATACTCCTTTGACGTACCGGCACCGGCCGACGTGAAGGCGATGTCGATGTCCTTGAAGTCATCGTTGTGCTGCAGCAGTTTCACCGTCAGCTCCTTGCCGCGGAAGGTGTACTTCGTACCGGCGGAACGCTCGCTGCCGAACAGCACCAGTTCGTCCATGGGGAAATTTCTCTCGTCAAGCAGGCGCAGGAACTCCTGACCTACGGCGCCCGAAGCGCCCACAATAGCTACTTTCATAAGTCTAATTCTTTTCCGTTTATACCTTATTCGGCTGCAAAGGTACAAATAAGTGGGCGAAATGCCAAATTTATTTGAGTATTTCCGAACGGAAGCACCTTCAACAACAGCGATATTCACGATTTTACGGCACTGGAACAAAATTTTTATCCCGACAGACCCGTTATCTCGAATTATTTCAGTATATTTGCAGTCAGAATGACGAACATCATGTCCTATTTCCCCATCGAGAGCCCGACAGTCATCTTTTTTGTCGTGCTGCTGATTATCCTGTTTGCCCCTATCGTGATGGGCAAGCTGCGCATACCCCACATCATCGGCATGGTGCTGGCAGGCATGGCCATCGGCGAGCACGGACTGAACATCCTGGAGCGCGACGACTCCTTCGAGCTGTTCGGCAAGGTGGGGCTGCTGTACATCATGTTCCTCGCCGGACTGGAGATGGACCTGGAAAGCGTGAAGAAGAACTCGCGGCGGTTCCTGCTGTTCGGCATGCTGACGTGCCTCATACCCATGGTGCTGACCTACGTCATGTCGCGCTGGCTGTTGGCATACTCTCATACTGCGTCTTTCCTCTTAGGATGTATCATGGCATCCAACACGCTCATTGCCTACCCCATCATCTCACGCTACGGACTGCAGCGCGACTCCAGCGTCATGCTCAGCGTAGGGTCGAGCATGCTGTCGCTGTTCATGGCACTGATGATGCTGGCAGCCCTGTCGGCAGCCTACGACTCCAGCACCGGCATCACCTTCTGGCTGCTGTTCTTCGCCAAGTTCGTAGCCCTGATAGCCCTGATGGTGTGGAGCATACCCAAGCTGGCACGCTATTTCCTGCGCCGCTATTCCGATGCCATCATGCAGTACATCTTCGTGCTCAGCGTGATGTTCCTCTCGGCAGCCCTCTCCGAGGCCATCGACATCGAGGGCATCGTGGGAGCCTTCCTCTCGGGGCTGATTCTCAGCCGCTACATACCCCATGTGTCGCCGCTGATGAACCGCATCGAGTTCATCGGCAACGCCCTGTTCATTCCCTATTTCCTCATCGGCGTGGGCATGCTCATCAATGTCGGCACCCTGTTCAAGGGCACCCACATGCTGTGGATTGTGTTTCTCATCGCCTTCTTCGGCACCTTCGGCAAGGCCGTGGCCGCCTACCTGTCGAGCCTGCTGTTCCGTTTGCCCAAAGCTGCCGGCCACATGATGTTCGGACTGACGTGTGCCCATGCCGCCGGAGCCATCGCCATGGTCATGATAGGCATGCGCTTGGAGGTCAGCCCCGGCCAATACCTTGTGAACGACGAGATACTGAATGGCGTGGTCATCATGATTCTCATCACGTGCATCATATCGACGCTGATGACCGAGCATGCCGCCCAGCAGATTATCCTGAACAACCGCCAGCACAGCACCGACCCTGCCGTCAAGACCGATGACGAGAAAATCATGCTCTGCGTGAAATATCCTGAGATAGCCCCGCAGCTGTTAGAGCTTGCCATCATGGTGCGCAACGCCAAGCTGAACCGCAGCCTGGTGGCGGTCAACGTGGTGTACGACGACGACAAGTCTGCCGCCAACCGCGAGCACGGACTGCAACTGCTGGAACGCTTGGAGCAGCGCGCCAGTGCCAGCGACACGCACATGCAGACACAGGTGCGCCTGTCGTCGAACATCGCCAACGGCATCAAGCATGCCTTCCGTGAGTTCGGATGTTCTGAAATCATCATGGGCATGCACGTGCATACCGATGTCAATCCCAAGTTCTGGGGCGAGTTCCTGCAGAGTCTGTACAACGGACTGAACCGCCAGATAGTGCTCACCCGCTTCGTGCAGCCGCTCAACACGCTGCGGCGCATACAGGTGGTGGTGCCGTCGAGGGCCGAGTTCGAGCCGGGTTTCTACCGCTGGCTGGAGCGTCTGGCGCGCATGGCCGGCAATCTGGACTGCCGCATCCAGTTCCATGGGCGCAACGAGTCGTTAGAGCTCATTCGCGAATACGTCAACAACCAGCATCCCACCATCCGGACCGACTATACCTTCATGGCCCACTGGAACGAGCTGCCCCGGCTGGCCGAGACCATCCGCGAAGACCACATGTTTGTCGTCGTCACCGCCCGTAAGGGTACTATCTCGTATAAGAATGCACTGGAGCGGCTGCCCAACGAGCTGCAACAGCACTTCTCCGGCAAGAACCTCATGATTATCTTCCCTGACCAGCACGGCACGCAGAAGGAAGAGAGCATGACCTTCACCACCGCCCAGCACCAGGAGGAGAGCAGCATCTACGACACAATAGCCCGATGGATTCATCGGAGCGGAAAAGTGAAAAGTGAATAACTATTGCCGTTGAAAAGTGAAAGAGAGAATAATGTACTACCGTGAAAGAGAGAATAATGTACTACCGTTGAAAAGAAAAAAGTGAAAAAAGCATCATGATAGACATTCAAGGCATCACCAAGAGCTTCGGCTCGCTACAAGTATTGAAAGGCATCGACCTGCACATCAACAAAGGCGAGGTGGTCAGCATCGTAGGCCCCAGTGGAGCTGGCAAGACCACCCTGCTGCAGATCATCGGCACACTGGACCGTCCCGACAGCGGTACGGTGGTCATCGACCAAACCGATGTCACCACGCTGTCGCAGAAGCGGCTGTCCGACTTCCGCAACCGCCACATCGGCTTCGTGTTCCAGTTCCACCAGCTGCTGCCGGAGTTCACCGCCATCGAGAACATCATGATTCCCGCCTTCATTGCCGGCATGTCGAAGAAGGCCGCCCGCAGCCGCGCTGAAGAGCTGTTAGACTTCATGAGCCTCAGCGACCGTGCCCGCCACAAGCCCAACGAGCTCAGCGGCGGCGAGAAGCAGCGTGTCGCCGTGGCCCGTGCCCTCGTCAACCATCCTGCCGTCATCCTGGCCGACGAGCCGAGCGGTTCGTTGGACAGCAAGAACAAAGAAGAGCTGCACCAGCTCTTCTTCGACCTGCGCCAACAATATGGCCAGACCTTCGTCATCGTGACCCACGACGAAGGACTGGCCACCCTCACCGACCGCACCATCCATCTGAAAGACGGGCAGATAAGACCTGAGGCTGTTACTCCCAGTGAATAGCGGCTGCTACGCCCAGCGAATAGCCATTACAGGATGCGCGTGGTGAGTCCATCAGAATAGCCATTACAGGATGCGAGTGGTGAGCATCAGTTTCAGCACGGGATAGACCGACCACTTGTCGATGATCTTCGAGAGGTCGTCGGTAGCCTTCGTGCCAATCTCGTTCAGTCTCAGCTCACTGCCACCCTGATACACCTTCATGTGACCCATGAACTGCACGCCTAACTCGGCACGGAAACCGACACGGCCCTTCGGCACCAGACGGCCATAGCCCAAGCCCAGATAAGGACGGAAGGCATTCACGCGGATGTCACCATCCACATTACCCTGACGGTCGATGTCTATCTTATACTTGTCAATCTCGGCAGCGATGGCCCCCGACCAGGCGGGGTTCTCCTGATAGATGCGGGCGATATCGTCGCTATGTCCTTCGAGCGTAGCAATCTTCTTGCCACCGAACGAGAAGCCTGCCGTCACGAAGAAAGCATTCCTCAGTCCGAAAGGATAGGCGCTGACCTTGAAGTCGAACGTCGTGCGGGCGGTATTGCCCTTGATATTCAGCTTGTTCAGGTTGTACGACTTGACGGTGCCGTCCAGCTGCGGAATGGTCACGGGCGTGCCGTTGTTCACGGTCACATCGCCACTGGGCTTGATGGCTACCATGAAGTTGACGCCGAAGCCCACCTCCAGATAGTTGGTGACGGGAGCCGCCACACCGATGCTGATACCCTCGGTACCCACACCCACGTTGGCACCGAAATGCTGGAAGATGCCGAAATCATCGACTTTCTGTGCAGAAACACTCTGCATACCGAGCAGCGCAAGGCTGCATACAATTAGTAATTTCTTCATACGGATAGCTTGTTTTAAAAGTTATAATAAGTTATTGTCTGCAAAGATAACTAAAAAAACAATATGCTCCAAACTTTTCAGAGGAAATTTGGAGCACATTTGCTGAATAATCGGAAAACACCCTTAGAACTCTGCCGATTTCGGCGTGCGGGGGAATGGGATGACGTCGCGGATGTTCTGCATGCCCGTCACAAAGAGGATGAGACGCTCGAAGCCCAGTCCGAAGCCGGCATGCGGACAGCTGCCCCAGCGGCGCGTGTCGATATACCACCACAAGTGGGTCATATCCATGTTGCGGCGCTTGATTTCGGCCATCAGCTTGTCGTAGCTCTCCTCACGCACCGAGCCACCGATAATCTCGCCAATCTGCGGGAACAGCACGTCGGTGCCCTGCATCGTAGGACCGGGAGCAACGGCCCCCTTGTAGCCCACGCTGCCGGATTCGCCGGTATCGCCAGGCTCGCCGGAAGCACCGGGATTCTGCTTCATATAGAACGACTTGAAGGCACGCGGATAGTCGGTCATGATAACCGGCTTCTTGAAGTGCTCCTCCACGAGGTAGCGCTCGTGCTCCGAAGCCAGGTCGTCGCCCCAGTTGCAGGGGAACTCAAACTTCTTGCCATTCTTGATGGCCTCCTGCAGGATATTGATTCCTTCGGTATAAGGCAGGCGCACAAAGGTCTCCTTCAGTACACCCTCCAGACGCTGGATGAGCGACTTGTCTATCATCTTGTTCAGGAACTCCAGGTCGTCCTTGCAGTGGTCCAGTGCCCAGCGTACGCAATACTTGATAAAGTCCTCTTCCAAGTCCATCAGCTCCTCCTGGTCCAGGAAGGCCACCTCGGGCTCTACCATCCAGAACTCGGCGAGGTGTCGCGGCGTGTTGCTGTTCTCAGCACGGAACGTCGGTCCGAAGGTGTAGATGGCGCCCAGGGCCGTGGCACCCAGCTCACCCTCCAGCTGTCCGCTGACGGTCAGCGAGGTCTGCTCGCCGAAGAAGTCGTCGGTGTAGATGATCTTGCCGTCCTCGTCCTTCTTCAGGTCGTAGAGGTTCTTTGTGGTGACCTGGAACATGTTGCCGGCACCTTCGCAGTCGGAGGCAGTGATGAGCGGGGTGTGGAAATAGAAGAAGCCATGCTCATGGAAGTAGGTATGGATGGCCATCGCCATGTTGTGGCGGATGCGCATCACGGCGCCGAAGGTGTTGGTGCGCAGGCGCATGTGGGCATTCTTGCGCATGGCCTCAAACGACTGGCCTTTCTTCTGCATCGGGTAGTCATTGCCGCACAATCCGTAGATTTCCAGCTGCGTAGCCTGTATCTCGCAGGTCTGTCCGGCACCCTGGCTCTCCACCAGCGTTCCCACGGCGCAGATGCAGGCACCGGTGGTGATCTGCTTCAGCAGTTCCTCGTCAAACTTCGCCGGATCAACAACGATTTGTACGTTCTTAATCGTCGAGCCATCGTTCAGTGCGATAAAATCAACAGCCTTACTGCTGCGGTGGGTTCTCACCCACCCTTTCACACATATTTCTCTTCCAAAATCCGTACATTTCAGTACGTCAATAACCTTTGTTCTTTTCATATTCATTCCTTTTTATGCAGCGGACTGCCGCAGACCATCCGCTTTAGGCCGCCGCTAATTATTTCTTGCATCGGACTGACACGGACTTTCGCGAACTGTCCGTTTTTGCACTGCCGATCTTTATTTCTTGCATCGGACTGACACGGACTTTCGCGGACTGTCCGTCCTTGCACTGCCGGTCTTTTTTTCTTGCATCAGACTGACGCGGACTTTCGCGGACTGTCCGTCCTTGCACTGCCGGTCTTTATTTCTTGCATCGGACTAACACGGACTTTCGCGGACTGTCCGTTTTAGTCCGTAATCGTCCGATGCTTCTTCTCACAGCAGAAAGTCCGTGACAGTCCGTGATAGTCCGATGCTTCTTCTCACAGCAGAAAGTCCGTGACAGTCCGTGACAGTCCGATGCTTCTTCTCACAGCAGAAAGTCCGTGGCTGTCCGATGCTGCTGTTATTCGTACGCCCCCATGCGCAGGCGGTCCACCTCCTCTTCTGTGAGGTAGCGCCAGTCGCCGCGGCGCACGTTCTTCTTCGTCAGTCCGGCAAACTGCACACGGTCCAGCTTGGTCACCTTGTAGCCCAGGCTCTCGAAGATACGGCGCACGATGCGGTTCTTGCCCGAGTGGATCTCGATGCCCACCTGCTTCTTGTCGGTATCGCTTGCATACTCCACGGCATCGGCCTTGATTTCGCCGTCGTCCAGTATCACGCCATCGGCAATCTGCTGCAGGTCGTGGGCTGTCACGTTCTTGTCCAGATAGACGTGGTATATCTTTTTCTTCAGGAACTTCGGGTGCGTCAGCTTCGAGGCCAGGTCGCCGTCGTTCGTCAGCAGCAGCACACCCGTGGTGTTACGGTCCAAGCGGCCTACGGGGTAGATACGCTCCGGGCATGCACCCTTCACCAGGTCCATCACCGTCTTACGCTGCTGCGGATCGTCGCTCGTGGTCACATAGTCCTTCGGCTTGTTCAGCAGCACATACACCTTCTTCTCCATGGTCACGGGCTGGTCGTGGAATTTCACCTCGTCCGTGCGCAGCACCTTCGTGCCCAGCTCGGTCACCACCTGTCCGTTCACCGACACCACACCGGCCTGGATAAACTCGTCGGCCTCCCTGCGGCTGCATACGCCGGCATTGGCCAGGAACTTGTTCAGACGGATGGGCTCGTTCGGGTCGTAGTTCTCTTCCTTATATTCTATACGCTTCTTCAGGCTATACTTGGCATGAGGGTCGTAGCCCGGCGTGCGCTGACGATAGCCGCCGCGCTGCTGACCGTAGCCACCCTGGCGCGGCTGACCATAGCCACCCTGGCGCGACTGACCATAGCCACCCTGACGCTGCTGACCGTAGCCACCTTGGCGCGGCTGACCGTAGCCACCCTGACGCGGCTGACCATAGCCACCCTGACGCGGCTGACCGTAGCCACCCTCCTGTCCGTAGTTGTTATGCGGACGGTAGCCGCCTTGCTGGCGCGGCTGGTAACCACCCTGCTGGCGGGGCTGGTAGCCCTCGTCGCTGTTGTAGCCGTTGTTACGCGGGCGATAGCCACCCTCCTGGTTATAGTTGTTACGCGGACGGTAGCCCCCCTCATTGTTGTTGTAGTTGTTACGCGGACGGTAGCCGCCACGCTGGGGGGCGCCACCCGACAGACCGGCGCCGAAGCCCTCGGGACGGAAGCCGCCCTCCTCCTGGTTCTGGTTACGGTTGTAGCCGCCCTGACCACCCGAGTACGGGCGCGGCTGATGGATACGCGGGCGCGGCGAGCGTCCTTGACGGTACCCCTGCTGGCCACTCTGCTGGCCACTCTGCTGACTGTTGCCCGACTGCTGCTCGGCAGCCTGCTCTTCGTTCTTCTTCTCGTTTTCTAATTCCATAATCGTTCTTTCCTTTCTTAGCTTTGAGTGCCTCACGGCTCTCCTTTGTGTGGTTTGTTAATATGAATGTGTTTTTTCTCTGTGTTTATGCTATGTGTATATGTCTCTCTTGCGTTACATGCCGGTGTAGTTCCATGGTGTGATAGCCATCAGCTCCGCCTTCACGTCGTCGCCGACCGCCAAGTCCTGAATAAAGGCATGGATGGTCTCTTCGGTCATCTTCTGGTTCGTGCGCGTCAGTGCCTTCAGGGCCTCGTAGGGGTGCGGATAGGCCTCGCGGCGCAGGATGGTCTGAATGGCCTCGGCCACCACGGCCCATGTGTTCTCCAGGTCCTCCTGCAGCTTGTCCTCGTTCAGTATCAGCTTGCGCAGCCCCTTCAGCGTGCTCTGCAGGGCTATCAGCGCATGACCCATGGGCACGCCCACGTTGCGCAGCACCGTCGAGTCGGTCAGGTCGCGCTGCAGCCGACTTACCGGCAACTTCTGTGCCAGGAACTGCAGCACGGCATTGGCGATGCCCAGGTTACCCTCCGAGTTCTCGAAGTCGATGGGGTTCACCTTGTGCGGCATGGCACTGCTGCCCACCTCTCCCTGCTTGATTTTCTGCTTGAAATACTCCATCGAGATATACATCCAGAAGTCGCGGTCGAGGTCGATGATGATGGTGTTGATGCGGCGCATGGCATCGAAAATGGCTCCCAGCCAGTCGTAGTTCGATATCTGCGTGGTCCACTGCTCGCGCTCCAGTCCCAGCTTCTCGCTGACGAAGCTGTTGGCAAACTCGCGCCAGTCGTACTGCGGGTAGGCCACATGGTGGGCGTTCAGGTTGCCTGTGGCTCCGCCGAACTTGGCGGTGATGGGCGTGTCCTTCAGCGAGCGCAGCTGTTCCTCCAGGCGATAGACATACACCATGATTTCCTTGCCCAGACGTGTCGGCGAGGCCGGCTGCCCGTGCGTCTTGGCCAGCATGGCCACGTTCTTCCACTGCTCGGCATAGTCGTTCAGCTGTTCTATCAGCTCTTCCACCATGGGGTAGTACACCTCTTCCAGGGCTTCCTTCACCGACAGGGGCACCGACGTGTTGTTGATGTCCTGCGAGGTCAGCCCGAAGTGGATGAACTCCTTGTAGGTGGACAAGTCAATGCTCCGGCCACCGGCCATCACGTCTATTTTCTCCTTGATAAAATACTCCACGGCCTTCACGTCGTGGTTGGTGGTCTGCTCTATCTCCTTCACGCGCCGTGCGTCGGTCTCCGAGAACTGGCGATAGACATCGCGCAGCGGCTCGAAGAGGCTATGGTCGAAGCCTTCCAGCTGTGGCAAGGGCATCTCGCAGAGCGCGATGAAGTATTCTATCTCCACCCGCACACGATAGCGAATAAGCGCATACTCTGAAAAGTATCCTGACAACGGTTCTGTCTTACTCCTGTAACGGCCATCAATAGGCGAGATGGCTGTCAATGCATTCAATTCCATGGGTTTTTCCAAATACCTTATAATATAATAATATAGCTATATCCTTTTGCGGCTGCAAAGGTACGAAGAATAAATGAGAAACGTGAAGCTACGAGGCAGAATTTTCTACTTTGTCCTACTATTTTTTGATTTTTTGATATTTAACGAAAATCCGCTGACCCTGAAATGGCATCCTCACCTGCCGCACATATAAGGAAACACGCCTGCCGCCAACAAAAAAATCCCGAACCCTGTCCGAGACTTCCCTTGTGGTGTGGGCGCTGACGGATTCGAACCGCCGACCCTCTGCTTGTAAGGCAGATGCTCTAAACCAGCTGAGCTAAGCGCCCTCAATATGCTCACGCGAACCGGCTCGCACCGCGCTTCTTGTCGTAAGCGGGTGCAAAGGTAAGCAGTTTTTTTGAAACCGCCAAACCTTTGCACCGTTTTTTCACATTTTTTAATGTCTTGCAGCGATGACGCGCCCCGCAAGCCCCGCTTCAGAGCCGGTAGAGGTCGCTGGCGGCCAGCAGGTCCACCTTCTTCTCCGACAAGATGCGCTCGCAGCTTTCCAGGTCGGTAGGCCTGATGACCACATGTGCCACGTCGCCATTGGCAAACGAGTACATATACTCGATGAACACGCCGGCCTCCGACAGCATCTTCAGCACCTTGGCCAGCGAGCCGCTGGTGTTCGGACACGTGAAACCGATGACGTCGGTAATCTTCACGGCAAAGTGGGCTTCCTTCAGCACCTGGTAGGCCTTGTCGGGGTCGCTCACAATACAGCGCAGGATGCCGAAGTCCGAGTTGTCGGCAATACTCATGGCCGAGAGGTTGACACCTGCATCGCCCAACACGTCGGTCACCTCCGTCAGGCGGCCCGACTTATTCTCCAAAAAGACTGATAATTGTTTTGCTAACATAATATTTATTGTTTTATTTCGGGATTGCGGGATTACGGGATTCCGTTTTTCCGCTGTGGCTATAGCTTGCGGTTGTCTATCACGCGCTTGGCCTTGCCCGTCGAGCGCTCGATGCCCTTCGGCTCCACCAGCTTGATCTTGAATCCGAGGCCGATGACGCTGCGCAGCTCGCCTTCCAGTTTCTTCTGCAGACCCACCATCGTGGCCATGTCGTCGGTGAAGTATTCCTCCTTCACCTCCACCTTCAGCTCGCTGGTGTCGGTATTGTTCACGCGATCGACGGTCAGCAGATAGTGCGGCTCGAACTCCTGCTGCTTCAGGATGACATCCTCTATCTGCGACGGGAACACATTCACGCCACGGATAATCAGCATGTCGTCGCAACGGCCCAGGATGCGGTCCATACGTACCAGCGTGCGCCCGCACGAACATTTGTCGTAGTGCAGGGCTGTCAGGTCGTGCGTGCGGTAGCGCAGCAGCGGCATGCCCTCCTTCGTCAGGTGGGTGAACGTCAGCTCGCCCAGCTGACCCTCGGGCATGGGTTCGCCGGTCTCGGGGTTCAGTATCTCGGGGTAGAAATAGTCCTCGTTCAGGTGGGTGCCGTGCTGGCATTCACACTCGTAGCCCACGCCCGGACCGGCTATCTCCGACAGTCCGTAGATGTCGTAGGCCTTAATGCCCAGGGTCTGCTCCAGCTTCACGCGCATCTTCTCCGTCCACGGCTCGGCACCGAAGGCACCTATCTTCAGGCGGAACTCGTCGCGCGCCCACTCGCTCTCCTGCATGGCCTCGCCCAGGAACATGGCATACGACGGCGTGCAGCACAGCACGGTGGCTCCGAAGTCGTGCATCAGCGTGATCTGCTTCTGCGTGTTACCGCTCGACATGGGTATCACGCTGGCCCCGATGTTCGTGGCGCCGTCGTGGGCGCCCAGTCCGCCGGTGAACAGGCCATAGCCGTAGCTCACCTGGAAGATGTCGTCCTTCGTACAGCCGTAGGCTGTGAAGGCGCGCGAGATGCTCTCGGCCCACATGGCCAGGTCCTTACGGGTGTACAGCACGACGACAGGCTTGCCCGTGGTGCCGCTCGACGCATGGATGCGCACTATCTGCGACATCGGCACGGCGGCCAGTCCGAAGGGATAGTTGTCGCGCAGGTCAAGCTTGTTGGTGAACGGCAGCTTCACGATGTCGTCGATGCTCTTGATGTCGCCCGGTTCGAGGCCCATCTCCTGAAATTTCTTACGATAGAAGGGCGTGTTGTGATACACATACTCCGCCATCTTTCTCAGTCGGATGCTCTGGATGTCGCGCAGCTGTTCGCGGTCCATGCATTCCACGGTTTCATTCCAAATCATTGTTCTCGTTTTTGTTGGTTAGTGAATTACCGCTGCAAAGATACTAAATGTTTTCCATAACGCCAAATAATTTCACCACCTACCTTCCATGTTTTTTACAACAGGCATCTGATTGAAGAAAACACTATTTCAATTCCACCGTGGCGCGGCGGTTGTAGTCCTGCGGGGCCAGCGTATCGACACCGCCGGCAGCCACCGTCTCTATCCGGTCGCGGGCGATGCCCATCTTCACCAGCTCGGCAGCCACGGCGTCGGCACGCTGCTGCGACAGCTGGCGGTTGCCGTCGGCACTGCCCGTGGCACTGTCGGCATAGCCCGTCACCACCAGCGTCGCCCCGTGCTCGCGGGCCACCTTCGCCAGCTCGGCCACGTTCTGCAGGTCTTTCCGCGAGGCGATGGTGGCCCTGCCCAGACGGAAGAACACCGACACCGGCGCAGCCACCACCTTCGTCACCGTCTGCACTGCCGGGGCTTCCTGCACGGCCTGCGTCTCGGTCTTCGGCTGGCTGGCCAGCAGCTTCTTCAGACGGGCGTTCTCACTCTCGGCATCGGCCAGCTGGGCGTTCAGCGCGTCCATCTCGGCCTGCGACATGGCCCGCATGCCCTCCACGTCGGGGGCCTTGTTCCATTTCGACACACCTAACCGGTAGGTCAGGCCCACCTCCAGCGTGAACTGCTGCGGACGGTTCTTCAGGGCCAGTCCGCTGCCCTCGTAGCTGTTCCACCCTATCTCCACGTTGGCGGCCAACCGCTTCGACAGCCGGAAGGTGTTCAGCACGCCAAGGCTCAGGTCGGTGCTGTACGCCCGCTGCGTCATATTGCGCGACACGCCGGCACCCACGTAGGGTATGAGGTTCCACAGCCGCTGCTCCTGATAGCCGAGCAGCAGGTTGGTCAGGTTGAAGAGCACGTGCTCGTTGACCGTCCAGTATTTGTCGGGGTCGATGGTCACGCCGCCTACGTCGTACTTCGACCCTTTGCGCCAGGCGTTCACCTTCGTGCGCAGACCGATGCCGGGCGTGAACCACTTGCCGATGGCGAACGAGAAGCCCAGGCCCGTATGCCCGCGACCGCCACCGACGGGAAACTTGTGGAACGGGGCCACCAGCGACCGCTCGCCCACACCATACCATGCGTTCCACGTCACGTTGCCCTGTACGAACCAGTTGCTCCAGAACGAGTTGGTGGTCACGCTATACTTCTCGCCCGACGACATGTCGCCGCCTTCCATCGTCATGTCGTCGTCTTGCGCCATCACGCCATGCGCCATACCGGCCAAAGCCAGCAGCATTGCTATTCTTTTCATCATTGTCACTTTTTCTTTGTGTTAACATTTCTGCAAATATAGCGAAAATATCCTTAAAAACAAAGCTTTTTTCCAAATAAATGCATAATTCGCCCACTTTTCGCGCTTTTTTTTGGCTGTCTCGCTTTTTTATCCTAATTTTGCAGCAAGAATAACAAAAACAAGCACCGGCTATGAAAAAGATATACAGCATCCTGCTTGCAATACTGCTGGCATCCACCGCACAGGCTCAGCAAGCTCCCGCTACGTCGGCCGTCAAGGCCTTCGGCCACCTCGACCTGTCGCTCACCCTCGGCTCCACGGGCATCGGCTTCGACATCGAGGCCCCCCTCAGCAACCTGTTCTCCGTGCGCACCGGCTTCGACTTCATGCCGCGCTTCGAGCACTCCATGCACTTCGACATACAGTCGTTCGACGACAAGGGCAACCTCCTGGAGAGCAAGTTCGAGCGTATGTCGTCGCTGATGACGCAGCTGACCGGTTACCGCGTCGATGGCGACATCGAGATGACCGGCAAGCCTACCATGTGGAACTTCAAGCTCATGGTCGATGTTCATCCCTTCCGCAACAAGCACTGGTACATCACCGGCGGCTTCTTCTGGGGACCGAAGCAGATTGCCGAGGCATACAACATCACCGAGGACGCGCCGTCGCTCTTCGCCATGGGCATGTACAACCACATCTACGACGTGTCCTATCAGGACTATGTCTTGATGAACCCCACACCCATCTATGATGACGAGTACCTCGACCCGCTCATCGAGCAGCGCGTGGTGAAAAACGGGCGCATGGGGGTCCGCGTGGGCAACTACGCTCACGACGTCGTCGATCAGTTCGGCAACGTCATCCACCGCGCCGGCGAGCCGTACCGCATGGTGCCGGACGCCAACAGCATGGTGCGCGCCAATGCCTACGTCAACAACTTCAAGCCCTACATCGGCTTCGGCTACAAGGGCCGCCTGCTCAAGGGCGACGACCGCTACCACATCGGCTTCGACTGTGGCGTCATGTTCTGGGGCGGCGAGCCGGACATCATCACGCACGACGGCACCAACCTCTCGAAGGACATCGAGAACATGAATGGCAACGTGGGGCGCTATACCGACATCCTCACTGCCTTCAAGGCGTACCCCGTCATCAACCTACGCATTTCGCGCCGCATCTTCTAAGGGTCTCCCTGAGGGCCTCCCCAAGCCCCTCCGAAGGGAGGGGGTGTCTAAAATGATAATAATCCAAAAAGGCACGCCACGACTGGCCGCATGTCCCGTCTTTTTAGTCGGATTTCTAAATCCGACATCCGCGCAAAAAATGGTGACGCAGCGCCGAAGTCAATACGCGCGCGTATATATAGGCTAACAAAAAAAACAACCCGCACATCCCGCACATCTCGCACGTGAAAATGTTTCAACACAGTGTGAAGCCATCCTATTGCTGCGACAGCCAGGTGTGGGATGGGTATGTAACGGTAGTTGCAAAGTGTCAGCTACGTGCGGGATAAAATGAGCAAATCGTCAGCTACGTGCGAGATAAATTGAGCAGACTGTCAGTTTACGTGCGAGATGTGCGAGATGTGCGGGATGTTTTCCTTTTTCACAATATATATATATTTACAGCAGAAAAATCCCGATGAAATCGGGGATTTTTGAAAAATTAATGGATTATTACATGGTAATTACATGTTCCATCTTCTTTTACATATAATTACCATGTAATTGATCATATAATTTTTTCCGTGTATTTTTTTGGGGCCAAGCGATGGTCCCAATGCTTGGAATTTTCATGGAGAGGCTAGTAATTTTCGTGGAGAGGCTACTAATTTTCGTGGAGAGGCTACTAATTTTCGTGGAGCAATGA
>CAMVAI010000012.1 GCA_947165435.1 uncultured Prevotella sp.
TATGTTCCATTTTTCCTCTCTTTTCTTTGGAGATTAAAACAGAATCTGTCCCCCTCTTGTGAGGCTATGAATCCAAGGAGGACGGTCCCGAAAGCCATGGCGCGGACGGGTGCCGCCCTCTCTCTTCAACGACAGGAACAGGCGTTCTTTGACAGACTGAGACAGAAGGATTTCATTTTTCTTTGGGAAATCGTGCGCGGTATCGGAAAAAAATATTATCTTTGCACCGTCAACAACAAAACGCAAGGAGATATGAGTTCAAGACGCGAGAAATCGAAGTCTCAGAAGCCGCAAACCCGCTCAGCCCAAGGGGACGCTTCGCTTGCGAAGAACAAGCAGCTGGAGGCGGCGAACACAGAGGAAACGAAGCTGCAACAGAAGGGCGGCGGCAAGTCGAGAAAAGAGAAACTGAGCAACTATCTGATAGACATATCGAAATATGTGATGACAGGTGTTGTGATAGCCTCGATGTTCAAGGACTTGGACGATAACAGAGAACTGATTTACGTAGGAGGACTCTTCATTGCCTTCACGGCTCTGGGCGTAGGACTCGTATTAACCGATAAAAAGAAAGGAAACTGATTATGGGAGTTTTTTTAGTAGCACTGACAGTGGGTGTGCCGTGTACCATCTTCTTGCTCTATTGTCTGACCCCGAAGGGTAGGCACTGGATGAGAATGAACGGCCTGCTTTGACCTACCGAAGATGGGGCGCACAAAGCCCGTCCACCAGAAAAGATGATCCGCCGGAACTCCAACGTAGGAGTCCCGGCGGCGTCGTCCCGGTGACAGGTACCTAGGTATGGATGCCCCATGTACCTATCCCCATGACAGCCGGGGGTGCTGCGCACGCCCCGGCTATTGAGCTGTGAGGGTTTCACCGTCTCACCATTAAAGATACACCTTGGGGGCATTCTCCTTCGTGGCCTTCGGGGCGGTGGAGAAGTCGATGGGCTGTCCGTCGAGGGTGAAGTCGATGAGTTCGTACTTGTCTGAGGTCTTGACGTCAATCATGTTCTTCGTGTCCACCTTGTTGTTGCGCAGCGTGATGTTGTTGCAGCGCGAAGGCGGCAGCTGGCGGTCGCCGGGCTTGAAGAACTGCGTCCAGGGCTGGATGAAGAGGAAGCGTCCGCAGTGGCCGGTGATGTTCTCCACCGTCACATACTCATAGTGTTGGGGCGTGTCGGGGCGCATCTTCAGCCAAAGCACACGGTCGGCATTCTCGGTGTGGCAGTTACGCAGGATGACGTTACGGTCGTGCAGCGACTCGGAGCCCAGCGTCAGACAGCCGTGTACGCGACCGTAGCGACAGTTCTGTATGAGTATGCGCTCGCAGTCGCCGTTGGTCGAGTCCTTGTCGGCCCACGTGCCCTTGCCGCCCTTCAGCACCACGGCATCGTCGTTGACATGCATGAAGCAACCATTGATGAGCACGTCGGTGCAGACATCGATGTCGATGGCATCCGACGACGGTGCGCCACGCTTGGGGTCGGGTTCGAACACCTTCTCCGTGGGCGCATAGATGTAGCAGCCCAGGTAGCGCACATGGTGGCTCTTATAGACATGGTTGGTCCAGAAGGGCGAGTTGATGAGGTGTACGTCCTGGATGGTGACGTTCTTGCTGTTTGACACGTAGGTCAGTCGCGGACGCTGTGCATCCTTGTTGGTACACTGGCGGTTCCACTGGCGGCGCAGCCAGAACTCCTGCCAGTACTGCAGGCCGTTGCCGTCGATGGTGCCACGGCCCGTAATGGTGAAGCCGTCGAGTCCGTCGGCATTGACGAGTGCCGAGAAGTACTTGCACGTCTCACCCTCGATGCGGGTGGTGAGGATGGGATAGTCGATGATGCGGTCGGAGCCTTTCAGCGTGCCGGCTTCGCGAACGTGCAGGTGGGTGCCCTGCTTGAAGAACAGCGCGCCGGTGAGGAAGGTGCCCTGCGGCACGACAACCACTCCCCCACCCTCCTGGGCACAGCGGTCGATGACGGCCTGTATCTGGCGCGTCTGCACCTGCGGCAGTCCGGCCACCACGCCGTAGTCGGTCAACACATACTGTTTGCCGAGCGTGGCGATGTCCACCTTCGTGGTGTCGCTGAACCACGCATCCATCACTGTGCCGTCGGGCCATGTCTCCACGGCCTTCTTGGCTTTGGGTTTTGCCGTAGCCGTCAGGGTGAGCACGGCCAACAGCGCAAGAAATAGTTTTCTCATAGTCATATTTTAATTATTGAGTTTGGGTTTCAGTTCGTCGGGCGAGTCGCTGGTAAACATATCTACTCGCCGTGCCTCACGCTCGTAGAGATGGCGGATGACATCGGGGGCAACCGTACAGGCAGGACGGAAGTCGGACGACTGCATATAGCGCAGGATGCTGTAGCGCAGCTGGCGGGCCACGGGGCGACGGTCCAGTTGGCGGCTGATGTCGATGGTGGTCATCAGCAGCCGGCCGTTCAGCACACGGGCTTCGACCACCATGCCCAGCTTACGGCTGACGTGCCACGTGTCGATGGGTTGCGCCACGGGCTGATAGTCGGCAGGAAACTCGGCCAGGTTCATCACCTGCGTGCCGTTGACCAGTTCCCACCAGTTCAGGTTCTGCCAGTCGTCGGTGGGGAAGTCGCGGAACAGGGGATGGCTGCTCTGGATATAGGCCCCGGTGGTGTGCGGCGGCCGCATCTTGAACCATGAGGTGTTCCAGAACACGGGCAGGAAGGTGTGCTTCACGTCGTTGCCGTAGCGCACGCGTCCGGCGGCGGTCAGGAGCACCGTGCCGCCCCGCTGCAGCACGCTGAGAGCCTGTGCGTCGAGCGAGTCGGCCTCGTAGATGTCGGTCTGGGGCATGTCCAGCTGTGGGGGATAGAGCCAGAACTCCCACGAATTGCTGTAGTCGGGGGCGTTGTCGGCATGCACCGTGACATGGAGCTTCAGCTTCATGGGGCGGTCTATCGACAGTGCCGACGGGAAGGGCCGGACGGTCAGCACATCGGCCGAGCGGCCTTGTGCGAGCGTCATGGGCGGTGTCGCGCCCTGGGCCGTCAGTCCATCCACCCGCCACGTCAGGCGGGCATTGCGCAGGGGTTCCTGCCAGGCATTATACACATCGACGGGGATGGCTATCTGTGTGTCGGTGAATACAAACTTCGGGAATTTTGCCAATGGCACCACCGGCGCACAGAACTCCGTCCAGTCGGCTGCCGTGCAGTAGCCCTTCTCCCGCCAATGGACATTCAGCGGACCCACCAGTGCCGTGCCCTGTCCGCTATAGTCGTTCAGTCCGAGGAGCTGGAATCCAGCATAATCGGGGGTACGCAGGTTGCGCTCCATCTCGTATTTATAGCAGAGCACCTGCAGGCGACCACTGGCCATGAGGAAGCGTTCTGCCTGCGACGCCATGCCATGGTCGCGCAGCAGGTCGCGGAAGATTTCAAAGTTCTTGGCCTTATAGACCCCGGTGTATTGCGGAATCTCCTTGAAGTCAGGGAAGGCGCACCACTGGCCCTGCTCGTGGGCAATGATGGGCGAGCGGTTAGGCTCCTTGCCCTTGTAGTTGCGCGGGAAGAGCAGCTGCTGCTCGTAGTCGTCGTCGGAGTGGGGAGCCGTCTTGTCCCAGTCCAGTCCGCGGGCACCGGCCTTGACATGATACTCAGAGCCGTCGTCCCAGGCCCAGCCGCCGCCAACGGATGCCCCGCAATAGACGCGTGTGGCGTCGTACTGCTTCATCTGCTTCACCCAGTCACGACAGTAGGCCACCCAGTCGCCTGCCGGTTCGTTGCCTGCCGCCATCATGCAGAACGAGGGATGGTTGCCATAGGTGTCGAGAATGCGGCGTCCCTCGTCGAGCAGATACTGGTCGATAACCATGCCACGGCGCAGCTTCACCCCGTGGTTGGGCCACGACGGCCCCTCGGGTTGCAGATAGAGGCCCAGGCGGTCGGCCACGGCAAAGGCGGCCTCCGGGGGACAGTAGGAATGGAAGCGGATATGGTTCAGCCCATACTCCTTGCACTTGCCGAGCACCCGTTCCCACGACGCCTCGTCGGTGGGCGGATAACCCGTCTCGGGGAAGCAGCAGTTGCCCACCGTGCCGCGCAGCCAGACGGGCTGACCATTCATGAGCAGCTGACTGCCGCGAACCGTCATCGCACGCATGCCGAAGGTGGTACGCAGCGTGTCGCCGTCGCTGACGGCATAGAGGGTATATAGGTTGGGGTGGAACTCATCCCACAGCCGGGCACCGTCCATGGGCAGCAGCAATACGCTGTCCTTGGTGGTGACCGCCTTACGTCCTGCCACCCACAGCTTCACCTTGCTCTTCGCCGGCTTCTGCATCGCCACGCGCAGGGTCATCTTTTCCACGTCGGGATAGACACGCAGCTGACGGACGGCACGCGGCGAACGGGCCTGCAGCTCGATGCGCCCAGCGATGCCGTTCCAGTTGCCTTGCGTCTGGTCGGTGACGGAGTGGGAGTCCTGGCCTACGCCGACATGCTCGATGCCATTATAGACGCGGATGGAAAGCGTGTTCTCTGCACCATATATAATATAAGGAGTAACGTCATAGACATGAGGCACCGACAGCGAGAGCTGGTGGCCCGCGTCATGACCGTTCACCGTAACGGTGGTCTCGATATGCGGACGTTCCAGACAGAGCGTGACCTGCCGACCGCGCCACGACGCAGGCACCACGACCTGCCGGGTATAGACGGCCTCGCCAACGTAGTGACGCTCGGGGGTGAGAAAGAAGGGAAACTTCATGTTGCCCTCCTGCCGATAGGGAGCCATATAGGGATTGAAGTAATAGGACGAGTCGTAGAGCGAGCCGGTCCACTGGGTCTTGACACTTACGGGGTCGCCCTTGCCGTTGGTCAGCATGGACCCCGGCAGCACCACCATGCCCTGTTCGCGAGCCGATGAGAACTGCCACCTGCCGGACAGGTCGATGGTGGTATGCTGGGCATGGAGGCTCAAGGCACAGACGAGACAGGATAAAACAATTATTCTTCGCATGATAGAATGACTTTTTGTAGAGATTCACCCGCCGTGCGGTCTGCCTCGCGAGGCAGGTAGATGGGGGCGTCGGGTTGTAGGGGGAGAATGCGCAACTGCAGCATACGGCAGTCGTGAGGCAGTCGCCAGAGTCCGTAGAGGAAGGGGCGACCGTAATAGAAATTGTCGGCTACGAGTTTGCCGTCGGCATAGAGGCGGGCACAGTCGCCACGATAGTCGATGCGGAGGAGGCCTTTTTGACCGGCAGGACACTCCAGCTGATAGACGGCAGCCTGTTGCCAGTCGGCTTCCGACGGGGCTTCGGCCACCTTGGCGCGACCCTTCTTGACGGTGCGCAGCAGACCGGCCTCGCTCACCTTCTTCCATGCCACATCGACGGTTGCCGCCTGCTGCTGACGGGCGGACAGGAAGAGCCGCTCCGCCTCGGCAGGCGTGAGCAGACAGATATTCTTATAGACAGGGCGGCCGGCACCTTTGGCCTTCACATTCTTCAGCACCTTCCCGTCTTGCATCGCGATGGTGGTGGGAATGCCGGGAATCTGCATCATATAGACCTGGCCGTTGCGACGGGCCACCAACTGAGCCGTGGCATAGCGGATGCCGCTGATATTGACAGGGAAGATAGCCATCGCACCGGAAGGAATGGTCAGCTTCGGGAAGGTGACGCCACAGGCCTTCAGCACGACATGCTTCTTGGGCGACAACCGCTGCAGGCGCTCATAGTTGTTAATGAACACGAAGCCACTGTCACCCTCGGAGCGGACCGCCCAGCGCAGGGCACGGTCCTCGCCGCGCTGCAGGTCCTGGGCAGCCGGGAAGCGGGCCTCCATCGTGGCAAGCTGGGCGGCATAGTCGTGCATGAAGAGATGGAGCGGACGGAGCATGTAATACTGCGGATAGGGCTGTCCGAACTCGCCCAGGGGAGCCTGGAAGTCGTAGGTCAGCTGGGGCAGGTCGTTGTTGGCCGTGCCGGGACTGGTCTGCACCTCGTTGAGCGTGTGCAGGCGTCCTTCGGGGTTGGTGCCTCCGTGGTACATGTAATAGCCTAAGAGGTTGCTGCCGGAGCCGAGCTTGACCAATGCCATGGAGTAGGCATCCTCCGGATAGACATAGGGGCGGCGATGATAGGCTGTAGCCATGCCGCCGCCCAGTTCGCAGGTGAAGTAGGGATAGCGGTCTTCGCCTGCCGTGAGCTTGGCTTCTTGCTGTCCTAACAGGTCGGTGCCGATAGCCGTCGAGGAACGGAAGGCTTTGAAGTTGAAGGCTTTGTAGTAGTTGCCGCAGCCTTCGGTGATGGCCTTGTCCCAGAAGCCGTCGGCATAGTCGCCATAGAGCGGCAGCATCTCGCCGAAGGGGACGGGCTTGCTGAGTTCGGGCCATCCGGTACGGGTATAGAACGGCAGGTCGAAGCCGATGGCAAGAGCCATGCGCTTGAGTGCCATGAGATAGTCGCCGGAGCCACGGTATTCGTTATCGAACTGAGCCGCAAGCACCGGTCCGCCGTCTTTCCACTGCAAGCCCTGCACCTGTGTGAATATCTGGCGGTAGAGCTTCTCGACATAACCGAGGAACACACGTTCTTGCGAGCGCAGGCGACAGCCCTTGTGGAACATCCAGTCAGGGATGCCGCCATTGCGCACCTCACCATGACAGAACGGGCCGAGGCGCAGCACGACAGGCATCTGCTCCGTGCGGCACACCTCAAGGAAACGGCGCAGGTCGCGCTGTCCGTCCCAGCGGAAGATGCCTTCCTCTTCTTCGATATGGTTCCAGAACACATAGGTGGCGACGATGGTGACACCGCCCTCGCGCATCTTGCGGATTTCGCGTGGCCACTCGTCGGCAGGAATGCGCGAATAGTGTACCTCGCCCATCACCGGCATGACGCGGTGGCCGTCCATCAGCAGTCCATGGCGATCCCATGTCACGGCACAGCCAAAATCGGCAGCCACAGCACATAACATGCCTGCGGTGAGCATCGCCAGGGAGAATAACAAACGTTTCATGGCGAAGGACGGTTAGTCTAAATGGAACACCTCCTGAATGGGAACGGTGACGGGCGAGTGGTCGGGATTGGTCTCCATGATGTCGGCCATCATGTCCCACCACTTCTGCGTGACAGGGTCCACATGGTCGGTATCCTGCGACGAGCCTTCGCCCTCGCACTCCTGATAGCCGAACAGCAGGTTGGTGTCGCGGTCCCAGAAGATGCTGTAGTTGCCTACGCCGGCATCCTTGATCATCTTGACCAGCTCGGGCCAGATGGCGGCATGGCGGCGTTCATACTCTTTCTCACAACCTGGCTTCAGGTACATCTTAAATGCAAATCGCTTCATAGTCGTTGTTATATTATTTCTTCTGATGATTGTCGGTCGTTATCACGATACTATTTCTTCTGATAATTGTCTATTGTTTCCAAGAACTCTGCTTCCACGATGCGCAGCTCGCTCTTCGTCTCGCCACCGTTCTTGGCCTTGAAGAGGTCCAGTTCGCCGGCAGCCGGTTCGGCCACTTCGACAATGCCGCCAAAGGCATCGCGGTCCTTGCCGGCACCCTTCAGGCGGATGGTCACCTCGCTGGTCTTTACCCGTCGGGTGGGCGTCAGGTGGATGTAGCCCAACGACCTCGGAGTCTCGCCGCTCCAGATGAGTTGCCTGCCGGCATACACCTCTATCGGATAGCTGCGCAGGCGCCAGCCGGTCAGCTTCAGACAGATGTCGTCGATGAAGGCCTTGCGCTCCAGCCGGTAGGTAATCCAGGCGGTAGCGAGGCGTCCGTCATTCTTCCATTCCGACAGTTCGTTGTCGTCGAAGCTGTTAAGGGCATGTTCACCGTCATAGCCTGCCTTGGCTCCCACGACGGCAATGCCCTGACGCTGCTGACGGTATGAGGGTGACAGCGGTGTCTCGCCACGACTCAAGCGTCCTTTCAGTGTCAGCATCGGCAGATTGTCTGCGCTGTTCGCGGCTTCACTCTTCACCGTGAGATAAGCGGGCTTCACACCGTCAGCGTATGCCGAGAGGTGGATGTCGCCGGGATGCACGGTGGTGCGCACCAGCACACGGCCCACGCCACACGCCACAGGCAGGCTGTAGCCTTGCTGAATGCCACCTATCCATCGGCCTTCGCCCCAAAGCGTAAAATGTATCATACGGTCGTCAAGCGGACAGCGACGCTGTTGCTTGTCGAGCACTTCCACTTGGAACAGCACCATGTCGGCACCGTCGGCCTTGGTACCCTCCGGATTCTCAATGGCAGTAAGCCGCAGCTGATAGGGCTCACCGGCGGTCTGCACCTCATAGCGGCTGCCGTCGGAGCCTACAGCCTCCAACAGTCCCGACTCATAACGCACGCTGTCGAAAGTGTGCAGATAGCGGTACTGACGGTCTCCCTTGCCGAGGCTCTTGCCATTGACAAAGAGCTCCACCTCGTCAGCAGTGCTCACCACATAGACGGGTTTCACCGTTCCCTCGGGATAGTTCCAATGGCCTATGATATAGGTACGGGGCACCTCGTCGTCCACCCATCCGCTCCACATCACCTGATGGGCAAAGAAGGCATCCTTCGGTATGCGCATGGCATCGGTCACGCCACTGGTGCGGTAGTGCTTTTCGCCACGATGGTGGGTATTGGTGTCGGAGAACACAATCTTCACGCCACCCGACGAGACACGCGTGCCGGTACCGGGGCGTTCCTGCCAGTAGTCGTACCAACGGCGCACCATCTCGACGGCAAACTGGTCCATGTTATGGTTATACTCATGAGCCGGCTTGCCACGATAGAGCGGACCGTCACCCTCCTTGTGGAAGGGATGGCTATAGGCATCCCAATAGCGTCGCAGTCCCTCATCGCGACAGTATTCCATCGCCCACATGGGGTGCTTCTTCGACTTGTTGATATAGAGCATCTCGCCGCCATACTCCGCCTCGTCGATGTCCAGCATCTCGCGCGAGCCGATGGCCCGTCCGCCATGAGGGTCGTAGGTGTCGCGAAGCTGCTTCATCTGCAGCATGTGCTCGCACGAGATGCTCTCGTTGCCACACTCATAGAACAGGATGCTGGGGTTGTTGCGGTTGTAGATGATGGCATCGCGCATCAGGTCGAGGCGCTGTTGCCAGCGCGGCCCTTCCACGTCTTTCTCGGCATCGCCGGCAGGCATGGCCTGGGGCAGTCCCACACGGTCGCACGACTCGACGTCCTGCTTCCACGGCGTCACGTGCATCCAGCGCACCATGTTGCCCCCCGACTCTACCATCAGCGCATTGCTGTAGTCGCTGAGCCAGGCCGGTACGCTGAGCCCCACGCCGGGCCACTCGTTACTGGTGCGCTGGGCATAGCCATGCACCATCATCACCCGGTCGTTGAGCCATATCTTACCCTCGCCGAAGCGCGTCTTGCGGAAGCCGGTACGCGTCACCACACGGTCAACGGGGTTTCCATCGACCAACAATGCGGATGTGACGGTATAGAGATAGCCGTAGCCCCATGACCAGAAATGCAGATGACCGACGGGCTGTTGTATCTTCACGGTCGTTGTCGCTCCACCTTGCAGGGTGATGGGGGCACTATGGAAGCGGGCTACCTCGCGGCCGTCAGCATCCTTCACCGTAGCCTGGAAAGTGAAGGTACGCGGCTGCGTGTCTTCATTTCTCACTTCCGACTCGGCATGTACCACTGCCCGCCGATGGGCTATGTCGTAGTCGGTGGCATAGATATACGTACCCGTTGTGCCAAGGTTGGAATAGAGCGGGAGTGTCTGATACAACAGGTCTTTCACATGCAGATAAACGTTCTTGGGTATGCCGCCGTAGTTGGCATTGAAGTTCTTGTCGTTCCACTGGTAGCGGCTGTCGTACTGGCGTGAGCGGTAAGTCCAGCTGTTGTCGCAACGAACAGCCAGCACATTCTCTCCTAATATAATATAAGGTGTAAGGTCGAAGCCGCAGGCCATGACACCATTTTCGCTGTAGCCTAAGTGGTGACCGTTCAGATAGAAGTCGGCACCCTGTCGCACGCCTTCAAACTCGATGAAGAATTTCTTGCGGCTAACAGACGATACCGTGAAGTGCTTGCGATACCAGACAACGGTATCGGTCAGGTCAACGATATCCTTGCGGAATGCCTCGTCGCCATTGAAGGCGTAAGGCAGCGTCACCGATAGCCAACGGCTGTCGTCGTAGTCAGCGGTCTTCGCTGCCGGCACGTCGCCGATGGTCAACAGCCAGCCTCCGTTGAAGTTCTGCTTCTGCCGGTCTGCCGCCAAGACGCTCACCGTCAGCAGCAAACTGCATATTATCGCTATACTCTTTCTCACGTTCACTATCAATTTCCGTCAGGCTTCAAGATATTGCTGTTGCCCGACAGGTACCATACAAACTGCTGGGGGTCATCGGGATGCGCCGGATCGAAGTCGTGCCAGTCGGCACGCAGATGGTTGACCAACGGACACTGCAGCTGTTTCAGCCCCATGACAATCATCTTGGCCACCTCCCAGGCTCCGTAGGGGTTGAAGTGGGTATTGTCGGCCAGCGGCTTGTCCTGTCCGGCAAAGGTGTTGGCGGGATAGTGTACCAGAGCCTTCTTCGACCCTTCCTCGCCCAATGCCTCATAGAACGTGCGGGTCATGCCGTTCAGCTCGATGATGGGCACCTGCTCGCGGCGTGCCACCGTTCGCATGGCCTCGGGGTAGTCGCCGTGGGTATAGCCCAGCGTCTTATGGTCACTCTTGAAGAGGCGGCGTGCCGTCGGTGTGACGAAGATGATGTGGCCACCCTTCTCTCGCACACGGTCGGCAAAGATCTTCAGGTTGCGGCTATAGCTATACCAGGCACCGTCGCCGGCGCGCTTCTCCTTCTCGTCGTTGTGTCCGAACTCGCAGATGACGTAGTCGCCGGGCTTTAGCATGGTGAGTATCTTGTCCAAGCGCAGCTGACCCAAAAAGGTGTTGGCCGTCAGTCCGCTCTCGGCGAAGTTGGCCACCACCACGCGGTCGTCAAACCAACGCGTTATCATCTGGCCCCACGAGGCCCACGGCTCGTTCTCCTGATCCACCACGGTACTGTTGCCACAGAGGAACACAGTGGTGGCCTCGGTCTCGGGCACAATCTGGATGCGCTGTACGGCCGGTGCCGGTCCGCAGAACGACAGGTTCAGCGAGTCGTCCCAGTTCTTGTAGCCCACCTCGCGGGGCTTCAGCTTCACTTTCGTCTTGGCATCAATCACAGGACTGTGCTTATGCACGACAAAAGACACTGTTTCAAACTTGCCTTTTTTGGTAGCAATGACATCGAAGAAATGCCGGCGGCTCTCAGCACGCAGCACGGTCTGGGCGGCCTTTTTCTTGTTGCCTACGGTCACGGTGACACGGTAGTTGCCGTCGGGCACGGCAAAGGAAACGGTAAAGGGTTGTGTACTCACCTTGTTGAGCACGGTGTCCACTTGCTGGGCAGCAGCCATGCCGCTACACAGCAGGCAGAGGGATAGCAGTAAATTTCTCATTGTTGTATAGAATGATTGGTTACGTCGTCAAGGATGATGTCAGGGCGCTCGTCGGGACGCATCAGCTCAAAACGCACGTTGCGCAGCGTCAGGCCATCCACATGGCGGGCAAAGAGTCCGTAGGCTGGTGTCGGTCCAGCCCATCGTGGCTCGGGATAGTTGGTACCCTGCTCGCGGTAGGGGCTATCGCCCCGCTTGCCACCTCCCCGATACTGTATGCGGATATCGGAAAGGCTGACGTTGCGAATAGGCTCGCCCTCCATGCCAGTGATGATGATACCTGCCAACGAGTCGCAGTCGTCGGCCACCACATTATTAATATATATGTCGCGCGCACTCGACACGTCGGTGCGCTCTTTCCGTCGGCCCGTGCGCCATAGTCGATGGCGCGATAGTCGTTGCCTGCTACTGCTGTCGTCCATAAAAGGCAACACCACATCAAAAACTGTTTCATCGTTTCAGTAGTTAGTAATCAGGCTACAAAGGTAACTTTTATTTCTGAAAAAATGAAAGATTTTTCTTTTTTTTTCGTATCTTTGTGCCCATGAAACGACTTCTGTTCTTAACGGGGCTGTTATCTGCCGGTATGACGGTGGCAGCCGACAATCTTGTATGGTACGACGGCACGAAGGCCGTCACTTATCACGTGGAGGGAGCGGCCGCCCCCGTCGTAGCCACCGCCGCCAGCCTGTTTGCCGACGACATGCAGCAGGTGACGGGACAGCGCGCCGTCAGCGACAGCCATGCCACGATTCGCCTCTACGAGCTCGACCGCAACCCACAGGCTGCCACAAGGCTCAGAGGCATGGGCATACCCGTTGACAGCATCACGGAACGGCCCGACGCGTTCTACATCGGTGTTCACGAAGGGCGCATCCTGGTGGTGGGCAGCAATGGCCGGGGCTGTGCCTACGGCATCCTGGAACTGAGCCGTATGGCCGGTGTGTCGCCGTGGGTGTGGTGGGGCGATGTGGTGCCCGAGCGGAAGAGCCGTCTCGCCATGAGCGACACGTTCTCTACCCTGCAGCAGCCATCGGTGGAGTATCGCGGCATCTTCCTCAACGACGAAGACTGGTCGCTGCGCCCGTGGAGCTGCCAGACCTACGAGCCGGGGCCTAAGGGGCGCATCGGTGCCAAGACGTACAAGCGCATCTTCCAACTGCTGCTTCGTCTGCGCGGCAATGCCGTGTGGCCAGCCATGCACGAGGGTACGACGGCTTTCTTCCAGACACCTGACGCCAAGGCCATGGCCGATTCGTGCGGCATCGTCGTTGGCACCAGCCACTGCGAGCCGCTGTTGCGCAACAATGTCGGCGAGTGGGACGCTGCGGTACGAGGCCGCTTCAACTACCGCACCAACCGACAGGCCGTCATCGACTACTGGACGGAACGGCTGGAAGAGGTGAAGCACTCACACGACAACATGTTCACCATCGGCATGCGGGGCATCCACGACAGTTCGATGGAAGGCTACCGCACGGAACAGGAGAAGTTCGATGCCCTGCAGCAGGTCATTGACGACCAGCAGCAGCTGTTAAGCAAGCACATCGGCGACCCCTCGCGGCTGATGCAGGTGTTCGTACCTTATAAAGAGGTGCTACAGCTCTACGAACGGGGACTCCGCGTACCCGACTACGTCACACTGATGTGGTGTGACGACAACTACGGCTACATGACACGCTACTCGTCGCCGTCGGAGCAACAGCGCAGCGGCGGTGGCGGCATCTACTACCACCTGAGCTACTGGGGGCGTCCGCACGACTACCTGTGGCTGACCACCACCCAGCCCGGCCTCATCTACAACGAGCTGCGCGAAGCCTACGACCGCCATGTCCGCAAGCTATGGATTGCCAATGTACACGACCCTAAGGTGGCCGGATATGATTTGGAACTGTTTCTCGACATGGCCTGGAACATCGAGAGCGTCAATGGCAGCAACCTCTGCCAGCACTACCGCCGATGGCTCTGCCGACAGTTCGGCACGACGGTCGGCGAACGGCTCTTCCCTGCCATGCATGATTTCTACCGGCTCTGTGGCGAGCGTCGCCCTGAGTTCATGGGATGGACACAGGTGGAATTAGACAAGAAGAAATATCATCGTGGCCTGTCGCCCGTCACCACCGTAGGACTGACAGCCCGTGAGGCACAGCAACGCCTCGATGACTTCCGCCGTATCACGAATACGGTTGACGAGACGGCCACCCTGCTTCGCCCGGAGCTGCGCGACGCTTATTTTGCCGCCATTGCCTATCCCGTCAAGGCTGCCGCCGCCATGAGCCGCAAGATACTGTCGGACAGCACTGCCAGCCATGCGGCCTATCAAGAGATACAAGCCCTCACGCGACAGTACAACCAACTGGCCGACGGGAAATGGAAAGGCTTGATGGATGCCGCCCCGCGACAGTTGCCCGTCTTTGGCGATGTCCGGGCAACACTGGCTGCCGACACGCTGGGCAGCAGAATGGTGATTGTCCGCAACGCCAGCGACTTCGACAGCCATACCGGCCATCCGACTGTCGTACAGATGCTGGGCCATTCCATGCAGGCCGTCGCACTGCCCAAGGGAGCCGCCCTCACCTACACGTTCTCCATAGCCGACGACGATGACTATGTGCTGACCACAGCCGTCATTCCCACCCATCCTGTAGATAACGGCGACGTGCGCTACACGGTCAGCATCGACGGACAGCAGCCGCTGACGTACAGTCTGAAAGAGCCCTTCCGTTCGGAGCGTTGGAAGCAGAACGTGCTTGCCGCACAGACCACGCACAGCCTCACCATCCACCTCACGGCGGGCACCCACACGATGACGATAGAAGCCATCGACAGCCATATCGTGGCCGACCGATGGAGCCTCGCGAGAAAAAAACATGCAGAAAAAACACCATAAAATTTTGCATTTCCCACGATTCTTCGTAACTTTGCAAGGATTTACTAAAACACAGCTACTTTAAGAACTACTAAAACATACATAACTATGGACTACTACTGCGCTGACGAACAGCGATATGAGAACGGAATGCAGTACGAGCGTTGCGGTCGTACCGGTGTTTTATTACCCAAGGTGAGCTTGGGCATGTGGCACAATTTCGGAGGCATAGACCCCTACGAGCGGTCGCGCCAGATTATCCGCTATGCCTTCGACCACGGCATCACCCACATCGACCTCGCCAACAACTACGGGCCGCCCTACGGCTCGGCAGAGGAGACCTTCGGGCGCATCATGGACGACGACCTGCATCCCTACCGCGACGAGCTTTTTATCTCTACCAAGGCCGGCTACGACATGTGGCCCGGTCCCTACGGCAACTGGGGCTCACGGAAGTACCTCATGGCCAGCCTCGACCAGAGCCTGAAGCGCATGCACCTCGACTATGTCGATCTGTTCTACTCCCACCGCTACGACCCGGAGACCCCGTTAGAGGAAACGCTGCAAGCACTGGTTGACGTGGTGCGCCAGGGCAAGGCACTCTATGTGGGCATCTCCCGCTGGCCGTTGGAAGCCACCCGCACAGCCATCAGCTATCTGCGTGCGCACGACGTGCCTCTCTTAATATACCAGGGACGTCTGAACATGCTCGACCGCGAGCCGCAAGACGCAGGCATCCTGCAGCTGTGCCACGACGAGGGAGTGGGATTCATCTCCTTCTCGCCCCTGGCACAAGGACTGCTCACCGACCGCTACCTGAACGGAATCCCGCAAGACTCGCGCATGGCCAAAGAGAAATTCCTGCGCCACGACATGCTCACGCCACAGCTGCTCGAACAACTGAAAGCATGGAACGCCGAGGCACAGGGCGAAGGGCGTACCCTGGCCGAATATGCCCTGCGCTGGATACTGAAACAGCAGGGCGTCACCTCCGTACTGGTGGGTGCCAGCAGCACGGAACAGTTGGCAAAGAACCTGAAATGCGTAAGCGACAAATAACATGCTATCAATAGCAAACGACATGCTATCAACAGCAAAACGACAACATGCACACAGCATACAACGCTATGAAACGAATAACCAGCATCACACTGATGGCCTTGTGCGCCATCACCGCCACCGCGCAACAGCGCCTGACAGAGAACCTGAACTTCGGATGGGAGTTTGCCAGAGACTCCCTCTTCAAGAACACCCAAACCGTTGACGTACCACACGACTTCCAGATTGAACAGCCGTGGATAGCCCCCAGCGCCGACGAGAAAGCCGACAATACCGACATGGCCGCCAACATCAAGTCGCGCCTGTCGGCACGCGGCTTCAAGGAGATAGGCTCCGGCTGGTATCGTAAGACCATCACCCCGCCATCCGAATGGAAAGGCCGCCGCGTACTGCTCGACTTCGAGGGTATCATGCTGGTCGGCGATGTCTATCTGAACGGCGTGCGCGTAGGTGGCACCGACTATGGCTACGTGGGCTTCGAGATTGACGTGACCCGCCAGCTGCGCTATGGTCAGCCCAACGAGCTCAAGGTCAAAGCCTCCACACAGAACGAGAAGTCGTCGCGCTGGTACACCGGTGGCGGTCTCTTCCGCAACGTCAGCATGGTAGCTACCAGCGGCGACCTCTACTTGAACCGTCATCCGCTTTATATCACCACCCGCCAGAACCGCTATGTCACCGTGGGTGTGGAGATGACCTTCGCCAGTCAGGCCAAGAAGGCACAGCTGCGCCTGCGCATCACCGACCCGCAGGGCCGCGTGGTCAGCGAGACCACGGAGCCTGTCAGCCGACTGACACCCTCGCGCAGTCAGGAGGTACGCATGAAGGAGGTGGAGATTGCCAATGCACAGCTGTGGGACACCGACCATCCCAACCTCTATACCGCCGAGGTGACGCTGCTGCGCGAAGACGGCACCGCCACCGACAGCTATGCCGAGTGCTTCGGCATTCGTACCATCGAGACCGGCCCCGACTTCGGACTGAAGCTCAACGGCAAGAAGGTGCTGCTGCAAGGCTATGCCAACCACCACACCTTAGGAGCCCTCGGTGCTGCCGCCTATCCGCGAGCCATCGAGAAGCGCCTGCAGCTGATGAAGCAGTTTGGCATCAACCACGTGCGTACCAGCCACAATCCCTACAGCCGCGACTTCATACGCCTGTGCGACAAGTACGGTCTGCTGGTGGTCGATGAGCTGTACGACAAGTGGACCAACCAGCACACCGGCAACCGCGTGCCGTTCATGAACCACTGGGCCTACGATGTCACGGAGTGGGTGAAGCGCGACCGCAACTCACCGTCTGTCGTGCTGTGGAGCCTCGGCAATGAGTTGCAGCAAGACCCCAACCAGCCGTTCAACGACTTCGGCGTGACGTGCTACAAGATGATGAAGGCCGTGCTCTGCCGCTACGACTCCACCCGTAAGGTGACCGTGGCCATGCACCCCCGTTACCGCAACTGGCAGACCGACTCGCTGCCCTGCGCGCTGGCTATGGAGACCGACATCCAAGCCTACAACTACCGCTATATGTACTTCCCCGGCGACGGTCGCCGCTTCCCGTGGATGACGTTCTACCAGAGCGAAGCCTCCACACAGGCCATGGGTCAGAACTTCTTCGAGATGAACCTCGACCGTGTAATGGGACTGGCCTACTGGGGAGCCATCGACTATCTGGGCGAGAGCATGGGATGGCCGCAGAAGGGCTGGTCGCAGGGTGTATTCTATCTCTCGCTCGACCCCAAGCCGAAGTCTTACTACATGCGCTCTTTCTTCAAACCCGACGAGCCGGTGGTCCATCTGGCCATCCTCGAAAGTGAGAACCCGCAGATGTGGAACGGCGTGAAGATGGCCGGCGACCGAATGACCGAGAATTGGAACCGCCAGGAGGGCACGAAGGCCAACATCCTGGTATATACCAATGGCGACGAGGTGGAGCTGCTGCTCAACGGCAAGAGCCTGGGTCGCAAGCCCAACCCGACAGCCGCCAAGCAGCGCAACCAGATACGCTGGGGCGAGATAGACTACAAGAAAGGTAAGCTGGAAGCCGTGGCCTATAAGAACGGCAAGGCCGTAGCCCGCCATGCCATTGAGACCACCGACAAACCCGCGAAGCTGCTTATTGAACCCGACAACAGCCAGTGGGCTGCCGACGGCACCGACCTGCAGCACATCCGCGTGACAGCCGTCGATTCGAAGGGCCGCCGCTGCCTGAACGTCAATGACGAGCTGACCTTCACCATCGAAGGCGATGCCCGCATCGTTGCCGTCACCAACGGCGACATCACCAGCAACGAGCTGAACGTCACCAACCACCGCTCGTTGTGGCAGGGTCAGGCCATGGTCATCCTGCGCAGTGGCCGCCAGCCTTCGAAAATCACGCTGAAGACCACATCGCCAGCCTTCAAGGCCGTTACCACCCGGTTAGAAACGAGATGACGCAATAACGGAATAACGCAATCACGCAATAACGGCATAACGGTATAACGCAATAACGGAATAACGGAATAACGGAATAACGCAATCACGCAATAACGGAATAACGCTATCACGCAATAACGCAATCACGCAATAACGGAATAACGCAATCACGCAATAACGGAATACCGCAATAACGGAATAACGGTATATCGAAATAACGAAACCCCGAAACATCGAAATAACGCCACGCCGAAAACAACGAAAAAAAAGATAGACAATGAAAAAAATCCTCACCTCTCTCCTGCTCTGCTGCGGCATGCTTTCCGCCCACGCCCAGAGCGACGTGCTCCAGACAGCACAAAAGGCCAACGACTACTTCATGATGAAGTACAGCGACCCCACCCTACCCACCAACGTCAACAAAATCCGCACCAGCAACCTGTGGACACGCGCCGTCTATTACGAAGGACTGATGGCCCTGCAGCAGGTTGACCCCCAGCAGCGCTACATCGACTATGCCTTGCGCTGGGCCGACTTCCACAAATGGTCGCCGCGCAACGGTGTCAACACGTGCGATGCCGACGACCAGTGTTGCGGACAGACCTACGTACAGCTGCTGCCATACGTCAAGAAAGACTACCGCGAACAGCTGTCCACCGTCATTGCCAATCTGGAACACCAGATGAAGACCCCCAACGACAAGAAAGCCCATGGCGAGCTGTACGGCTGGTGGACATGGATTGACGCCATACAGATGGCCATGCCGCTGTATATGCAGATATACAAGCTGACCGGCGACAAGAAATACTGCGACTATGCCATGAAGAGCTACTACTGGACCCGTAACGAGTGTGGCGGCGGCTGCTTCAACGAGCCGGAAGGACTCTGGTGGCGCGATGCCGACTACGTGGCTCCCTACAAGGAGAAAGACGGCAAGAACTGCTACTGGAGCCGTGGCAACGGTTGGGTGTATGCCGCCCTGGTGCGCTGCATGAACGAGCTGCCCGCCAAGAGCAAGGAGTATAAGGCCCTGAAGAAAGACTTCTTGCTGATGAGCGAGGCACTGCGCAACTGCCAGCACGACGACGGCTTCTGGCACGCCTCCCTGGTGAGCGACGCCGACTATCCCACCCCCGAAATGACGGGTACCGCCCTCTTCCTCTACGGCATGGCATGGGGCATCCAGCAGGGCTTGCTCAAGGACAAGGTGTACCGCCCCGCCTGCGACAAGGCCTGGCAAGCCCTCCAGTCGTGTCTGCACAACGACGGTTTCTTAGGCTGGAACCAGGGTACGGGCAAAGACCCGTCGGCCGGACAGCCCGTCACCTTCACCTCCGTGCCCGACTTCGAAGACTATGGCACGGGCTGCTACCTGCTCGGGCTCACAGAATACTACAAACTGCTTAAAGGGAAAAAGTAAACAGGCAAGCAAAGAACATGACAACACCCATCATTAGCAATACGGCGAAAAGACCGGCCAAGGCCCTGCCGCTTTCCCGTTTCGCCATTTTAGCATTTTTTCTCTGCACCTTTTCAGCCTTAAGCGCCCAGCAGTGGCCCACTCCCCTGCCCGAAGCCAAGCCCGCCACCCGCTGGTGGTGGCTCGGTTCGGCTGTTGACAAAGAAAACCTGCGGTGGACCATGCAGCAGTATGCCGACCACGGCATCGGCGGTGTGGAAATCACGCCCATCTATGGCGTGCAGGGCAATCAGGCCAACAACATTCCCTATCTCTCCGACCAGTGGATGGCCATGCTGCGCGAAGTGCAGCAGAACGGCCAGAAGATGGGCATCGAGGTTGACATGGCCACCGGTACCGGCTGGCCCTTCGGCGGACCGTGGGTACCGTTGGAGGAGTCGGCCTGCAAGGTCATCTTCGTCGATACGGCCTTCGTAGGCAAGAAGGTCGAAGCCCTGACGCTCACCGTCGGTCCGCGCGACGTGAAGAACAGCCGCCTGAACAAGGTGATGGTCTATGGCAATGGCCAGACCATCGACGTCACCGCCGCCATGACTGGCAACCAACTGACATGGAAAGCCCCCAAGGGCACGAAGAAAGACACCCGCTGGCGCGTCATCGCCACCTACATCCGCTATGGCGTGATGAAGGTGAAGCGCGCAGCCCCCGGCGGCGAGGGACTGGTCATCGACCACTTCGACCGCCGCGCCGTGGCCAACTACCTGCGCCACATTGAGCAGGCCTTCGAGCGCACGAATACCCCCTATCCGCATACCTTCTTCAACGACTCCTACGAGGTGGCCGAAGCCACATGGACGCCCACCCTCTTCCAGGAGTTTGAGAAGCGTCGCGGCTACAAGCTGGAGGAGCATCTGCCCGAGCTCATCGCTGCCGACGTGAAAACGGTCAGCGACTACCGCGAGACCCTCGGCGACCTGCTGCTCGAGAACTTCACCCAGCAGTGGACGGCATGGGCACACTCCCACGGAGCCATCACCCGCAACCAGGCCCACGGCTCGCCAGCCAACCTCATCGACTGCTATGCTGCCGTCGATATTCCCGAGATAGAAGGCTTCGGACTCTCCGACTTCGGCATCAAGGGACTGCGCACCGACCCCGGCAAGACACGCAAGAACGACTCCGACTACTCCATGTTCAAGTATGCACCGTCGGCAGCCCACGTCTGCGGCAAGCCGTTCACCAGCAGCGAGACGTTCACATGGCTCACCGAGCACTTCCGCACCTCGCTGTCGCAGCTCAAGCCCGACCTCGACCTGATGTTCTGCGCCGGTGTCAACCACATGTTCTTCCACGGCACCTGCTACTCGCCCAAGGACGACCCCTGGCCCGGCTGGAAGTTCTATGCCTCCATCGACATGTCGCCGACGAACAGCATCTGGCGCGATGCCCCCTACTTCATGAAATACGTGGAGCGCTGCCAGTCGTTCCTGCAGAAGGGACAGCCCGACAACGACTTCCTGGTCTATCTGCCCGTGCGTGACATGTGGAAGAAGAATCCGAAGAAGCTGCTCATGCAGTTCTCCATCCACGCCATGGGCCAGCTGGCTCCTGAGTTCATCAGCAGCATCCTGGCCATCGACCGCGCCGGCTTCGACTGCGACTACATCAGCGACCGCCTGTTGGCAGGCGTCACGGTGAAGGACGGCAGATTAGTCACAGCCGGCGGCACCCGCTACAAGGCTGTCATCATACCCACCGGCACCACCATCACCCCCGACCTCAAGGCCCAGCTCGACCGTCTGTCGCCCTACGTCATCATGGGTGAAGATGCCGCTGCCATGGCCCGCTATGCCAAGCCGGAGCCTATGAAGACACAATACGGGCTGAAAGCCATCCGCCGCAAGGACGCCGACGGCTACCACTACTTCATGGCCAACCTCACGCCCAACGACATCGAGGGTGACATCACGCTGGCCGTGCCCTTCGGCAGTGCCACATGGTACGACCCCATGACGGGCAACATCACACCCGCCACCGTCACGGGCGGACAACTGCACATAGCCCTGCGCTCCGGCGAGAGCCGCATCCTGCAGACTGCCGACAGCCCTGCCGCCCAAGTTCCTGCCGAGGCCAAGACACCGACGGACATGCAAGCCATCACCCTCAGCGGCCCGTGGACCCTCTCGTTCACCGAGGAAGCCCCGCAGGTGAAGGAGACCTTCCAGCTGGAGAAGCTGCAGACCTGGGAGACGCTGAGCAAGGAAGCCGCCGTCACCATGGGCACCGGCATCTATACTACCACCGTCACGCTGAACAAGCAGCAGGCTGCCGCCCATTGGACGATAGACCTGGGCGATGTCCGCGAGTCGGCCCGCGTCTATATCAACGACCAGTTCGTTGGCTGTGCCTGGGCCGTGCCCTTCGTGCTCGACTGCGGCCAGGCGTTCAAGGCCGGCAAGAACACCATCCGTATCGAGGTGACCAACCTGCCCGCCAACCGCATCAGCGAACTGGACCGCCAGGGAGTGAAGTGGCGCAAGATGGAAGAAATCAACGTCGTTGACATCAACTACAAGAAGACACTCTACGACCAGTGGACACCCATGCCCAGCGGCCTGAACTCCGAAGTAAAGCTATTGATTTCAAAAAAATAAAACATCGGAATAACGGAATAACGAAATAACGGAATAACGAAATACCGAAATACCGGAATATCGAAAAAAAAATAAAAACAACAACATCATGTCAACATTAACACTTTGCATCGTCATCCTCTTCTGCATCGGCTATTTCTGCATAGCCATCGAGAGCGTGACGAAAATCAACAAGGCAGCCATCGCGCTGCTGATGTTCGTAGGCTGCTGGACGCTCTTCATGATCGACCCGGGAGCCTATCTGGCCGAAGCCATCGGCGAAATGAAAGCCGCCGTGGTCAGTCATGAAATCGAGCGCCATCTCGGCAGCACCGCCACCACGCTGTTCTTCCTGATGGGTGCCATGACCATCGTCGAACTGGTTGACCAGAACGGCGGCTTCAACTTCGTGCGCGACACGCTGCAGACCAAGTCAAAGCGCTCACTGCTGTGGCGCATCGCCTTTATGACGTTCATCTTGTCGGCCATTCTCGACAATCTCACCACCAGCATCGTGATGATTATGATTCTGCGCAAGCTGGTCGATGACAAGCGCGACCGCATCATCTATGCCGCCCTCGTGGTCATTGCTGCCAACAGCGGCGGAGCCTTCTCGCCCATCGGCGACGTGACCACCATCATGCTGTGGAACAAGGGCGTCATCACCGCCGCCGGTGTCATCATGGAGATTTTTGTCCCCTCGCTCGTGTCGATGGTCATCCCCGCCTACATCCTCTCGCTGTCGCTGAAGGGCGACCTCGTGGTCCAAAACAATGAAGCGGCTGTCGAACAGAGCGACGGACTGTCGCCCTCGCAGCGCAAGACCATCTTCTTCCTCGGCGTGGGCGGCCTCATCTTCGTACCCATCTTCAAGACCATCACCCACCTGCCGCCGTTCGTAGGCATCCTGCTGGTGCTCGGCGTGCTATGGACCGTCACCGAGATATTCTATACCGGCATCCATCAGGAGCATGAAGACACCGCCGACAACCGCAACACCCAGAAGCGCGTGTCGAAGATGCTGTCGCGCATCGATATGGACACCATCCTCTTCTTCCTCGGCATCCTCATGGCCGTGGGCTGTCTGGAGACCATCGGCGTGCTCACCATGCTGGGCAAAGGCCTCGACGTAGCCTTCAACGGCAACCACTACCTCGTCACCGGCATCATCGGTGTGCTCTCGTCCATCGTTGACAACGTGCCCCTCGTGGCCGGCTGCATGGGCATGTACCCCGTCCAGGCCGTGGGCGACATGGCCGTCGATGGCATCTTCTGGCAACTGCTGGCCTACTGTGCCGGTGTGGGCGGTTCGATGCTCATCATCGGCAGTGCCGCCGGTGTCGTGGTCATGGGGCTGGAGAAAATCACCTTCGGCTGGTACATGAAGAAGATTACGTGGATAGCCTTCGTGGGCTACATCTGCGGCATCCTCATCTACTGGGTAGAGCGCCAGCTGTTCTTCTGAACAGGACATCAAGATACACATTGGAGGGCCGTCCACAATCCTGTGGACGGCCCGTTATTTAAACGCTTTACAAGAGATGAAGAAAGCACTTCCGGCAGATGAGTTAATAATGTGTAAATGTTTGGTAAGGAATGGACAATATCATATATTTCTTTGTAACTTTGCAATATAATATATACCGTTAATAAATGCTTAGGCCCAAGCAATCAGATATCAAGAAGGCTGCACGCAAGTTTGTAGCCGAATGGAAGAACCGAGGCGAAGAAGACCGGGACTATGTAGAGTTCTGGGAAGACTTGCTTGAGGACGTGTTTGGTGTACCTAAGGCTCGCAAGGAGATTGAGCCCCAGTCGAAGGTCAAGTTTGAAGGCACCACCAAGCGCATTGACATCCGGGTAAAGACCTCGAAGGTCATCATTGAGCAGAAGAGCCGCGACGTGGACCTTGACACCAAGCAGAAGCAGAGCGGCAAGGACGAGAACGGCCATGAAATATGGCTGACACCCATCAAGCAAGGTATCCGCTACTTCGACAATACCGATACGCCCGACCAGGGTCGCTACGTCATCGCCTCGAACTTCAGGCAGTTTGACATCTGGGACAGTTATCACAAGAACACACCCGTAAAGAGAATAGCTCTCGACGAACTTCCTCAACGCTGGCGTGAACTGAAATTTCTCGTTGAGCCATACCGCCCTGCGGGATATATCGACGAGAAGCGCGAGGAGCGCATATCGAGCACGGCCAGCGAGTACGTGAGGAATCTTTACGACACCATCCTTGCCGGCAAGAAGGAGTGGTCGAAGCAGGAATTGCAGTCGCTTAACATGTTCTGCGTGCGCGTGGTGTTCTGCCTGTTTGCCGAGGATGCCGGCATTTTCGACGACGGACAGTTCTCGGCATTCCTTGAGAAATTCCAGCCCCAGGATTTGAGCAAGAAGTTCGATGCCCTGTTTTTCTGGCTCGACATGACAGAGCCGAGGCGGCGCGAATACTACAAGCTGGCCGACGTGGAGGTGCAACAGTTCCCATACGTTGACGGCGGTTTGTTCAACAATGCTGACAGTTATGAGACACCCGTGCTGAACAAGGCCGCCTGCGACATCCTGCGGAGCGCCTGGAGCCTGAAGCTGAAAGACACTGACGAGATATTCGACTGGAGCGAGATATCGCCCACCAACTTCGGCTGCATCTTCGAGAGTACAGTAGAAAGCGAGGTGCGCGAGTCAGGCGGCATGCACTACACCACGCCCTCGAATATCCATCGGGTGATAGACCCGTTGTTCCTCGACGAACTAAGGGCAGAACTAAACAGAAGAACCAACCTGCCAACAGGCACTCCCGGGCAGAAAGACGTGAAATACCGCGAGCTGGAAGCCTTCCGCTCACGGCTGGCCGACATACGATTTCTCGACCCTGCATGCGGTAGCGGCAATTTCCTGACCGAATGCTACAAGTCGCTGCACGAACTGGAGCTGAAAGCCATCGAGAGCGAACTGGAGTTCCGCCACGATGCCGTGTTGGGCAATACCGACCCCTGCCGGGTCAGCATGAGCCAGTTCTACGGCATCGAAATCGACCACTTTGCAGCCTCCGTAGCCCGCGCCTCGCTGTGGATAGCCTGTTGTCAGCTGATACAGCAGACGGCCAAGGTGCTGCACTGCCAGATAGACCCGCTGCCGTTGGACAGGAACAACTATGTGACATGCGGCGATGCACTGCTGACGGACTGGGACACGGTATTGAAGCGTAAGGCGACCACCGAGACCTATATCGTAGGCAACCCTCCGTTCCAAGGTGCAAAGAAGATGAACAAAGAGCAGAAGCAAAGCATGATCCATGCCATGCCCAGCAGACTTCCGGACAAGACCAAGCTATGGGACAAACAGGGCAAGCTCGACTTCGTCTGTGCCTGGTATGCCAAGGCAGCAGCCTACATGGAAGGCAAGCGTAACATCACAGCGGCTTTCGTATCAACCAACAGCATCGTGCAGGGCGACCAAGAGGCACCACTATGGCACCCGCTGATGACCCACTACCACCTGCAGATTCTTTTTGCATGGCGGTCGTTCAGATGGTTCAACGAAGCCGAAAACATGGCGCAAGTGTATTGCGTCATCGTCGGATTCTATCTGAACAAGCGCAAACGTCCTGTTGACCACAGAGTGTTCAGTGAAAACCAAGAAACTATTGTTGCCAGCAACATCAACGGTTATCTGCTGAATGCAGAAAATCTATTTGTTTGGAATCGATCAAAGGCACTATGCGACATACCTGAAATTGGAATAGGGAACAAACCTATAGACGATGGAAACTATCTGTTTACAGAACAGGAAAAAGAGGTGTTCATTCAGAACGAGCCTAATTCTGCCAGCTATTTCCACCCATGGTATGGGGCAGAAGAATTTATCAACAGGCAGCCACGGTATTGTCTTTGGTTAGGAGATTGTTCTCCGGCAGAGATTGCATCGATGCCACTCTGCATGAAGAGAGTGGAAGCGGTGAAAAAATATCGAGAAAGCCGAGACAGCAAGCCGACAAGAGACATGGCAAACAAGCCTCGTCGCTTCCATGTAGAAAATATGCCTGACAGCAATTACTTTATAGTTCCCAGGGTTTCATCCCAAAGTCGCTATTATATCCCCATGGGCTATCTAACAAGCAATGATTTTTGTAGTGATGCTGTCTTGATGGTTCCCAATGCCACATTATTTCATCTTGGCGTTATGCAATCACGCATTCACATGGCCTGGACAAGAATCGTATGTGGCAGGTTGAAAGAAGACTTTAGATACTCTGGAGGCATTGTCTATAACAACTTTCCTTGGCCTGACGCTACCGACGAACAGAAATCTGCCATCGAAGCAACCGCCAAGGAGATTCTCGACGTCAGGGGCAAATACGCTGACTCCACGCTTGAACAGCTATACAGTCCATCGCTCATGCCCGACGATTTGGTGGATGCACACGACAGGAACAACCGTGCTGTTGCCGCCATATATGCCAAATACGGCATCAACCTCAACATGACCGACGAGGAGATAGCCATTATTCTGATGCGCGTCAGCACCAAGCTCGCCGCTCCCAAGCCAAAGAAGTGCAAAAAGGCGAAAGTGACGAAAAGCGACTATTAAGGGGGAACAAAGAGGTGGACAAAAAGGTGGACAAAACCGCAAATAGCGTGCGTTTTTGTCCACCTTTTTCGCACGCATATATATTGGCTAACAAAAAAACAACCCGCACATCCCGCACATCTCGCACGTGAAAAAGTTTCAACAAGGTGCAAAGCCATGCTATTTCTGCTACAGTCAGGTGTGGGATAGGTGTTGGATGGCAGTTGCAGAGTGTTAGCTACGTGCGGGATAAAGTGAGCAAAGTGTCAGCTACGTGCGAGATAAATTGAGCAGACTGTCAGTTTACGTGCGAGATGTGCGAGATGTGCGGGATGTTTCTGAAATAAGCATATATATACGCATACGTACACGAGGCACTATGACAAATATGGTTGTTTAGGAAAGAAATTAGAATAATTAGAATAATTTTTCAACAAATAGATATTTTCTGAAAACGAATGAGAATAGTTGGCTCTTCTGCTTGGAATTTTTATGGAAAGGCCATTCATTTTCGTGGAGAGGCCACTGGTGATCGTGGAGAGGCCACTGGTGATCGTGGAGAGGCCACTGGTGATCGTGGAGAGGCTACTAATTTTCGTGGAGAGGCTCCTGGTGATCGTGGAGAGGCCACTAATTTTCGTGGAGAGCCTTCCGGTAATCGTGGGAAGGCTCTCCACAGAAGTCAATGGGCTTGTGACGGAGGCGACATTGGGGCTTGTGACGGAGGCAACAATGGGCTTACGACTGCTGGCACGGGATGCGGAACCAGAAGGTGCTGCCCTTGCCCACCTCGCTATCGACACCGATGCGGCCGCCGCACTTCTCGACGATGGCCTTGCAGATAGACAGCCCCAGGCCGGTGCCCTGCACATAGTCGTTCAGCTTGACGAAGCGCTCGAAGACGGCCTCCAGCTTGTCCTTGGGGATGCCGGTGCCGGTGTCTTCACAGTAGAAGTACAGCTCGCCCGGCTCCTGGCGGTAGCCCACACGGATGTGGCCCTGCTTGGTGTACTTGACGGCATTGGTGACGAAATTGGTGAGAATCTGCTGCACGCGCCCCTTGTCGAGGGTGACGACGAGCGACTGGTAGGGGTTGTCCTTCTGGAAGGGCACGCCCGATTCTGACACACGCTGTTCGAGCGTCTGGCAGATGTCGTCGAACACCGGTGCGAAGTCTATCTCCTCGGGTTCGATGGTCATTGACTGTCCCATGTTCGAGGCCTCCAGGATGTCGTTGATGAGTCGCAGCAGCATGTCGCAGTTGTTACGGATGATGCGTATGAACTCCTTGCGGTCGTCGGGCGTGTCAATCATCTGCAGCAGACCGCTGAAGCCCACGATGGCGTTGAGCGGCGTGCGAATCTCGTGCGTCATATTGGCCAGGAAGGCACTCTTCAGCATGCCCGAATGCTCGGCACGGTCGGTTTCCTCGCGCAGCTTCTGCTGCACCTCCATCATGTAGGTGATGTCGCGGATGAGTCCGAAGTAGTGCTTCACGGTGCCGTCTTTCTCCTTCAGGGGCAGTCCGCTGATGGCATACCAGCACGGGGCTGTATTGACCGGCGAGTAGCGGAAGTGGTGGATGGCGGTGAACGGCTGGCCGCTGCCCACCTTTTCAGCCAAGACTGCACGCGCCTGCTCACGGTTGTCTTCGCACAGCGACTCGAAATAGTCGGCTATCGACTCGGAGTGGTCTGTCTTCTGCAGCGAGCGCGAGAAGTCGATGCGCCGTGCCTGCAGGTCTAAGTTCCACACGTACATGTTACACTCCTTCAGCAGGTAGTGCAGCCGCTGTTCGTAGCGGCTGATGGTACTGTTGGTACGCTGCAGCTGGAGGTCGTGCTCGCGCTGCTTGCAATACATGTCGCGCTCGGCCGAGATGTCGCGGCACGTCACGACGTAATACACCAGCCGGTCGGCCTTGTCGAACACCGGCTGTATGCAGAACTCGATGTACTTCCTGGCGTGGCCCGCCGGACCGTCGAGCATCTGGCAGACATGGAAGGTGTCGCGGCAGCCGGGAAGGAACACACCCTTCAGCAGCGGATAGTCGAAGAGCTGCGTCTCGGTATAGTAGTGCTGCAGCGACGGGTCAACATCCATCCCGCAGAGTTCTTTCATCCTGCTGTTCAAATCGACCAGACGGCCCTGGCCGTCGAAGAAGGACACGGCAATCATGCCCGTGTCGAAGATTTTCTTGTAGCGGCTGCCCATCTCGGCGGTGCGCTGCTCCTCGTCGGTCTCGCGGGTGATGTCCTTCACCGTGTTCACCATGTAGCGCGGGCCGTTGGCATCGCTCTCGATGATGACCTGACCGTAGAGCACCTTCCACAGGGGCTGTCCGCCGTAGCCGGCATCCCAGTGGTTGCGCATGGTCCACATGCGGGTGTCGCCGTTCTCCATGCGCTGCAGCTTCTCCAGGAAACCGGCGCGCTCGTCGGGCGTGATGCGGCGCGTGAACTCGTCGATGTGCATGCCGTCCTTGGGCATCAGCTGGCCATAGACGTTGACCACCATGCGCGTCACGATGTCGTACTGTATGACGTAGTATTCGCCCATGTTCAGCGCCTGCGTCATGATGCGGTTCAGGTCGGTGCTGCGGCGCACGGCAGCCCGCACGCGCACGTTGACCAGGCGGTAGAGCAGGAGCACGATGGCGGCGGCAATGAGCAGTCCGCCGAGGATATACAGCGCGAGCGGCGAGGCGTCGTCGTGGACATGCTCCGGGCGGAACCACTTGTCAAAGACCACCTGCAGCTCGCCGGCCTGCTCCATGCGCGTGTATTGGTCGTCGATGAGCTCGACGAGGGCCTTGTCATGGCCCACGATGCGCAGCTCGCCGGGCGGGATGTCTATCTCTTCCAGCGTGATGCTGTCGATGTCCAGCTCTTTCAGCTTGTTGGCCAACGGCACCTGGCCCCAGATGTAATAGTCTATATGCCCGCTCCGCAGCTCCGTCAGTCCGTCTTTCGGCGAGAGCATTTCCATGCGGCAGGGCAGCGGCTGCTTCTGGTTGTGGATGTACAGCGTAGCATAGTCGTCTTTCTTGAGGCCCAGCCGGTCGCGACTGTTCAGGTCTTTGACTGAGAAGAGGCCGGGCGTGTCGAGCCGCCGTGCCACGCGCAGGTTATAATAGTTGACATACTTCTTCGTCACGTAGTAGGGCCGGTGGTTATAGATCGACGACAGGGCGTGTATCAGGTCAGCCTCGTGGCGCTCGAACATCATGGTGGCGGTGTGCCACTCCTGCATGACGAAGCGGTGGGGAATATCCAGGCGGTCGAGGATCATGCCGAGCACCTCGACGTTGTATCCCGACGGCTCGCCGGCGGTATTCATGAATTCGAAAGGCCGGAAGTCCCAGTCGCTGACTATCACCAACGGACGTTCTTCGGAATAGCCATGTACTGACTTGGCGTGCAGGGCAGTGGCCACGAGCAACAGCAGGCCACTGGCTATGATGGATTTAAGGGATGTTCTCATACGGCTTGGTCCTCCTTGACTTTTTTCCTGACGATCTCGCTGCACTGGCAGGGAATGGTAATCCACACGATGGTTCCGTGGCCTGCAGTCGATTGTATCTTCACCTTGCCGCCCATCTGGCTCACCAGCTCGTGGCTGATGCTCAGGCCGAGACCGGCCTTCTGTCCGTCGGACGTGGCGAAGCGGTCGAAGACATGCGCCAGCAGTTCGGCATCGATGCCGCAGCCCGTGTCCTGGATGGTGATGAGCAGGGCCTCGCCGGTATAGACATAGCCGGCACGCACCTCGCCGGCCGTGGTATATTGGGCGGCATTGCCCACTATCTTGTCGATGACCACGCCCAGGTTCTGCGTGTCGATATCTACGACAAGATGCTCGTAGGGATTGTCCACCACATAGCTGACGCCGGGCTGCTGATAGTGGAACCAGGCCGTCTGGCAGCGTGAGGTGAAGAAGTCGGCCATGTCGGAGGGTTCGCGCTTCAGCTCTATCATCCGTGCGTCGAGCCGCGAGAGGAACAGGATGTCGTTGATGAGCTTGAGCAGCAGCGAGGCATTGTCGTTGATTTGCTGGATGAAGAACGGCTCGTCGTCGCCGGCATGCTCCTGCTCGAAGAGTTCAGCAAAGCCCACGACGGAGTTCAGCGGGATGCGGATCTGGTAGCTCATGTTGCGCAGGAAGGCGTTCTTCACGGCCTCCACCTCACGGGCGCGGTTGGCCTCGACGGCCAGACGGGCCTCGTCGTTCTTCAGCTCGCTGACGTCGCGGCACATGCCGAAATAGCTCGTCACGCTGCCGTTGGCTCCCATCACGGGCACCAGCGAGAGATAGAGGCAGAGCGGCAGTGCCGGTTCGCCGCTCTTATGGGGGTGGCGCAGCACGGTCTTGACGGTGCCGCTGACGACAGACGGCGTGCGGCTGTCCATGCTGTTGAACACCCGCTGTGCCGTGCGCTTCGACTCGTCGGCCATGAGCGACACACAGCGCATCTGCGTCAGGTCGGCGCGCCGGCTGCCCACCTGGCTTTGTACCGTCACGGTATGCGTGTCGGGCGAATAGTCGATGAGGCGCACGCCGCCGTTCTTCATCACGTAGTCGATGTTGCGGATATACGTGCTCAGCACCTCGTTGGCATGCTGCAGGCGGTCGCTGTTCTGCTGCAGCTGGCGGTACGACTGGGCTAGGTCGGTGACGTTGCGCCCCGTGGCATAGATGGCCTGCAGGCTGCCGTCGGCATCGCGCAGCGGATTGAACATTATCTCGTAGTACAGCCGGTCGGTATGTATGTAGCGGGCCAGGGTGCGTTCGTCGCCGTTGCGACGGAGCAGCTGGGTCATATACACGGGTTCCATGTTGTCGGCAGTGACTTCGGGCATGCCCAGCACGTCGCTGACGTGGACATGCGCCTTCTGGATATAGTCGAGAGACACAGGTATCTTGTTGCGGGCCGAATCGTTCATATCGACAATGACAGCCTGGTCGTCGTAGGCCACAATATCGACCATCGTGGAGTTGAAGACGGCCTGATAGCGCAGCATGCTGTCTTCCACCTGCTGGCGGCGGCGCTGCTCGTCGGTCACGTCGCACGACGTGCCGATGATGTCGAGAGGCTTGCCGAACTTGTCGCGGCGCAGCACGGAGAGGGCCACGAGGTAGCTCTTCTTACCACCGTCGCCGTCGGCCGGCGACGCCACGTCGAGCGTCTGGGCATCCTGCTCTTGCAGCGACAGCTCGCGCAGGGCATTGTGTACACGCACGCCGTCTTCATGGCGCAGATGGGCGAAGAAGTCCTTGGGCTGGATATTCTCCTCGACGACGTTGCCGCTGTCGTCGTATCGCGAAATGGTCTTCTTGGGCACATTATATATCCAGATATGCACCCCACTGGTAGAAAGGATGAGCGACAGCCGGTTGTTGCGCCGGCGGATGTCGCGCGTGAGGAGCCGCTCGCGGCGGTGGTAGAGCATGACGAAGGCCGAGAGCAGCAGGAGCGCCAGCAGGACAGCGGCTATGACATACCATATCCACGAGGGTATGCCGCTGTCGCGACGGTCGGGATAGAACCACTTGTTCTGGATGGCCTGCAGCCGACCGGAGGCATTGAGAATGGTATAGACACTGTCTATCTGGTGCAGCAGGTGCGGATTGTTCGACATGAACTTATACTCGCCGTGCTGCACACGGACGGGGGTCAGCTGGAGGTCGTCGTAGTGGAGCTTGCGGATGAGATAGGCCAGCGACATGGTGTTCCACACGATCTGCGTGCCCTCGTTGTGGGCCATCTGCACCGCTTCGTGCATGTCGTTGATGGGGATGGCATTGCCGCCCCACCCACGACGCATCATGAGGTGGTGGCTGAAGCTGCCCCCATGGACGATGACCCTGTGGTGGGCCAGGTCGTTGACGGTCTTGATGAGGGGCTTGTCGCCCTTGCGGTGTACCACGCTGTGGGTGAAAATCTGGATGACCGTCTTGCTGTACTTGCCATACCCGGCGTTGAAGTGGGCATCCATGCCGCACATCAGGTCGGCGGTACCGCTTTGCAGGTCTTTGAGGGCAGAAGTGGTGGGCTTGAGCTTGATGACGTAGGGTATGTCAAGTTCCTTGAAAATGAGTTTCAAGAGGTCGATGTTATAGCCCACAGGCTCGCCGTTCTCATTCAGGAAGACATACGGCCAGAGGTCCCACGCGTCTTCATAGACGAGCGGATGGGTCTCGGTAAAAATCCGCGAAGTTCTATCTTCCTCGGCAGCCTGCGACAGGGTGAACGTCAGGCAGCAGCAGACCCATAGTAATGTGATGCGTTTATTCATGCGGATATTGTATGGCAATATGTTTAGTTAATGGTATTGTGGCTTACGTGCGGTGTTCTACGGAAAGGATGTCGGCGGGAACCCAGAACCAGAAGGTGCTGCCCGCCCCTACCTCGCTATCGACGCCTATCTCGCCGCCGCATTTCTCGATGATGGCCTTGCAGATGGAGAGACCGAGGCCGGTGCCCTGCACGAAGTCGTTCAGTTTGACGAAGCGCTCGAAGATGCGCTTCTGCTGGTCGGCGGGAATGCCGGCGCCGGTGTCTTCGCAATAGGCATAGAAGCCGCCGTGACCGTGGCGCTCCTCGATGCGGTAGCCCAGACGGATGTGGCCCTGCTGGGTGTACTTCACGGCATTGGTGACAAAGTTGGTGAGCACCTGGTTGATGCGGGCACTGTCGAGACGGGTGCGCAGATGGACGTATGGATTTTCCTTGATGAACTCGACGGCGGGGTTCTGCACACGCTGGGCGAGCGACTGGCAGAGGTCGTCGAAGACCATGGCGCAGTCGATGTCCTGCGGCTCTATCTGCATGGCGTTGGCATCGACATTGGAGAGCACCAGGATGTCGTTGATGAGCCGCAGCAGCATGTCGCAGTTGTTATGGATGATACGTATCATCTCGCGCTTGTCGTCGGGCGACTCGATGGCTTGCAGCAGGTCGGAGAAACCGACGATGGCGTTGAGCGGCGTGCGTATCTCGTGGGTCATATTGGCCAGGAAGACGCTCTTCAAGTGGCCCGACTCGTTGGCGCGCTCGGTCTCGTGCTTCAGCTGCTCCTGCTTCTTCATCAAGTTGGTGATGTTACGCAACAGACCGAAGGTGGCGGTCAGCCGACCGTTCTCGTCGAAGATAGGCACGCTGTTGATCTGGTTCCACTGCTCTTCGTCGGTGTCATGGAAGAGGGAACGCATGCGCGACATATAGGCGATGGGCTTGGAATAGTATCGCTGGGGGTCTTTCAGGCGACGGGCCACCAGGTCGCGGCTGTCGATGAAATAGTCGGGCAGCTCGTCGAACGACAACTCCAACTCGACGGTGCTCAGGCCTTGGTAGAACTGTATCTTCCGTTCGTCTATCAGCAGTCGCCAGGCACGCATGTCGCAGGCTTCCATCATGTAGCGCAGCTCCGTCTCGTAGAGCTGGATAGCCTCGTTGACCTTCTGTATCTCGATGTCGTTCTGCTTGGCCTGCAGGTAGAGCTGGCGCTCCTCGGAGACGTCGCGGACAGCTATCGAGATATACATCAGGCGGCCTTCGTCGTCGCGGATGGGGCGCACGCGAATCTCCAAGTAGAGATGCATGCTGCGCTCGGGCACCACACTGAGCGAGCACATCCACATGTCTTGCACGTTGTTACGGTCGAGCACCTCGTTGAAGGGGGAGGCGTCGAAGAGGTTGGTATTCGAGAAGTGGGCATCGCCTTCTTCGCTGTCGAAGTGGCAGATCTGCCGCATGATGGCATTCGAGTTGAGCAGCCAGCCGTCGGGCGAGTAGAAGGAGAGGCCGATGATGGAGTTCTCGAATATCTGGCGGTAGCGTTCGGACAACTGGCGCTCCTCTTCCTGCTGCTCACGCTGCTTGGTCTCGTCGCTCAGCGAACTGATGATGCTCATGGGCTGCGAATGGCCGGGAACGAACTCGGCAATGCTGCGGTTGTGTATATAGCCCCATCGCGGACGCCCGCCACTGTAGTCAAGGTTCCATCGGTAGTAGAACTCGGCTTCCTTCAGTTCGCCATTCATCATGCGTTGGAATTGCTGCAGCGTCGCCTCAAGGTCGTCGGGGTGGAGGTGGGTCTTCCACACATCGACGGGCAGCCCTTCTTCGGGCAACAGGTGACCGCTCAGCCGGTAGATATAGCGACGGCGCAGGTCGAACTCCACGACGTTGTTGGCACTGATCTTGAAGGCTTTCTGCATCAGGTTGTTGGTAGAGACCATCTGCCGTATGGACCGGCGCAGCCGCTGCAGCACGAAGCGGTTGGTGATGACCACACCGACAAACACCGCAACCACCAACAACACGATGGCGATGGTCAGCGGTTCCAGCTGGAAAGGCAGCTGCAGGAAGGAGGCTATGGCAATGGTTTCTATCATAGGAACAAAGGCGGTTCAGTGGGGTTTATAATCAAGTCGCGTTTCTTCTCCATGCTTTTGGCCTCGCAGGGGATGGTCACCCAGAAAGAAGAACCTTTGCCCGATTCGGACTCTACTTCTATCGTACCACCCATCTGCTGCACCAACAACTGGACGATGGGCAGGTTGAGGCCCGTGCCGCAAAGCTCCTGCGAGGCATTGCGCACAAAGCGGTCGAAGACGTGGGGCAGGGTCTGTGCGTCGATTCCCTGTCCGGAGTCCTCGATGCCGATGATGAGCTCGCCCAGGCGGTATTCGTACTTGGCACGCACCACGCCTTCGAAGGTGTACTTGGCACCCAGTTCGCAAAGCATGTGTATCACCTTGCCGAGGTTGGCCTGGTCGATGTCAATCACCAGACTGGAATAGGGATTCTCCACCACGGTCTTCACCTCAGGCTTTATGGTGCTCCACCCCATCTGGCAATAGCTGTCGAAGATGAGGGCGAAATCGACATCCTCTTTCTTATACTCAATCATGTTGGCATCCAGGCGTGAGATGAAGAGGATGTCGTTGACCAACTGTAGCAAGCTGTTGGAGTTGCGCTTGATTTCTTCGACGAAAAGCGGCTCGTCGGCCACGTCGTGCTCAGCCTCGAAGAGTTCGGCAAAGCCGACGACGGCATTCAGCGGGGTGCGTATCTCGTAGCTCATATTGGTGAGGAACGACTGCTTGAGCAGCTCCGTCTCCTGGGCTTTCTTGGTCTCTACGGCCAGGCGGCGCTCGGTCTCCACCAGGTCGGTCATGTTGCGGCACATGCCGAAATAGCGCTCCACCTTGCCGTCGGGGCCTAACATAGGCACCATATTGAACATCAGCCATATCTGACGGCCTTTCTTGTCGCGTATCTCGGTCTCGATGGTCTCCACCACGTTGTAGTGGGTGAGGTGGTCCATGCGGTTGAGCACACTGGACACGTTGCGGCGGAAGCGCATGGTGGCCAGACGAATGCAGCGCAACTGCGACAGGCGGAGCTGGGTCTGGCTGACATTGTCGGTCAGTTCCAGGGTATAGGTCGAGGGATAGTAGTTCACCAGACGGACATCCGTGACACGCAGGGCATAGTTGATATTGTTGATGTAGTCTTCAATCCGCTGGGTGGCACGGCGCAGACGGAGCGTGCCTTCCTGCATGCGGTGGAACGACTCGACCATCTCGGTGACATCGCGGCCGGCCATGTAGATGCCATCCAGCTTGCCGTCGGCAGTGCGAATGGGATTGATGGTTGACTCGTAATAGACAATGGCGGGTTTTTCATCCGTACCCGTCTTCACCAGCTGGCCCTTCAGCTCGTCCAGGTTCATGATGCAGGTGGTACGGGTGTTTTCCATGTGGTCATAGTTGATGCCGTTGAAGATTGGGCTGTCTTCCAGCCGGTAAGTACCGTCAAGCACATAAGAACTGTTGGGTATGCGGAAGGTCTGGCAGGCCTTGTCGTTGATATTGCGCAACACACCGTCGGCATCGTAGTAAACCATATCCATCAGCGACGAACTGAATACCGTCTGGAAGCGCATCAACAGCTGGTTGACCTGCTGCTGCTTGAGATACTCGTCGGTGACATCGTGCTGGATGCCAAGCACACGGCGCACACGGCCCTTCACATTACGGCTGGCGATGGACACATTAATCTCGTAGCGCCGCTGCAGACCGTCGTCCTCCACACAGCCGCACAGCTTCAGCGAGGCTGACAGGCGCTTGCCGTCGCAGATGTCGAACACGGCACTGCGCAAGCTCTCGAAATCGTCGCGGTCGTAGAGGCGGGAGAACTCCACGGGGTTGTACTCGGCAATGGGGACACCGGTTTCTGACAGCACGGTATAGTGGCGCGACGAGGGGTCGTAGAGCCACAGGCGCAGATTACTGCTCTGTAGCACCAAGGCCAGACGGGCGTTCTGGCTGAGTCCGCCTCTGTTCTCCAACTGCTCGCGGAAGGTGAACAGCCTGTTATAAAACAGCAGCACAAAGATGCCTATCAGCATCGCGGCTACGGTGTAAGCCAGCAGATGATTGGCATCGTAAACCAGACCGTAATGGGTTACTTGCGCAAAGAGCCATGATGGACATGCCGACAGCATGACTGACAGCATGACTTTCACGATGTTTTCCCTTACATATTTGCGCATCTTCATGTCCGGTTAAGTAACAGTTACAGTTATATTGGCTACAAAGATAAGTTTTTTTTGCTTTCCGACAAAATATTTTGACGTTTTTTTTTCTGTAGAGGGCTGCAGACGATGACTATCTGCTTAAAACAACAGCAGGCAGCACTCACATAGAGACGGCAACAGGCAGCGGACAATACGAGGTGTCCACCGCCTGTAGCAAGGTATTATAATGATTGACTAAAGAGACTCGGTCTCGAAGGCTGTACGCTTAGAGGGGATACTCCTCGAAGGCATAAAGCACGGTAGAGAGATAACGCTCGCCGGTATCGGGCAACAGCACCACCACCTTCTTGCCCTTGTTCTCAGGACGGGCAGCCACCTGTGCGGCTGCAAAGGCTGCGGCACCACTGGAGATGCCTACCAAGAGGCCTTCCTCGCGAGCCAGCTGGCGTCCGGTGCGGATGGCATCGTCGTTATCGACATCTATCACTTCGTCGATGATGGAAGCGTCGTAGGTCTGGGGCACGAAACCGGCACCGATGCCCTGTATCTTGTGCGGCCCGCTCTGGCCTCCGTTCAGCACAGGCGACGAGGCAGGCTCGACGGCAATGACCTTGACGTTGGGATTCTTCTCCTTCAGGGCCTTGCCTACGCCAGAGACGGTGCCGCCGGTGCCCACGCCGGCCACGAAGATATCTACCGCGCCGTCGGTGTCGTTCCAGATTTCCACACCGGTGGTAGCATAGTGCTTGGCGGGGTTGGCAGGATTCTCAAACTGTTGCAGGATGACGCTGCCGGGGATGCTGTCGCGCAGGGCCTCAGCTTCGCGGATGGCTCCTGGCATGCCGTCTTTACCGCTGGTCAGGCGCACCTCGGCACCGTAGGCTTTCACCAGGTTACGACGCTCGACGCTCATCGTCTCAGGCATGGTAAGAATAAGGTGGTAGCCACGTACTGCCGATACCAAGGCCAGGCCGACACCGGTGTTTCCGCTGGTAGGTTCGATGATGGTGGCTCCGGGCTTCAGTATGCCTTTCTGCTCGGCATCTTCTATCATGGCCAGGGCGATACGGTCCTTGACGCTGCCACCGGGATTGAAATACTCTACCTTGGCTATCAGCGGTGTGCTGATACCTTTCGACGCTGAAAACTTGTTGAGTTCCAACAGGGGTGTGTTACCGATTAAATCGGTCAGTTGTTTTGCAATTCTTGACATGGTTCTATTATTTTTTATGATGATTTCGGAATAACGGGATAACGGAATAACGAGATAGCGGAATAACGGGATAACGGTATTACGGGATTACGGGATTACGGAATAACGGGATAACGAGATAACGGTATTACGGAATAACGGTATTATGGAATACCGAAATTTCCCCATCACCCATCTCTCAAATCTTATCGAAGGCCTGGCTGAGGTCATCGATGATGTCGTCGATATGCTCGGTGCCGATGCTCAGACGGACGGTAGATGGCGTGATGTGCTGCTGCGCCAACTCTTCGGGGGTCATCTGCGAGTGAGTGGTGGTGTAAGGATGAATCACCAGACTCTTCACGTCGGCCACATTGGCCAGCAGCGAGAATATCTCCAGCGAGTCGATGAATTTCCATGCTTCCTTTTCGCCGCCCTTGATCTCGAAGGTAAAGATGCTGCCGGCACCGTTGGGGTAGAGTTTCTTGTACAACTCATGGTCAGGATGGGTGGCCACGGCAGGATGGTTCACGCGGGCTACTTTCGGATGCTTCTGCAGGAAATCGACCACCTTCAGGGCGTTCTCCACATGACGCTCCACACGCAGGCTCAGCGTCTCCAAGCCCTGGAGCAGGATGAAGGCATTGAAGGGTGAGATAGTGGCACCGGTATCGCGCAGGATGACGGCACGGATGCGGGTGACGAAGGCGGCAGCACCGGCCACGTCGGCAAACACGGCACCGTGGTACGAGGGATCGGGCTTTCCTAATGTGGGGAATTTGTCGGCATTCTTCTTCCAGTCGAAGCTGCCACCATCGACGATGACGCCGCCCAAAGAAGAGCCATGACCACCGATGAACTTGGTGGCAGAGTGTACCACGACGTCGGCACCATGCTCAATGGGACGAATCAGGTAGGGGGTGCCGAAGGTGTTGTCGATAATCAGCGGCAGGTTGTGCTTGTGGGCCACTTCTGCCAGCGCGTCAATATCCGTCACGTCGCTGTTCGGATTGCCAAACGTCTCGGCATAGATGGCACGGGTGTTTGGCCGGATGGCAGCCTCGACGGCGGCAAGGTCGTTTACATTGACGATGGTGTTCGTGATGCCCTGGTTGGCCAGCGTATGGGTAATCAGGTTGAACGAGCCGCCATAGAGATTGTCGGCTGCCACGATATGGTCGCCAGCCAGCACGATGTTCTGCAGGGCGTAGGTGACGGCAGCGGCACCGCTGGCCACCGCCAGGCCGGCCACGCCACCCTCAAGGGCTGCCACGCGGTCTTCAAACACGCCTTGTGTCGAGTTGGTCAGTCGGCCATAGATATTACCGGCGTCACGCAGTCCGAAGCGGTCGGCAGCATGCTGCGAGTTGCGGAACACATAGCTCGTGGTCTGATAGATGGGTACGGCACGGGCATCCGTAGCAGGGTCGGGCTGTTCTTGTCCTACATGCAGTTGCAAAGTTTCGAAGTGTAGTTTCTTGTTGTTGCTCATAATCGTTATTATTTTTATGTTAATATACTTGTTTCTGAATCACAGTGCAAAGGTACGGCGAAATCCGCACATACGTAATCGCACAAAGGGGGCATTTCATATACCATAAACGTGGTATATCGCCCTTTCTGGCTCTATTATAAAATATGTACGCGATAGCATTTAAGCACTGCATAGCACAAATCTTTGTTAAAAAGCGTTGGAAAGTTGACTAAACGGCGGCTTTCTGCTTATTTTTGATTACCTTTGCCCGTGCGTATCAAGCATACGCCAAATTCACAACAGGAAACTGTCAACTATCAAATAAACTACTACGACATGAGCATACGAGATGAGATCATGCAGGAGCTTAGGGGCAGAGAAAGCCTACGGGAGAGTTTGCGGGATTTTGACAACCTCGACGAAGACTGTTACTCCTTAGAAGATGTCCTAAAGGCAGAAGTGTTGGCCGATAAGGGTGATACGGCCGAAAAACTAATGTATCTATCTATGTTTAAGGACAAGCTAATATAATAAAGACACCAGTGATGAAATACGGAAAGAGCATCCTGCTGACCGCCGGCACCCTGCTGGCGCAACAGGCCCAAGCCGACGAACCGAAGCAACAGGCCACCCCCGAGCGGCCAAACATCATCTTCATCCTGGCCGACGACATGGGCTATGGCGACCTGGCATGCTACGGCAACCAATACATCCAGACGCCCAACATCGACCGGCTGGCCGCCACGGGCACCAGTTTCACACAGGCCTATGCCGGCAGCGGCATCAGTTCGCCGTCGCGCTGTTCACTGATGACGGGCAAGAACTCGGGCAACACCCGCATCCGCGACAACCAGTGCTATGCAGGCGGCATGACAGGACTGAAAATCAATCCGAAGGGCGACACCACCATCGTGCGCCGGGCCAACCTGCTGCCGGAGGACGTCACCTTGGGAACGGTGATGAGCAAGGCGGGCTACAGAACCTGCCTGGTGAACAAATGGCACCTGGACGGCTACGACCCCAAGGCGGCTCCCAACCACCGGGGCTTCGACGAGTTCTACGGATGGACGATAGCCACCGTACACTCCAACTCGCCTTATTACTATCCCTACTACCGTTTCTGGGGCGACAGCCTCATCCACATCAAAGAAAACGAACACGACGCCCACGTGCGCCACAACACGGAAATATCGACCGACGATGCCATTGCCTTCATCCATCGCAACAAGAACAATCCTTTCTTCCTGTTCTTGGGCTACGACGCTCCCCACGAGCCATACAACATCGACGACACGTCGTGGTACGACGAGCATGGCGAATGGTCGATGAACACCAAGCGATATGCTGCCTTGGTCACCCACATGGACTATAACATAGGACGCCTGCTTGGCACCCTCGACCACTTAGGACTGCGCGAGAACACCATCGTCATCTTCGCCTCCGACAACGGGGCTGCCGTGATGGCCCCGCTAAAAGAGCTGAACTGCGGCGCAGGACTGAAAGGGCGCAAGGGGCAGCTGTACGAAGGGGGCATCAAGGTGCCGCTGATAGTCAACCAGCCGGGGCGCATACCGGCGCGACAGATAGCCAACATCGTCTATTTCCCCGACTTCATGCCCACCCTGGCCCGACTGGCCGGTAGCACGGAGGCCGTACCGGCCGACACCGACGGCATGGACATCTCGCCCCTCTTCTTCGGCAAGGACATCGACACCGACAACCGCTATCTCTACTGGGAGTTCCCCGGCAAGCAGCGGGCCATCCGCCACGGCGAGTGGAAATGCGTGACGGTGAAGAAAGGCGCCCCCCTGGAACTGTACCACATCAGCGAAGACCCGACAGAATCGCACAACCTGGCTGCCGAGCGGCCTCAGATGGTGAAGGAACTGGACAAGAAGATGTGGCAGATGCGCAAGCCCTCGCCCAACTATCCCATCGCCGAGGACAAGCTAAGCCAATGAGCAGCCGTCTTATCCCTATATAAACAGAGCCAATGAGCAGCACGACAGCCCCGTTCGGCCATCCGCTCTACGTCATGCTGAAGCCTGCCGGAGCGCAATGCAATCTGGCATGCGAATACTGCTACTATCTGGAGAAGCACGAGCTGTATCCCGACGAGCCGCATCCGCTGATGAGCGACGAACTGCTGGAGACGTTCATCTGCCAGTATCTTGAGGCACAGACCATGCCGCAAGTGCTGTTCACATGGCACGGCGGAGAGACACTCCTGCGCCCCGTCAGCTTCTACCGGCGAGCTTTGCAACTGCAGCAGCGCTATGCCCGGGGGCGACAGATAGACAACTGCCTGCAGACCAACGGCACACTGCTGAACGACGAGTGGTGTGCATTCTTCAAGGAGCACCGCTTCTTGATAGGTGTCTCCATCGACGGACCGCAACCGTTCCACGACCACTATCGCAGCACACGCGGCGGACAGCCCACATGGGAAAAAGTGATGCGCGGCATCCGCCTGTTGCAGAAACACCAGGTGGAATGGAACGCGATGGCCGTCGTCAACAGCCTGAATGCCGACCATCCACAGGAGTTCTACCGCTTCTTCAAGGAGATAGGATGCCAATACCTGCAGTTCACTCCGGTCGTAGAGTGCATCGACGGCAGCGTGGCCGACTTCTCCGTCACGCCCCAGCAGTGGGGCCGTTTCCTGTGTGCGCTCTACGACGAATGGGTCCGCGAGGATGTGGGCCGACTCTTCGTGCAGACCTTCGATGCCACACTGGCCAACTGGGCCGGAGTGCCTCCCGGCATCTGTTCGCTGTCTGCCATGTGCGGCCATGCTGCCGTCATGGAGTACAACGGCGATGTCTATTCGTGCGACCACTTCGTATTCCCAGATTTTAAGTTAGGCAACATTCGCCAACAGACGCTGACCGCCATGATGTACGGCGACCGGCAGCGGGCATTCGGACGGATGAAGCACGGCGCACTGCCCCGCCAGTGCCGCGAGTGCCGCTGGCTGTTTGCCTGTCACGGCGAGTGCCCGAAGAACCGCTTCACGACCGACCGCTACGGACAGCCCGGCCTCAACTATCTGTGCGCCGGCTACCGGCAATTCTTCGAGCACGTTGCCACCGACATGGACTTCATGAAAGCTGAACTGGATGCCGGACGAGTACCCGCTAATATCATGGAAATGAAAAAATAATCGCCAATTTATTTTGTCATTTGCGCAACAATCCGTATCTTTGTCCGAAGAAATCAAACACCAACAATTATGATAGACGTAAAACAGACATTAGCAGCTGCCGAGGAGCGCATGGAGATGGCCGCCATGTACCTTGAAGAAGAGCTGAACCGTATCCGCGCCGGCCGCGCCAACGTAGCCATTCTCAGCGGAGTGAGAGTAGAGTCGTATGGTCAGAAAGTGCCTCTGAACCAAGTAGCCAACGTATCGACGCCCGATGCCCGCACCATAGCCATCAAGCCGTGGGACCGCAAGCAGATTCGCGACATCGAGAAAGCCATCATGGACAGCGACGTAGGCATCACGCCCGAGAACAACGGCGAGATTATCCGTCTGGGCATTCCCCAGCCTACCGAGGAGCGCCGCCGCGACCTGGTGAAGCAGTGCAACAAGATAGCCGAGAAGGCCAAGGTAGAGGTTCGCAACGTGCGCGCCGACATCAAGGACAAGCTGAAGAAGGCTATCAAGGACGGTCTCTCCGAAGACAACGAGAAGGACGCCGAACAGGAGCTGCAGAAGGTACACGACAAGTACATCAAGCGGCTCGACGAGCTGATGGATGCCAAGAACAAGGAAATCATGACGGTCTGATTCATTTCTCATTGCTTTCATTCTTCATTTCTCACTTGCGAGAGCATGAAAGGACTCGTCATCAAGAATACCGGCAGTTGGTACACCGTCTTGACCGACGATGGACCGACTGTCGATTGTAAGATAAAGGGCAATTTCCGCATCAAGGGGATACGCTCCACCAACCCCGTGGCTGTTGGCGACCGCGTCACAGTGGGCGACGGCAACTGGATTACAGCCATTGAAGACCGCCGCAACTACATCATCCGCAAGAGCATCAACCTGTCGAAACAAAGCCACATCCTGGCCGCCAACGTCGATCAGGCACTGCTCATCGTCACCGTCAGCAAGCCGGAGACATCGACCACGTTCATCGACCGCTTCCTGGCATCGGCAGAAGCCTACCGCGTGCCCGTAGTGCTGGTGTTCAACAAGACCGACCTGCTGACTGACGATGAACGCCACTACCAGCAGATGATGCTGAAGCTCTACGAAACCATCGGCTACCAGTGCATGGCCGTCTCTGCCGAGACAGGCGACGGCATCGACCTGCTGCGCCCGCTGCTCGACGGCAAGGTGACGCTGCTCAGCGGCAACAGCGGCGTAGGCAAATCGACACTCATCAACCGCCTCGTGCCCGGTGCCAACCTGCGCACGGCAGCTATCAGCGATGCCCACAACACCGGGCAGCACACCACCACCTTCTCTGAAATGATACCGGTCCATAGTGTGGTCAACGGTTCTGCCGTTGACACCGTCAATGGTTCTGCCGGTGCCGTGGTCAATGGTTCCGCCGTTGCCCCCCCCTCCTGGCTCATCGACACGCCGGGCATCAAGGGCTTCGGCACCTTCGACATGGAGCGCGAAGAGCTGACCAGCTACTTCCGCGAAATCTTCGAGTTCTCCCAGCAGTGCCGCTTCTCCAACTGCACGCACACCCATGAGCCGGGCTGTGCCGTGCTCAAGGCCGTCGAAGACCACTACATCGCGCAGAGCCGCTACCAGTCGTACCTCTCCATGCTCGACGACAAGGACGAGAACAAATACCGCGAAGCGTACTAAAGCGTCTTACTTCGCTTTGTAAATCAAGGAAATAAACACGGCACATATCGCCAACAGCACAGCGAGCACCACAAACGCCATCAGGATGTGGCCGCGCCGGGTGTCAAAGACGATGGCTGCCGACAGCAACAGCATCGTCAGCCCCATCAAGCGCGTCATGCGCGCCGCCAGTGCTGCCTGTCTGGCATTGCAGATGTCAACTCCGGGCAGATTGACCTTGAAATGGTAATACACTCCCCACATCATGCCTGCCCCCATGACGGTCATCAGGATGCCGAGAACCAGTATCGAACCCCGGCTGCCATAGGCATCTGGCGCGCCACTGGGGCCAAAATGTACCGGCACAGTTTCCGGCAAGCGGATGAACACCCAAACGGTGTACACCCAAACCAGGATGGCCAACACGATAAATGCCAGTTCGAAAGCCTTGCCTTCCGAATCGCGTACAATCTTAATCTCCCGATTCTCCATCGCTCGTTCCTTTCTTCTTTTTAGGCAGACGCTTCGCCTTGCGCAGTGCCTCGGTGATGATCCACTGCAGCTGGCCGTTGGTGCTGCGGAACTCGTCCGCAGCCCAGGCCTCTATGGCGTTCATGGTGTCGGTATCCACGCGCAAGATGAAACTCTTGGTATTACCCTTCTCTGCCATAAACAACAGTTTAAACTAAGAACTATGAACTAAGAACCATGAACTGAATCAATGATTCAGCGTACCCGTGTTCACCACCGGCTGTGCATTGTCGTCGCCACAGAGCACGACGAGCAGGTTGCTCACCATGGCGGCCTTCTTGTCGTCGTCCAGTTCCACGATGTTCTCGTCAGACAGCTTGTCGAGTGCCATCTTCACCATCGACACGGCACCCTCCACAATCTTCTCGCGCGCCTGGATGATGGCATCGGCCTGCTGGCGGCGCAACATCACGGCAGCAATCTCCGGGGCGTAGGCCAGGTAGTTGATGCGAGCCTCTACCACCTCGATGCCGGCCAGTGCCAGCCGCTCGTCCAGCTTCTGCTCCAGCTGCTCGTTAATCTCGTCGGCACTCGACCGCAACGTGGGTTCGCCGCTCTTGCCATCCTCGTCGTCGTAGGCATACTGTCCGGCCACCTGGCGCAAGGCCGCATCGCTCTGCACGCGCACAAACTTCTCCAGCGCGTTCATCAGTCCCTTGGCGTCGGCCCCTACCGTATTGGGATTGGCAGCCATCGTCTGCGTGTCCACCTCGAACAGTGCCTTGTACGTATCCTTCAGCTTCCACACCAGCACCAGACCAATCATCACGGGATTACCCGTCTTGTCGTTCACCTTGATAGGCTCGGCATCCAGGTTGCGGGCGCGCAGGCTCACCTTCTTGGTACCGTAGAAGGGGTTGATCCAATAGAAGCCCGTCTCGCCAAACGTGCCGCTGTATTTTCCGAACCATGTGATGACCCGCGCCTCGTTAGGCTCCAGCTGCAAGAAGCTGCACATGCAGATGATGTCGCAGATAAGCAGCACGATGCTGCCGCCCAACAGCCATCCGCCACACGCCCCATCGGTCTCGTCCAACTGGATGATGCCATACACAATGCCTACCAGCGAGGCTGCACAGAGTGCCAGCACAACGAACAGCATCACGAAGCCGTTGAGCACCACTCCACCAAACTTTACTTCTTTTGTTTCCATATCGCTTATTGCTTTAATGATTATTGGTTTTCGTCATATATTTACAGGTCATCTATGGTGATATCATTTTGATATTGCAAAGATATAATTAATTCCTGTTACAGCCATGGAATGCGCCTCACATTTAACAACTTTTACGAAATAATACGCGCCAAGCGTGCGACGCATGCCTAAAAATGTTGTAACTTTGCACCCATGAATCTACAAGACAAACGTATTGCCGTGCTGCTCAGCGGCGGCGTTGATTCCAGCGTAGTGCTCTACGAACTGGTGCGACAGGGGCTGCACCCCGACTGCTTCTATATCAAGATAGGGCCGGAGGAGCAGGAGGAATGGGACTGCTCCAGCGAGGAAGACCTGGAGATGGCCACCGCCGTCAGTCATAAATACGGCTGTCGGTTAGAGGTGGTTGACTGTCACCGTGACTACTGGGACCGCGTGACGCGCTACACCATGGACAAGGTACGCGCGGGACTGACCCCCAACCCCGACGTGATGTGCAACCGGCTCATCAAGTTCGGTGCCTTCCACGAGAAGCGCGGCCACGACTACGACCTCATAGCCACCGGCCACTACGCACAGACGGAAGAGGAAACCATAAACGGCGAATCCGCAAACCGCCAATTAACCTGGCTCTGCACCAGCCCCGACCCCGTGAAGGACCAGACCGACTTCCTGGCGCAGATTTACGACTGGCAGCTACGGAAAGCCCTCTTCCCCATCGGCCACATGATGAAGGACGAGGTGCGCCGCATTGCCGAGCGCGAGCACCTGGCCCCGGCCCACCGCCGCGACTCGCAGGGCATCTGCTTCTTGGGCAAGATCAACTACAACGACTACATCCGCCGCTATCTCGGCGAACAGCCCGGCGACGTGGTAGAGTTGGAAACCGGCAAGAAGATTGGTCGCCACCGTGGCCTCTGGTTCCACACCATCGGTCAGCGCAAGGGCCTCGGCTTCGGCGGCGGGCCGTGGTTCGTCATCAAGAAAGACATCCAAGAAAATATTCTCTATGTGGCCCACGGCTACGACCCCGCCTCGGCCTACCGCCAGCAGTTCCTCGTGCGCGACATGCACTGGCTCACGCTGCCCTACACACAAATAGCACTGCGTCAGGATGCTGACATGCAGGGCTCTGCACTCAGCGTCACCTTCAAGATTCGCCACACCTCCGACTATTTCCGCGCCACGATGGAACCGCAAGCCGACGGCACCTTCATGATTCGTTCCGAGACGCCCATCCACGGCGTAGCCCCCGGCCAGTTCTGTGTGGTCTATGACAGTCGCCACCACCGTTGCTACGGCAGTGGCGAGATTACCCTATAATCCGTGAAATCCGTGGTTAGGAAACAGTAATTGGAAATCACTGTTTAGCAATCAGTTTCACCACGTCGGCCACCGTCACCTTGCCGTCGCCGTTCTGGTCGGCCTTGCTGGTGTCAATATAGCCCGACTTGCCTAACAGGTAGCCCACCAGGGTCACCACGTCCTTCACATTCACCACGCCGTCGTTGTTGACATCGGCTGCCAGCTCCGTGGCTTCCGACGGATGGGCCGACGAGGCCGCACGACCCAGCACGCCGTATGCGCTGACGGCCTGCACGGTGACCGTGCCACTGGCCTCGATGCTATGGTCGGTGGTCACCGTGGCCTTTCCGTCGGCAACGACCACGAAGCACCGCGCATAGCCCGTGGGGTCGGACCACGACACCCTGTTGCCGGTGACGAACACCTGCGGAGCGGGCAAGATGGTGGCCTGCCAGTCGGCATCCCACTCGTCCTGTCTGCGCAACATATAGTCCAGCTTGTAGCCGTCGGCCTCCAAGGGGGTGAGCACCGCCTTGCTCGATGCCGTCGTGCTGCCAGCCGTGAACGATGTCTTGCGCTGGCTCAGGTCAACGGCATTGCCGGCAGCATCGCGCGTGTTATACTCGGCCATCTGCGAGGGCAGCCCGTCCATGTCGGCCCACCCCTGCGCATAGATGCTGACACCGTCCGCAAGGCGCGTATCGATGAACGCCACCTTCGGCTTGTCCGTCCACGGGCGCCCCAGATAGGTCTGCGTGCCCGCCTGGGCTGCCGTCATCACACAGTTGCGGAACACATAGCCGTACTTAGCATTGATGTGTGCCGGGGCCACCACATAGCCGCCACTCTCTACGATGTGCAGCGTGTCGCTGTCGAAGAATACCTCGCCACGGTTGTAGATGAAGTCGGTGCGCCCGCTGATCTTACAGTTGCGGGCCATCTGCCGGTAGCCGTCCTTGTCGGCCGTGCGCCACGTGTCCTGATAGCCCTCCACGTTGCAGTTGGTCAGCAGGATGCGGTCGCCGTTGGTAAACAGGGCGAGGGCCTGCCCGGCCTTTGCGCGGGTGTTGCGCAGGGTCAGGTTGTCGAACGACACGTCGTTGGCCGCCTGCTGCTTCGTGCCCACGTTGACGGTGGCGTTGGTATATACCGAGCCGCCGTCGTCGTTATACACCTTGTTCCATGTCACGATGGTGTTATGCTTCGACTGGCCCGTCAGGTGAATGTTCGAGCGGCTTATCTGCACGTGGCCCTCGTAGGTGCCGGCCTTGACGAATATGTAATAAGGTGCATCGCCGGCAGGAGCAGCATCGATGGCTTCCTGCAGGGTGCTGTAGCCGCCCTCGCCGACAATGGCGTCGAAGCCGCTCATCTGCGCCACGGCCTGGTGCTTGGTATATTTCTTGGCATCGATGGTGCCGCTGGCCACCCCGTTCAGGAACAGTTCCAAATGCGAATATCCGCTGGCATCCAGGGCAGCCCCGTCGGCAGCGTCACCCGGGTTCAGGCCCACCTCCGTCTCGTAGGCATCGGGCAGCCCGTCGCCGTCGGCATCCTGCACGCGGCAGTCGGTGGCGTCCATCTGCAGCAGCGGATAGCACGTCACGTCTATCTCGCGGTCGTCGGCAGCCTTGTCGCCTTCGTAGAGAGCCACGAAGCGGTCGTGGGCCTGCAGCGTGATGTCGTAGGGCGAGTCGATGATGCCTAACTTCGCCCCACGGGCACCGCCGAACTGCGGGTCGCGCAGCCCTGCGGCCTCACTCAGCACACGCACATCGACCTCGTCGTAGCGGGGCAGCGACGCACCGGCCCCGAGCACCACCTTCTGGTAGGCCTGTTCGGCAGCCTCGGGGGTGATGGTCAGTTGGTAACCTTCGGGCAGTGCCTTGAGCAGCGCCTTGTCGGCCAGCGCCTGCAAGGACACTTCATTCTTCAACTGCGACAGCGACCAGAAGTTCATAGCCCGCGAGGCATCGTCGCTTACGAAACCGTAGTAGTTGTCTTCGTTCACCTTGTTCAGTTCGGCATCGCTCCATATCGTCGAGGATGGTGCCCACTTGCTGGCGGTCTCGAACTTGTTGCCGCTGAGATACCACTGGCCCACCTCGTCGATGCTGCCCCCGTTGGCCGACACCCAGTAGCGGCGGCTGCCGGTGGCATTCTTCGTGGCCGGGCCGGGCCGGTAGTAGTTGCCTATCATATAGACGCGGTTGTAGTCGGTGTCCTTCGTGCTGCCCGTGGTGGAGCACTCGCCGCCATAGACGGCGTTCACCGAGCCCCAGTTGTAGATGACGTTGTTCACAAACTCGTTGTCCACGTGGCGGTCGCTCACATTGTCGCGCACCCCGTTGAAGCGCGGCGAACGGCTGTTGTTGTTGGCAAACAGACAGTGATGCATCGTGGCATGCTCGCCACCCCACTGCGCACCGTAGGCACGGTTGCCTTTCGAGTTGCGCGAGTCGTACAGACCCTCGGCAAAGATGCACCACTGCACGGTGGTATAGTCGCAGTCGTACATGGTCATGTTCTCCTCCATCGACCACCCGATGGAGCAGTGGTCCAGAATGATGTTCTTCACGTTCTCCACACCCAGGGGCGACATGCTCGTCTTGGGCAGGTCGCCGGCACGGAAGCGGATGTGGCGCACAATGATGTTCGACCCCAGTTTCACACGGTAGCCCGCCAGACAGATGCCTCCGGCGGGGGCCGTCTGTCCGGCAATGGTGGTGTTCGACTTCACATCGACGTTCTTCTTCAGATAGATGGTGCCCGCCACCTTGAAGAGCACCGTGCGCGGCGTGTCGTCGCCCGTGGTCACGGCCCAGCGGAAGGTACCCTCCTCGTCGCTGTCGTCCAGGCGGGTGACGTAATACACCTTCGACCCGCGCCCGTCAACCATGCGCCCGCCGGTGGTGAAGCGGCCATAGCCCTCGGCGCCGGGGAAGGCGATGAGGTCTGAGCGGTAGTTGGCCAGCGGGGCGAAGACGGCATAGACGGCCATGTCGCTGCTGACCGTCATCTTATAGCTGGTGGCCTGCGACAGCACCGTGCCGTCGCCCGTCTCCCAATGGTCAAGCACGTAGCCCTTGGCGGGTGTAGCCGTGAGGGTTACCTCGGTGCCTGCCGTGTATTTACGGATGTCGCCCGTAACGGTACCGCCCGGCGAAGCACTGACGGTGCCCCAACCCTCCTGGCCGGACTTGACGGCAAGGGTCAGGTTGGCAGCGTCGAGGGTGTTGAACTTGGCAACAATCTTGACATTCGCTGTTACCAGATGGGAATAAGGATTCTCTTTAGACAAAAGCACACCATCCAAATACCATCCATCGAAAGCAAAACCAGCATTCGCTGTAACGGTAAACGTTGCAGTAGTGCCGCTCATAACTCTTTTCGAGGCAGGACTGACCGTGCCAGCTCCTTCTGGCGATACAACGACGGATGCGGTATAATATTCAAAGCCATTCGTGTCAGGCATCACCGTCAATGCAACCGCAGACATAGTCGCAACCAGCACTGTCAGCAAAATAAAGATTTGTTTTTTCATATCGTTTTAGTTTTTAGGTTGTTCATTACTTTTAATTTCCCATTCCCTTCAGAATCCATTTCTCCAAGAAAATCAAGAAAAACTACGAAGAACCTCCCGACCATTGTGGTTGCATAAGTATTTCAAGAAACTCTTTTAACTTCAAAACCAAGAGCTGTGGGAAAGACACATCTTTGAGAACATCAAAATGGCTATCATCTGAAACAATGAAACATACCAAAAGACAATTGGTGTCAAGAACTATTCGTCTGTTATCGAGCATAGTTATAAGGGGTTCGAAGATGTTCTTTCAAGACACCCTCATTTTTCTCTTCACTCCATTCACCATTCTCCCATAAACGATCCATCTCTTCTGTAGCCTTTTGAGCATAATAATTAGAGATGACCTGACGCAATTCATTCACCTGTTCTACGGTCTTCATTCTGCCCAACAATCGTAGGATTCCCAGTTGGGCCTCATTCAACAATGTTCTCTGTTCCATTTTGAATAATTTGTAACTACACGCCGCAAATTTACAAACAAATTTCCATTTCTCCAAGAAAATCAGGGAAAAAACATTGTGCTATAGTCTGGATACATACTCATAGCAATACTATTTTATCGTGTTCAACGTTCTTATAAAATGGCAGAAACTTCCATTCCTCCCACTGTTGTTTTGTATTTTCTCCTCCTACTTGTGCGCTGCAAAGATACGAACAATTTTTCAATTATTCAAGAAAAAGGCATGCATTTTTGTGCAACATCGCGCGCACGTATATGTATAGGGCAACAAAAAAAACAACCCGCACATCCCGCACATCTCGCACGTGAAAATATTTCAACATAGCGTAAAGCCATCCTATTGCTGCAACAGTCAGGTGCGGGATGGATGTGGGACGGCAGTTGCAAA
>CAMVAI010000013.1 GCA_947165435.1 uncultured Prevotella sp.
ATATGCCGGCATGAAATGGGACTGGAATTACCACCTAAATTGACGCAGAACCAAAAAACTTTTTTACACGAAAAAACGAAAAAAGCTCATCATTCAAGGAAATTCTGTTAGATTTTGCTCAAAATATTTGCCTAAGCCAGAAGAATATTGTATCTTTGCATCACGTAATTTACGTCACGGAAATCACGTCACGGAAATGACACGATAAAAAGATGATGTTATGGCAAAGAAGAACAACACACAACAGAACCCATTTGTACTGGCAGAATATGCCGGACCAGAGTATTTCTGCGACAGGACAGAGGAGACGGAAGAACTGATAGCCAATCTTCAGAATGGGCGTAACACCACGCTCATATCGCCACGCAGGATTGGCAAAACCGGCCTTATCAGGAATGCATTCTACCGGATTCGACAGACAGAAAAGGAGGCTGTATGCATCTATATAGACATCTATTCTACCAAAAACCAGCACGACTTTGTACAAATGCTGGGGACAGCCATAGCCCAATATGTGCTCACTTTCGAAGAGCAGGCACTGAAGCGGCTGCTGCAGTTCTTCGGTTCATGGCGCCCGGTGTTCAGTGCCGACCCTCTCACGGGTATGCCGACGGTCTCGGTCAGTATTGAAGCGGTTCAGACAGAAATGACACTGAAGACCATCTTCGACTATCTTAAGCAAAGTCGTCACAACATCTATATCGCCATCGACGAGTTCCAGCAGATTACCTATTATCCTGAAACGGGTACGGAGGCCTTGCTACGCTCATACATGCAGTTTGCCCCCAACGTACATTTTGTATTTTCGGGCAGTAAGCAGCACCTGATGGCACAGATATTCAACTCTCCTAACCGTCCTTTTTATCAGAGTACAACCGGCATGGGCCTACACCCGCTGCATGAGGAAATCTACTACGACTTTGCCCGCCATTTCTTTGAAACCAGAAAGGGAAGTCTTTCCAAAGAGATATTCCATACCATCTACACACGCTTCAATGGAATTACAGCCAACATTCAGCAGATATTGAACCGGCTATACGAGCAGGGCAAGACAGTCAGCGAAGAGCGGCAGGTGACGGAAGCCATACAGCACATCGTCAACAGGAGCAGCATGCAGTATGAGGGTCTTGTGCTCTTCCTGACCGACAATCAACTGTCACTATTGAAAGCCATCGCCAAGGCTGACTGCGTGAAGAGTCCGCAGAGTAATGAGTTTATAAAGACCTACGAATTGCCAAGTGCCAGTAGCGTGAAAACTGCTCTGACAGTACTCATAGACAAGGATCTCGTATATCATGATGCCAAAGGCTATACGGTTTATGACAGATTCTTTGACCTCTGGCTGAAACAACTGGTATAATCCATTATTCCATAGGTTTTACTCGACATTTGACCTTTTGTCTCTGCAAAGGTACGACTTGCTACACGAAAAGACGAAAAAAAGTTCATAATCCAAGGAAATTTTGTATCTTTGGTTTTACCGAAGATACTGTCGCTCGGAAAAGCAAAAGAAAAGCGTGTTTTCCTTTTGTTTTTCGCTCGTTTATTCGTATCTTTGCACCATCATTGTAATCAATTAAGGCAAACTGAGTTATGAACAATGCAGATTTTTGGGCTTCTGTCCGCACCGTCATTGCCGAGGGCTTTACGCCTGAAGGTCTGCTAAAACTGGATAGTTATGCAGAACAGTTTATCAGCGGAAGGCTTGTATATCAACGATTTTCACCGCGAGAACAGCATGGCTGCGCAGCGGGCGGTACGACAAATGTCATTGCATCCCTACTCGCGGGAGCAGAAGTTGGCACAGATACAGATGTTGCACAAGCTCTCAGCGAGTTCGAAAGAGAGCGCCAACAAGGAGCGAAGCAGGAAACAGCCATAGAGCGATGGGCCAAAGCTACAGGCTGTTGGACGGAGCATGTGGAGGATTCTCTAAATAGTTTCTTCGGTGAGGAAATTGCTGAAGGCGGCGAGGCGAAAGTATATGACCATGGTTCGACGCTGGTAAAGAGTATTGGTCTCGATTATTTCATCCTGCCAATTCTGGCTTTGGACAGGATCTCACTTCATAATACATACTTCCCCGAAACACTCCTGACGGTTTTGGGCTTTGGCAGAGACAGGAAAGGGGAGTTCAAAATCATCTGTGAACAGCCTTTCGTCGGTGGCTCACATGTCTCTGACGAAGACATAGCCATATACATGCAGCGCATGGGATTTGAATTAAAGAATCCTCGTAACTGGACGTTTGCCACCCCCGACATCTATTTGAGCGACATGCACGATGAAAACGTTATTCTTTCGGAAACAGGAGCTTTCTGTGTCGTTGACTGCGACATTCGCATCAATACGCCCGAGTTACGGCAAGGAGGAAGGAGGACGCTTACAACAGAAGTGAGATTCTTGTAGAATGGCTTGTCCACCGACACCATCGCTGGCAGACTCCTTCATTTTCCGACCATAAAGATAGACCAACTACCCGTGAATGACCTATATATCACAACAGCCCATCGGACGATGAGGCTTGGCCATGTTCAAGTTCCGCACTCCCAACGGCATGGAAAAGACTGTCAAACTGAAAAGAACAAATTAGGCACTTGTTATGAAAAAAATCGTCAGACTGAAATTTGATAAACATTCCTAAATCTTTGGCGCAAATATACGAAAAATCCATGAAAGTTCGTATCTTTGTGTCGTTTTTTACACATCACATCAAGGACATCACAGCTAACAAGCTATTTCCAGACAATGGCAAAGAAACAGACAGATAGGGCAAAGACCCCCAAAAGTGCTACCGGCACGTCCAAGAAGAAGACCGCCAAGAAGGGCAAGATTTCGTGGGTGATGAAGCCTGAGGGCATGACGCTCACAGAGTGGCAGGTAGCCCTGCGCAGACAGGTGGCAGAGGATGAGACATTTGGCATCTCGTGTGTCAACGACCGGCTGCTGCCGGGCGAGTATTCCGTCAAAAGTCCAAAGACGAAGTCGGAATATAAGGTAGTATATCGCGGCGAGGGCAGCGAGTGGAACTACTGCTCGTGCATGGACTTCAAGACGGCCCAACTGGGTACGTGCAAGCACCTGGAGGCGGTCAAACTCTGGATTCTGGGCAACCGCAGGGTACGGGTGCATCGGGAGATTCCGCCTTACACGTCTGTCTATCTGAGATATTTGCCGACAGAAGGACTGGCCGGTGGAGGAGGCGATGCGAGGAAGGTCTGTATCCGCATCGGTACCGACCACCACGAAGAGTACGAAGCACTGGCCCAGCGCTACTTCGACCGCGACGGCGTGATGCTGGAAGATGCCTACAGCACCGTGGAGGACTTTGCGCGAGAGGCCATCGCCATCAGCGACACGTTCCGCTTCTATCAGGATGCCATCGACTTCGTGGTGGAGAAGCGCGAGGCGATGTTCCGCCAACTCGTGCTGCAGCGATACACCGACGAGGTGCTCGACCAACTGCTCACCGTCTCGCTATACCCCTACCAGAAGGAAGGCATACGCTTCGCCTTCGCCAAAGGCAAGAGCATCATTGCCGACGAGATGGGACTGGGCAAAACCATCCAGGCCATCGGTACGGCAGAACTGATGCGCAGAGAAAAGCTGATACAGTCGGCACTCATCGTCTGTCCCACATCGCTGAAGTACCAGTGGAAGCGCGAGATAGAGCGATTCACGGGTCAGCAGGCACACGTCATCGAAGGACTCCATCACAAGCGCGTCGCGCAGTACCAGTTGGACGTGCCCTACAAGATTATCTCCTACAACAGTGCATGCAACGACATCAAGATACTGGGCAAACTCAACACCGACCTGCTCATCATGGACGAGGTGCAGCGACTGAAGAACTGGAACACACAGATCTCGATGGCCATGCGCCGCGTCGTGTCGCAGTATGCCGTCATCCTCTCCGGCACGCCCTTGGAGAACAAGCTCGAAGAACTCTACTCCGTGATGGAGTTTGCCGACAACTTCTGCCTCGGTCCGTTCTGGAAATTCAAAGCGGAGTGCATCGTGAGCGACGAGACGGGCAAGGTGCTGGGCTATCAGAACCTGAACCGCGTGGGCGAGATGGCCCGCCAACGACTCCTCCGCCGCACCAAGAAGCAGGTGGCCCTGCAGATGCCCAAGCGGCAGGACAAGATTCTCTTTGTGCCGATGACCAAGGAGCAGCGCGGGCAGCATGACGAGCTGAAATACGTCGTGGTGCAGATTGTGACGAAATGGCGACGCATGCACTTCCTCTCCGAGAAAGACCGTAACCGCCTGATGCTCTGTCTCTCACAGATGCGCATGCTCTGCGACAGCACCTACATCCTCGACCAGAAGACGCGCAACGACACGAAGGTGGACGAGGCACTGAACATCATCAGCAGCCTCATCGAGACGAATGGCGAGAAGGTGGTGGTGTTCAGCCAGTGGGAGCGCATGACGCGCCTCATCGCCCGCGAACTGGAACAGCGCGGTATCGGTTTCGAATACCTGCATGGCGGCGTACCCTCAGAGGCTCGCGGACGGCTCATTACCAATTTTGCCGACAACCCGGAGAGCCGTGTGTTCCTCTCTACCGATGCCGGTTCTACGGGTTTGAACCTGCAGTCGGCAGCCACCATCATCAACCTCGACCTGCCGTGGAATCCCGCCGTCTTGGAACAGCGCATCGCCCGCATCTACCGCCTTGGCCAGCAGCGCAACGTACAGGTCATCAACCTCGTATCGGCCAATACCATCGAGGAACAGATGCTCGACAAGCTGCGCTTCAAGTCGGCCATGTTCGAGGGCGTGCTCGACAACGGACAGGACACCATCTTCCTGGGTGAAGGCTCGAAGCTCACTCAGATGATGGACACCCTGGGCGAAATGGTGGAGGAAGACGAGAAACCAGAAACACAGAGCGCACCATCTTCCGAGACACCGAAAGAGGGGAAGGCCGATTCGCCCGAGCCTCCTGCCACAACCCCTGAGAACGCTGAGGAACCGGCCTACATTACTGAAACCGAAGAACTACGAGACGAAAAGGACAGAACCCCAACCGAAGATTCGAAGTCACCCGCCCCATCCTCGACTCCATCAGGACAAGTGTCCGTTCCCACAGCCCCCAAGGACTTGATAGCTCAAGGCACCGCCTTCCTCAGCGGCCTTGCCGCCACACTGAAATCGCCCGAAGCCACCGAGAAACTCGTGGAATCGCTTATCGAGACCGATGCTGAGACAGGCCAGACCTCGCTGAAGATACCCGTGCCCGACAAGCAGACCGTCCGCAACCTGCTCGACATCGTCGGGAAGTTGTTCGGATAGTTATTATGCGAAAAGCACTAAAAATGATTCAAGCTCATGGCAAAAAAAAAGAAGCAGCAGGGCAGCGGTCATCGGACACGCTTCTTGACTAGCGTCTGTGCCCTGTAGCATCATAGCACATTTATATGTATCCAAAGGAACTATACACCAAGCGCATCACGACGCTGACGGAGGAAATACGGCAGCTGAACAAGCACAACCGGCTGGTGGTGGTGCTGGAGTTGTCGGCCATCGGTCTGGCCGTGGGCTGCGTGGTGGCTTATACGGTGTGGAGCAATGCGGCGGCGCTCGTAGTGGCCGCATTGTTTATTGCCGCCTACGTGGCGATACGCCGGCGGGACAGCAGGAACAGCCGGAGGTCGGACGAGAAGGAGAGCCTGCGCAGCGTCTATCAGAAGGAGCTGAACTATCTCGACGGCGACTTCTCCGCCTTCCTTTCTGGTGAGCAATACGCGAATCCCCGCCACGAGTTCTCGCTCGACCTCGACATCTTCGGGCCGCAGTCGCTCTTCCATCGCATCAACCGCACCGTGACAACCGGCGGCAGCGATTTCCTGGCGAGGGAACTGGCCGAGACGCGGGTGAGGACCATTGACGAAATAGAAGCGCGGCGCGAGGCCATCCGCGAGCTGTCGGAAAGGGAGCCGCTGCGGACGGCATTCATGGCGCAAGGCAGGGGGCGGCAGATTGACACTGCTGATATGGCGAAGAATCGTGGGCGACAGATTGATACTGCTGACATCTTGGAGGCCCTGCACGCGGTGCAGCAGATGCAGATGCCCCGCCTTGCCGCACACCGGCTCACTTATATCGTAGCCGTGGGAAGCATCATCGTATTTTATGGACTATTGACCGGAGCCGTCTTTGGCCCGCTGTCCGGAGCACTGCCCATGCTGTGGGTGCTGCTGCAGATGCTGGCGGTCTATCTGCTCTTTGGCCGAACGTTGAAACGCATCAATCGAAGCATCAACATCATCCTGCCGCGACTGGGCACCTACGTCAACATGATCATGCAAATAGTGACCGCCGACCTGAAGAGCCGAGAGGGGCGCGACATCATCAGTCAGCTGTCGGGCGACGAAAGGCTACGGGTAATCGACGGCAAGTCAGCTGACGAGAAGGATGCGCTGAAGTCGTTCCGCCTGCTGAAGGGCATCATCAATGCCCTCGACCAGCGCAACGAGGTGTGGGTACCCATCTCCAATGCCCTCTACCTGGCCGACTACTTCATCGTGCGCCGCTTCCTGCTCTGGCAAGACCGCTACATGGGGCACATCGGCGAGTGGATAGCCGCCGTGAGCCATTTCGACGCGCTGGTGTCGATGGCCACGTTCCGCTACAACGAGCCGGCGGCCACGGATGCCGAGCTGGTGGATGCCGACGAGGTGGTTTATGAGGCGCGCGGGCTCTATCATCCGTTCCTCGGCGCGAAGGCCGTGCGCAACGACTTCACTATCGCCGACCGCCACTACTACATCATCACCGGCGCGAACATGGCGGGCAAGAGCACCTTCCTGCGTTCCGTCGGCATCAACTACGTGCTGGCCTCCTGCGGTATGCCCGTCTTTGCCGACAGCCTGCGCGTCTCGCTGTTCTCGCTGTTCAGCAGCATGCGCACCACCGACGACCTTGCCCACGGCATCAGCTATTTCAATGCCGAACTGCTCCGCCTGCAACAACTCATCGAGACCTGTCGGCAGAACCGCCACACGCTCATCATCCTCGACGAAATCCTAAAAGGCACCAACTCGCTCGACAAGCTCAACGGCTCGCGTCTGTTCCTTCAGTCCGTCACATCACTCCCCATCACGGGCATCATCGCCACCCACGACCTGGAGCTGTCGAAAATGCAGGAAGAATACCCTACCCGCTTCCACAACTACTGCTTCGAGATACAACTCTCCGACGAAATCACCTACACCTATCGCCTCTCCGAGGGCGTGGCCCGCAACCAGAACGCCACGTATCTGCTGAAGAACATTTTGAAGTCAGCATTAAGATAACTGTTTTTTATTGCGAATAGTATTCCAATTCGGGTATAACAGAGCGATTATGACTATCCGATTATCATGTCTTTTTTCTAATTCTGAGAACTTTTAAATGTAAAAATAGCATTATCTCGTGGAAATGTTGTAAATTTGCAACCGCAAGTTGTCACCTAAGATTATGTGGAAGTATGGAAGAAAAGTTATCGATGCTCTTTTTAAGAGACGGACAGAACGCACTCCAGTACGTGCAGAGCTTGAACGCAGGAGTGAGGCAGATAGCAGCCGAAGCGATATTAGAGTGTTCGAGGTTGGGCTATCCGCTGAACAATATGGAGATTACGAGCAAGGCACGCGAAATGCAGCGCAAACGGCAGAGGGCGCTCGCCTGATAGCCATTGCAAAGGTCTCAGCCGATGGCGACAACGTGCTCACTGATGGCGAACGGCTCTATTTCATAGACCCGATTATCAAGTTGAAGGCTTCAGCAGTTGATGTCTTGAACTATTATTATGGGATGCTGAAATAGAAATTCCTACCCCTCGGCGTCACCTTTTGTCTCCTTGAATTGTTATTATAGTGAATCGGTTCAAGAAAACAAAAGTTTAACAATAAAAAAGAAGAAAGAATTATGAAAGAATTAGTTGCCATCTTAGTGCCTATCGCCTGCGGATGCGTGCTGCCCATCATGGTCGTATGGCTTGCTATCCGCAAATCAATGAACGAGACCAACCAGCGCACACAGATTGTGCTGGCCGCCATTGAGAAGAACCCCGATATGGACATCGAGGAACTGATAAAGAAGATCTCGCCCAAGAAGAGACTGCTGAAAGAGAAACTGCTGACGAAACTGCTGTGGGGCAGTATCATTTCTTTCCTCGGCGTTGCCTTGATAGGCCCCTGCATCGTTCTGGCCTTTGTTGGTGGAATGCCGACTGCAGCACTTCAACAATTCAGCCTAATCGGAGCAGTTCTTTCAGGCATAGGCATCGCTATCCTTGTTAATTACAACATTGGCAGGCGGATGCTGGCCAAGGAGATGGAGGCAGAGGAGCAGTTACTGGTAGCACAAGCCGAGAGCAAGTGACACGCGAGCAGTTCATCACCCTGGTGGAGCGTGAGCAGGAGGCACTTCGCGGCTTCTTGCTCGCCCTCTGCTGCGGCAACAAGGGCGATGCCGACGACCTGGCGCAGGATGCGCTGGTGAAGGCCTACCTCTCCTGTGCAGGCTATCAGGACCGAGGCCGCTTCCGCTCGTGGCTCTTCAAGATTGCCCACAACACGTTCCTCAACCACAGGGCGAGCCTGCGAACGGTCGCGACGCTCGACGAGGCACGGACACTCATCAGCCCCACGTCCGCCGACAGCAGTTTCGAGCACCAGAGCCTCTACCTCGCTCTGCGCACCCTGCCGCCCAAGGAGCGGTCGGCCATCACGCTCTACTATCTCAGCGGCTACGACATCAAGGAGATTGCCGCCATCACCGACACCTCGGAGGATGCCGTGAAAAAGCAGCTCTCGCGGGGCCGTGACAAACTGAAAGAAAGACTGAAGTTATGAGTAAACTGCAAGGAGATACTGAAGTTATGACAAAAGACAAAGCCCTTGAGGAACTTTTCCTCGCCCAGCAACCCCACTTCGACGACCAGGCCGACTTCATGGCCACACTCACTCGCCGCCTCGATGCCGTGGAATATGTCCGCCAGCATCAGGAGGCCACGCTTCGCCGCTACAAACTGGCGATGGTCGCCGCCTTTGTCGTTGGCCTCGTCAGCGGAGCCGTCACCCTGGTGTTCGTCTTGTCGATGCCTGCCGACATACCCCTGTTCAACGTCCGTGTCCAGTCGGGGCTCTTGCTGTGGCTCGCCCAGAACTCCCGCCTCCTCTCGGCCACCGTCCTCGCCCTGCTGCTGAGCCTCGGCACGATGAGCATCATCCGCAACGTCCATGACATCCTGCGCATGCGCCGCGCCATTTCAGGCACGGATGTCCAAAACGCATTTCCGCTTTTCCAGTAAAGCGCAGTAGTCTGCCTTCATCTGCTCTGGAAGAAATGACCGGCTGATGAGTTCTTTCCATTGAGAAAGGTAACTCTTCATCCGTTCTATCATTTTCCCTGCTACGGCAGCAGGAATACCGCTTTGGGTGAAGGCAGTCATGAAAGTATCGCGGTTGAAACCGCTTTTCCCGCCGCCAATCGAGAAACTCATGGCCATTTCCTCAGTATCCGCAGGGTCGGCCAGCAGCACAGCCAGCAAATCGTAGGCTGGCGACAGAAGATACTCGCCACCGCCCGTGTCTATCAACGAGAAGTTCTTGCAGTGCATGTCGGAATTGCCTGTCATCCATGAGAACAGCACCACCTCCCAAAAGCGCTGTACGTCGAGCATGGGGGCTGATGAGTATTTCTTGATAGTTTCAGCCAACTGCTGGTAGGTGCCGTAGTATTTGTGCTCAGTCAGGCGATTGGTAAGTTGGCACATGTCCAGCATAGATATTTTCCCGCCTTTCCGTCCACGGTCCATCCTGAGCGTCAGATACCCCAACTCGCCATCAGCCATCCTGATAAGTGTGTGGTGGGCGGTGCGTATCTTGGCGGCCTCGGCCATCTTCATCGTGAGGTCTTCCAATTCGGGCAGACAGGGATATTTGGCACTTTGCGGCTTGAAGATATACTTACCCCAAAGTCCCACGATAGTAAACTTTGAAGGCTCGTTCTTGCCCCCACGGTCAACATCGAGCGACATCTTGGCCTGCACACCGGTTACTGATGCACTGGTACGTATCACCTGCCGGGCCAGTTCTGACATGTTGTCCCGCGTATATGGTAGAATGGGAACAGATTCGCTGCCGAAGAATTTCCGTGCGCAGCCTGGATGAAAGTCCGTCTGGCCTTTTTCCAGTTCCTGATAGCAATACAGACACTTACTCATGTTCCAATGGTTTTACGCTGATGTTTCCAATGCAATCTTTACAACAAGCCAGCAGGAGCGACATCCTGTCTCGCGGGTCAATCTTCCATGAAGATGATGCTATATCCAAGAGCCATCCCTCAGGAATGAGTCCGTCAAAGACAGGGAACATCATTTCCTTATCATACTGATGTTCTGTCAGGGGCATCGTAGGGCTTACAGGGGTTGCGTCCTCTCGCGCAAGGTACTCCTTGGCGTAGCAGAAATGATACCCCTCTTCATCCTCAGTGAGCGTGCCACAGAAGACTTCGTTGACATAGATACCGGCTTGCTTCATACGATGTCAGTCTTTACGGGTCCAAGATATTCGCCAAACAAGGCCAGCACATCATTCACCTTATCCATCCTCAATGTCTGCTTACCTTGTTCGAGGTCTCTTACAAACCTGAGGCCCACGCCGGCTCTCTCAGCCAGTTCCACTTGCGAAAGGCCGTTCTTCTTCCGCTTTTGCTTGATATGTTCCGATAGAGTTATCATTAAATTATACCTTAACGGGTACAAAGATACATATTTTCCGTGAATAATATATCAATTCGGGTATAAATTTGTATGAAACACCTCAAATTATACCCGAACTGATGTAATTGAGCGATTGTGACTATCTAACGGTTATGTCTTTTTTACGTTCAGATAACTTTTCAGCGCTTTCACATAATCCTCAAAGGCTTTCAGTCCTACAGGCGTGATGCGGCAGAGGGTACAGGGCTTCTTGCCCTTGAAGGTCTTCTCCACCTCGATGTAGCCTGCCGCCGAGAGCTTGTCTATCTGCACACTCAGGTTGCCAGCCGTGGCTCCCGTCTGCTCCTTGATGTAGGGGAACTCAGCTTCCTCGGCACTGATGAGCAGCGACATCACGGCCAGTCGCAACTCGGCATGCAGCAGGGGGTCTAATGGCTTGAACATGGGCTACGAGTTTTTTAGTTTCATGCCTGGGAGCGTCAGGCCGATGAATGCCAAGATAGTGACGATGATGGCAGGGATAATGCCGTGGGCTACGCCAACATAGTGAGCATTGGTATAATAAACCAACCATCCGGTCAGTGTCTGCGTGACGTAGAACGACTCCCAGATGAAGCCACCGATTCCACCCACAATGCCGCACCACACCATCCAACGACTCTTCAATATGTAACCGTTGATGGTAATGGTCATGCCCATAAGCAGAAGCACGACACGAAGGGGTTGAATCGCAAGACGTGAATAGACTTCGGGCTGCTCGAAGTGTGCCATCAGCATGTTATACAGGATGCCGAACACGAAGTATGCGAATACGAAGATGCCGAACGTCTGCCAAGTCTTATCGACCATCGAGCCGACCAGACTGGCGGGTACTTTCGGCTTGCCTCTCTTTGCATAGCGGTCAGCAGCGAAGATAATGACAGGCAGAAGGATGTACATCAGATACCAAGCTGTGTTGGACGTAAGATAGATAAGGATGCCTATAAGAATGGCCATCCCCATTGTGCATAGTCCTGCCACGTAGAGTGACAGTCCTGTGTCTTTTGCCACCACCTGGCGGCTGCGCTCTATCTGCTCCGTGATAATCTCCAGACTGCGCTCGGCAGTCATGTTATTCTTTTCTTCCATTGTTGTTTCATTTTTAAGTGATGTTCTACTTTTGTTTACTACTCTCTGGCCTCGTCCGTGCTCCTGCAGAAAGCACGTCTTCGGCCAATCGTGTCCGGTTCACGCTGCAAAGATAGATAAGTTTATGATATAAACCAAATTATTTCGTAAATATTTTGCTCCCATTGCTGATTTTTAACATTTCGCATAGAACAAGGGCAAATACGAATGCGGCATGCCTTTTCGCCTAAATATATTTAAAAGATGTAGGTGAGGCGAACAATTCTCGCTAAAAAGTTGTAAATTTGCACTCGTTTATGCTTCTACCGAAATAGAAATCTTGTAATAAAGCAGTGCCAGCCTCACGGTCGGCACTGCTTTAACGAGAGAGTGTATTTTAGAAACTGTGTTATTCTGCGGATAGTTCGTCAATCTCGCGGATGGAGTGATTCACGCGGCGCATCTCCCATAAATAGATGCCGAAGGCGATGAGAAGACCGATACTACCGCCTATGGCTATATTGGCACCGAAGACAGCACCGTTCGCCGTAGGATCATCAGAGAAGGCTCCTAACTGCCAACATAAGGCGAACACCCAGAGAATTATTAACGGTATGGAGATGAGCATCTGCAGGCGCTCGTTCCGCTTGAACTTGATTAGCCCGCGGCGAACGGTCAGCATATCGTTGTCAGTCGTGAAGAGTTGATTTAGTTTGCGGTGGGCAACGATGTTGTAGGCCAGTTCTGCAATAATCGCTATGACGATGACAATGCCCATATACCACGAGGCCCCAGCCATGTGGAGTGCCAATATGATGAGAGGCATCATGAGTAATCCGAAGATATCGGCTACGACGCTCCCCTTGGTGAAGATGCTGATACGGGCGTTCATCGAGCGGCGCATGAGTCGGTCGTTGATGATTTCCTGCTGGTTCAGTCGCTGCTTGAACAAGGCGAGTTGCTCGCGGAGTTCGTCTACTTCGTTCTGAGGAATGTTGTTATTGTTTGTCTGAGTTTCCATAATTGGCTTGTCCTGTCGCTGCTTGAACAGGTCAAGCTGTTCGCGGAGTTCGTCTACTTCGTTCTGTGGGATGTTGATATTGTTTGCCTGAATTTCCATAATTTTATGCCTTTTATGATTAATAATTAGGTGTAGTTCCGGAGCCTACGTATCTCGAATCTATTTCATTCTTTTCAGTTGTTCCCTGATGCGCACCAGGCGCACGCTGACGTTCTTGGCCGAGATGCCCACGATGGCACCAATCTCGTCGTAGCTCATGTTCTCCAGCCACAGCAGTACGATGGCGCGGTCAATAGGCGGCAACTGGTTGATGCGCTGACGCAGTATCTCCATCTGGCGCGAGTTCTGGTTGTCCTCCTCGTAGGGGTTGATGTCCATCGTCAGCGGGATGGTCGGATGGCGGCGACGCTTACGCTCCAGGCTGACGCAGACGTTCAGGCAGATGCGGTAAATCCATGTGCGCACGTCGCTGCGGTGCTCGAAGTTCGCCCAGCTTCGCCACAGGTTGATGAGGCACTCCTGATAGAGGTCGGCCACCTCGTCCTGGTCTTTGCTGAACATATAGCAGACGGTGTAGATGGTTGCCTTGTGCGCCCGCACCTGCCGCTCAAATTCTTGCTCGTTCTGGTTCATTGTCTCGATATTATTTGTTCGACATTTGTCCTTTAGTCGCTGCAAAGGTACGATTTGCTACACGAAAAAGCAAAAAAAGTTCATAACCAAATGCATTTTTACTTAAATATATAAATAAGGTGAGGCAAGGATGAATATCTTTCGGATTATTTTTGTAACTTTGCGGCGTTAAATCATATATGAGTATATGGACATCGCTTTTCTGTTAGACAAATATTTCAAGGGAACAAACAACGTCTCAATTGATGTGTTTGATTCACAAGAAGAATTGGAATCGCTATGGTAGAGTTTAAGTTTATAGAATACGGAACAGATTTCGGTACCCGCGACATGGGCATGAAACTCCGCGAGAAGCTGTTACCACTCATCAAGGAGAACGACAAGGTTGTTCTTGATTTCACTGGTGTGAATGTTGTTTCCAACAGTTTTGCTGATGAGTGTATCGCCAAACTGCTTTTGGATATGCCGCTAAGCGAACTCAAGCAGCACACCACCTTCCGTGGGCTCAATCCTATGGCTGAGCGTAGCGTGCTCGTGGCCCTCCAGCGAAGATACAAGGTGCTGAAAACAAGCTAAAGAGTTGACAGACCCACTGTGAGCGTGCCCATGAGACTGAAAGCAAGTACGATGCCCATACGATTCCTATTCGTGTTGATGATGCTCATAGCACCGTCATTTGCGAAAGCTCAGACTTCGTTTGACCCAGGAGAAGGTTGCCTGAACGTCGCTGATGTTTCCTATTCGCAAGGCATAGGCGAATATGGCGACGGGGGCATCGCTGCAAACTACCTGCACGAAAAGTTCAGCAATGATCGCTTCAGTATCGGAGCCGGTATTGGATACAGCTATCATCAGAAGTATAAGTTCTCGGCTATTCCCATTTACGCCAGTACACATTACTTCTTTTTAGACCGCAGGTTCTCTCCGTTTGTTAATCTGCGCGCTGGAGTATTCATCCTACTTAATAATAAGAATGTGGGAACCAATGAGAAATACTCTCTGTCAAAAGACAAGCAGGGCTTAAGCCTGTTTGTCTCGCCAAGCATCGGCGTGAAGATGCACATTACACCAAGCATCGGCATTATGGCTTCGATAAGTGACGAAGCCTATCTTGTAAAAGCATTTGACACCCAAAGGAACGATTATAGAAACAAGCTGATTCATGATTTGGGAATCAGTATTGGAGTGTGCTTTCAGATTAATGGATGGTAGAAAATAAACACATTCAGAAACATGAAATTATTTATCTTAGCTCAAATACTTTTCCTTACCAGATTGGTGGGATTTGCCAAGCAAGTGATGTTGGCAGACAGCATAACCAAGAATCCCGTTAGTTATGCTACTGTCTATGATGCTAATGGAGCTGTAATAGGACGCTCAGACATGGGAGGATATATCAGCCTTCAGAAAGGCTATGAATATCATATTTCTCATATAGGCTATCAGCCCAAGAGCCTTGTTTATAATGAGGACGACATTATATTCCTGTCCCCGTCATCTTACATAATATCAGAAATCACTGCCACCGCGAAGAGAAAGAAATACTATCACTGTAAAGTGTATTTCAGGAGTATAGAGCATGTGGATTCATGCCTGAAATATTATATGGACGGAATAAGGGAATTCTATATCGACACCAAAAGCAGAAAGGTGCATTGCGGTAATGTCGTAACGAATTACTTTATGTCAAAGAGACAGGACATTGCACAGAAGAAACGAAGCATGATGATTGGCGACAGATACATGGCGCTTCCGTTCATTGACAAATACTCTTTATATGAAGAGACCATGCGTGACAAAAAGAGAAATATCAAGGCGGGTGTTGTCTATGCGGATACTGTATCAATAGGTAGTTGCAAGATGCTTCCTGAGAAAAACGAGATGCTTTTCTCTATAGATGCCTTGTGGCCCAAGAACATGCTTGTGATCAATCTATTCGGGTACACACAAGTATTATCGAAACACAACAAGACAGAACTTTATCGCAATGACGACTATAATGCCCCTTCCGTTTTCGACTTAAAATCTTCCAACAGTTACCGACATCTGACATTGACCCATAAGAAAGAAAATCTTGTACGAGACATTGATGTTGAAGATGAGTTCTATGTGGTCGAATACGAATATACAGACAAAAAAGAATCTTCTCCGCCTGAATTGTTGCAGGATGATTATAAGAAATATTCAGGCATGTTTCCTATAACAGAAAGGATAAGGGAACAGTTGGTTCGGGAAGAATAGAAATCCATAAAAAGATACTAATATTTTGGAACGTAATCCAAAAGTTACCCCCGAGAACTACTTGAAGTGGACTGTCTGAAAAAGACCGTCAGACTGAAAAGAACTAATTAGGCACTCATTATGAAGCGAACCATCAGCATCGTACTGCTCGCCCTCATTGCCATAGTTGCAAATGCACAGCAGCGGTTTACTGTCAGGGATAGTCTTACGCAAGAGCCTATAGCATTTACGAGTGTATGGTTTGGGAATGAGACAGGAGGATATACCAATGAATCTGGAACGATAGAGATGCCTGAAGGAACAGAACGGATAAGACTGTCGCATATCTGCTATGAGGCGAAAAATATATCTGTTACCGACATCAGTGGACATACGGTGTTACTTGTCCCCAAGAGTATTCCTCTCGCAGAAGTCTGCGTTAGTGCGAAATCTCCTAAGCGAACGAAGCTCACGACGATGGGTCGGGTAAAAGAGAAGACGCAGACATGCCATAGGGGAGCCAATGGATTTGAAATGGCTCTGTTCATTCCTTATGACAGCACATGGTCGTCAGCTCCTTACATACATTCTATCTTGGCAAGTCTCGACTATTCCACTCATTGGCTGACATTCACAACCATCAAAAAACCGATTTACGCAACTCTTCGCTTAGACCTGCGCAAGCCTGATGCCCTAACTGGTACACCAAGAGATGAATCCGTCATCAATGGTGGAATTATCATTCAGTCCGATCAAAGAGTCGGCAAGGATGGTATAAAACTTGCCAATCCCATACCATTCCCTAAGACGGGTGTATTCGTCGTGGTGGAATGGATAACAACAGCGGCTGTTTCTCGGTCGCAAGACCTTGTGCCAGCCCTTAACATGACTTTGAACGCAAAGGAGAGCCAGACATGGAACAAAAAGACTTTCCGAGGCATGGGGTGGATGCGGGAAGAAGACGAACCCGCATATAAAAACGAAGGGGCACAGGTCTTTTATAAAGGCAGGACACCATCTGCCAAACTCGGTTTGAAAATATCAAAATAAGAAGTATTCCAGTTCCTTTTTATTATCTTTGCACCACGATATCGCGTTTGACCAAAGAAAAATGAAAAAAGTTGGCGTTTCCATAAAAAAACGATGGGGCTGAAGTGTCTTATATATAGAAGTGTCCTAAAACGGGGTGCAAGGATCTGAAAGACTGATATGCTTGATAAGAGAACACTTGAAAATTGCGATTCAGCGAGTGCCAACCAAGCTTGCTTGGAGTTGGCCGAGCGAAAGCAATTTATCGAACAGCTTTTCCGCCGGAACTACAGCGAGATGATTCATCTGGCCAGAGTCTTGTTGGCTTGTGACGGCGAAGCCGAGGATGTAGTGCAGGACATCTTTCTGCGTGTTGCCAACAGTGACATTCCGCCCAAGAACGATTCCTATCTCTTTACTGCCGTGCGCAATGCATGCCTGAACAGAATAAGGCAAATGCAACTGCACGAACGGGTGAAGAACCTATTGCCTATAGAAGACGATTCCGACCTGCAGCCCATTGACAGACAATTGGAGCAGCTGGAAGATATCTCGGTCTTCGTGGAGGAGCAACTGGAGGAACCACACCGCAGCATCTACCGTCTCCGTTTCGACGAAGACCTGACAATCGCAGAGATTGCCCGTCGGCTGGGTCTGAATCCGAATACCACCTACAAGTATCTCGCCCAAAGCATCCAGAAAATCAGGAATCACTTCAAACATTAAAAGACTTATTGCAATGGAAACGACAAGTGAAAACATCCGCCAGTTACTGGAAATGCTCGACAACCCCGATGCATACACCGAGCAGGAAATCCAGGACATCATCAATCGTGACGAAGATACCCGCGAGACCTACCGCCTGATGGTAGCAGCCAAGCGCAGCAGTCGCCAGCGTCAGGCAGACAAACCTATCGATGTGGATGCTGCATGGCAGAAACTTAATCAAAAAGTCCATCCCAAACAGCATAGTTTTGGCTGGATGAAGATAGCTGCCTCTTTCGTCGGAATCATGCTTGTGTCAGGTATTGCCTTTGCTGCCATTTGGAGCCTCACCCCCGGCCCCTCTCCAAAGGAGAGGGGAGTAGATACTTCTTCCGCAGAGAATATCGACAGCAAAGGTAATCACTCCCCTCTCCCTGGGAGAGGGGCTGGGGGTGAGGCTTCCACCGTCATCTACGACAACATCCCACTGGAAAAGATGCTGTCGGAGATATCCGCCCATTACGATGCCAAGGTCACGTTTGTCAATGACGAAGCCCGTGGACTCCGTTTCCGCTTTGTGTGGAACCCGCAGAAGGGCATCGGTCAAGTGGTCAGCGACCTCAACCAGTTCGAGCGTCTTACAGTCACACTGAAGGACGATGTCATCACCGTAGAATAGTCAGCCGCCATGAACAGATATCTGACTCTCATTATTGCCCTGCTGCTGACTGTCAGCACACAAGCGCAAAGGCTACGGGTAGGCGAGCAAAGCTCGGGAATGAAACGTATCTCATGCGAATACAACAACGTATCCCTCTCTGATGCGTTGAGGCAACTCGCAGAGCAACAGACGGGCTACACCATCTACTTTCTCTACAACGAACTGGAGGACTTCCGTATCACCACTAATGTCAAGAACAAACACCTGCCTGAAGCCATTCAGCAGATGATAGGCTTCTATCCCATCAGCGTCACTACGAGTACCGATGAGGACGGACGTAAGATTTTCGTGGAGTGTACCCACAAGACCGACCGCCGCCTGACAGGCACCATCATCGACGAGCAAGGCCAGCCCATTGCATACGCCAACGTGGCAATCCTCAACCCTGCCGACTCCACGCTGCTTAGCGGTGGTGTCAGCAACGAGAGCGGCTATTTCGCCATCCCCTACGAAAGGCCACGGGTAGGCGACGGCACGTCGGGAATGCAAGACAAAGTTCTCGCCCGCATTTCCTACGTCGGTTACAAGACCTTCTACAAGATTTGCAGCCAGCCAGAAGTGGGAACAATCCGCTTGCAGCCAGAGACCATCAGGCTGAACGGCGTGCAGGTAAAAGGTGAGCGTATCGTATCCAGCACTGAGAACGGCCACCTCGTCTATAACATGCCCATGCTGCTGCAGCTCTACCCTGCCGACAATGCCTACGACGCACTCGTCAGCATTCCTGGTGTGAGCGAGATGGGCGGCACCGTCATGTTCTCTGGTCAGGCCGTGACGCTTATCATCAACGGCAAGCCCACCACGTTGAGTGCCGACAAAGTGGTGGAGCGGCTACGCCAGATGCCCGCCGCCATGCTGGCCAAGGCCGAAGTGATGCCGTCGGCTCCTGCGAAATATCATGTGCGGGGCATGGCCATCAACATCGTCACCAAGGACTTCGCAGGAACCAACCAACTTTCCGGCCAGCTGATGGGCGGCTGGCGGCAGCATAAATACGGCACGGGCTATGCGGGCGGCAGCGTCATCTATAATCACGGCAAACTGGGCATCGACGCTTCGTACAGGTTTACTCATGGCACGGGCTACGGTCAGGTGGAGCATGAGGCCAACCATCCGCTTAACGGCCAGCGCGTGCCGTACAACGACAAGACCCGCAACCGCAGCGACGGCACCGACCACAACTACCGTCTCGGCCTCGACTACACCATCAGCGACAACCACCAGCTGAGTTTAGCCTATACGGGACAGTGGAATAGCACCCGCTCGACCAACACCACGACGGGCACAGCGCAGTCCACACAAAACTCACGCCAGCATACCTATCTGCACAATGTGGATGCCAGTTATTCTGCCCCCTTCGGCCTGCAGCTTGGTGTGTCTTACACCAACTATCAGGAGCCGCGCACGCAGCGTCTTGAAGGAAAACTGAATGACATCAGCCGCGATCTCGATGTTGACAGTCGCCAGAAGGTGAGTAAATGGCTCTTCACTGCCGACCAGACCCATGCGCTGCCAAAGGGCTGGGAACTGAACTACGGCGGCAAGGCGCAGTTCACCACCAACAACAGCTATCAGACCACCCTCGATACCAGCGGCATGCCCCTGCCCGACGCTACCTCACACGTGGACTATGACGAGCGTATCCTGAACGCCTACGTCGGAATGAGCAAGCAAATAGGCCAGTCGCTGAGCCTTGAAGCATCCGTAACGGCTGAGCAATATCACGCCACCAAGTGGAACGAGTGGCGTATCTATCCGCAGTTCAATGCGATGTGGAATATTAACGAAAAGAATATGCTCAACCTCTCCTTCAGTAGCGAGGCCGTTTATCCCAGCTACTGGAGTACCATGAGCAGCATCTACTATGCCTCGGCCTACAGCGAGATATGGGGCAACCCCGACCTGAAGCCCATGTCGAAATACGACATCAACCTGATGTGGCAGCTCAATCGCAAATACACCTTCACCGCATTTGCCATGCTGGAACCCGACTACTTCGTGCAGATGGCCTATCAGCCCACAGACCGCATGGCCGTCATCATGAAGGAGACCAACTTCGACTACTCCAACTACTTCGGACTGCAAGCCTCAATGCAGTTCCGCGTCGGCAGTTGGCTCAACGGCAACATCATGGCCACCGCTCTCTACCGCCACGACAAGACCCAATTCTTCGACCTGCCCATCGACCGCACCCGTCTCTCAGGTATCCTCGGCGGCATGGCTGTGGTCAAGTTCTCTCAGCGGCACAACATCCAGTTCATCCTCAATCCCTTCTTCCAGACGAAGGCCATCCAGGGCGTCTATGACATCGACCCCTTCCTGCAACTCAATGCTACGCTCCGCTACACCTCGAAGAACGGCAAGTGGAGCCTCGTGGCCAAGGGCGAGAATATCCTGAACTCCCGCATCAGCACTCGTTCCACGATAGCCAATCAGGACTACGCCATGCGCGTCTGGAGGCCCTACACTAACTACTCCCTTACCGCCGTTTACCGCATCGGCAACTTCAAGGAGAAGCAGAAGAAACAGGTGGACACCTCGCGAATGGGATATTAGAACCCGACAATAAAAACACGCTCTCGTTTTTTTATTCCTTAGCCATAATAAAATATAAAAGATGAGGGCGATGTTACTGTAACTCGGGAAAAACTCGTACCTTTGTGAATGTGAATTCATAAATCAGCGCAACATGGACGATAACTTTGCCATATTCTTTTTCTTCATAGTCTGTGCATTACAAGCGAATGCGCAGACGGAGCAGAACGACAAAGGGAAATTGTCGGGGGATGATGCTGTCTTACCAACTATGGAATTTGACAATCATCTGATGACGGACTCGGCAAATCTCTTCATAGGTACTATGAGTCCGAAATATCAGTTGATGCCCACGGATAGGAAATTGCCAAATACAGGACGTATAGTACAATATGCGCCAATGGGTGGAAAGTCCTTTAACCTATGGCGTGGAGGCGTACTTGGCGTCAATACTGCAACAGCGCAGATGCCTGGACTGATGGATTTTCAGACAGGCTCACTCACGCTTCATCAGGATTTCGGAAGGCTGCATCTAACAGCATCTGCGACAGCAAACAAGTATTGGATGCCTATGCAGAGCCAACTCATCACACAGTATGGCTTTGGCGGCACTATAGGCTATGATGTCAGCAGGACTGTCTCACTCCATGCCTTCGGCTATTATTATGCAAGCAATCCCATAGTCGCACCTGCTTTCAGTCCATACGTGAACACCACTACTTATGGCGTCTATGCCGACATCCGCTTCAACGACCGTTTCGGCTCGAATTTCGGTGTCCGACGCTATGTGAATCCCATGTCTGGCCGCTGGACTACAGAACCTATCGTCACGCCCTATTTCCGCATCGGCAAGCGGATGAAACTAGAACTGCCTATCGGCAATCTGCTGAAAACTGCCATTTGGGGCGACCGAGATAATCCCCTCCGTTTCCAGCCCAGACCCATGCCAACACCGCAACCAAGGAAATAATAGCATTAAGACAGAATGATGAACTTAACGAAAAACGGGGCTTTGATGGTAGTTCTTATCGTGTTGTCTTTATCGTCATTCGCTAAAGCTCAGACTTCCGCAGTCAAACTTACAGCTCGAAAAAAAAAAATTTTGGTTCTGCGTCAATTTAGGTGGTAATTCCAGATTTCTTCGTACCTTTGCGCCATGCAGATGGGCGTTTTTCCTTCTTTGATGTCACATACAAAGATACGAAAAAATACGCACATCTGCAACTTTATTTCGTTAACTAATGCATTCACTATCAGATAGATAGTTAAATATTGTAACAAATATTTACCACCTAAATTGACGCAGAACCATTTTTTTCGGTTCTGCATCAATTTGGGTGGTAATTCCATCCCCATTTCAACCCGCTGTACAGCATCTTGGCTCTTAGCACCTCTGGTTTGGCTCTGTTGAACATACTCCTCTTGATGGCCTTGGCTTTGTTGACGGTTCCCTCCAGCAATCCATTGTTAAACGAGGTCTGACATGCCAGTTCCACCGCTTTGCGGTCTTTTCTGATGTACTCTGCGAATCCCCTGATTTCCTTCAGCGGGCAGGCTCCGGCCTCGTTGAGCCATTCGTCCATAGTTGGCGCATCGTCCTCGTCGTGCAGCATCTTGCGGAAGTTTATGCAGGTCAGTATGACCTGCTCCACCTCCGGGTGTGTCTCATGCAGCTTCAGCAGTTTTTTCGAAGTAGTCTCTCCCGTGACGATGTACTTCCATATCGTACTTTCCCTGACACTGATGGTCTTCTTCTGCTCACCGAGTGCCTTGTTGTGGATGCGTACCTCCTCGCGCAGCACCTTGTAGCGCTCCGAGAGCGACCTCATACATCTGTGTACGATACTTGACGGCACTTTTCCCTCCAGCCTTTTCACGACAGTCGAGGGGGTGATGCAGCCTGCGTTGATAATTCTTGCCATATCCCTTGCCGCCTTCATGGCCAGCTTCTGTTCTGTGCTGAGGACTTTTGATGTATCCATGTTCAATGCCTTGTAGACCTTCTGCGACTTGATGCCTAACAGCCTTGCCGTCTCGGCTATGGTCTTCCCCTCATCCTTTAGCCGGCGCACCTCGTAATACGTCTTCACCCTGTCACGGTGTTTGGCATCGCCCATCTCACAGATGTCGCCCAGGATATATCTGTATGCCTCGTCCTCCGACGGATAGGGATAGGCCGTATTCTGCTTTCTCTGCCCCAGCAGGGCCTTGATGGGCTCCACGGCATCTCTCTTCAGTGCCTGCATCAGGTGGAAGCGGTCGGATATCTGCATGATCAGCTCCGAGGCTGCGCTGATGACGGAGGCATAGCTCTGGCTGCCGTCGCGGGTGACGACCTTTATCTCGGGATGTGACTTCAGCCAGTCGGTGATCTCCTGGCCGTAGCGGGAGTCGAAGACGGCAAGCACCTCGCGGGTGTAGTGGTCCACGATGACGCACATGTACTTGTGCCCCTTCCATTTGGCGAAGTCGTCCAGTCCCACGAATCCGCTGGTGCGCACCTCGGGATTCACCCTGCCCAGCAACCGCAGTACACGGATGCAGGCTGAGGCGCTTATCTGGATATGCTGTATGGCCAGCGTCTCGGAGGCCTTGCGGGCAGTCTGACACAGAGCCTCATGGCGGATGCGCTCCTCAACCTCATGGGTATGGCGCCCATAAGGATGCGTCATCGCTAGAGGCTCGGCAAAGAACTTCTTCCCGCAGTCTTTGTTCGTGCATACCATGTGGCGCGTCTTCAGTATCAGCGTAGTGTGATGGCCAAGCCACTCCGTACATTGTATCTTGCGCAGACGGTAGCTGTGTACTGTCGACGTAGGCTTCCCGCAACACGGACATACGACACGCTTGCCGGTTGTATGTGCATAAAGGGTTTGACACTCGCCGTTCAGGGGAGACTCCTCTGACGGATCCAGCACGATGTGCCATGAACGGCATTTTTCAATCACGACTGATTTTATCTGGCCGATTACTTGCGTAAGTCCAGATTTCTTCGTACCTTTGCGCCATGCAGATGGGCGCTTTTTCTGATTTGAAGTCACATACAAAGATACGAAAAAATACGCACATCTGCAACTTTATTATGTTAACTAATGCATTCACTATCAGATAGATAGTTAAATATTGTAACAAATATTCACCACCTAAATTGACGCAGAACCTTTTTTTCACAAAATTTGCTGCCACTCTGCCACCAGCCTTCCGAAACCACTGTGTTTCAGACACATGCCGGTGGTGGCAGTAAGGTGGGAGGTGGCAGCAAAGCCCCCAACAGCCCAACCAGCCCAGTCAGCCCCACCCCCAACCCCTCCCCGATAGGGAGGGGAGCGGCTGCGCACAGTAAGTGCGCTGCCAGGCAGGGAAACGCCGTTTTCTACGCTGGAAAACAGCGTTTTCTCCGCAAGAAAACGCTGTTTTCACTGTGGTGAACAGTTTTGGTGAGTCATTTGATGTCACTACCAATCCTGCCGTCACCTCCCTGTGCGCAGCCGCTCCCCTCCCTATCGGGGAGGGGTTGGGGGTGGGGCTCGTCTCCCCTGTGCGCAGCTGCCCCCCTCCCTTTCGGGGAGGGGTTGGGGGTGGGGCTGGCTGGGCTGGGCCTTGCTGCCACCTCCCACCTTGCTGCCACCACCGCTATATACCTGAACCACAATGGCTTCGGAAGGCTGGTGGCAGAGTGGCAGCAAATTTTGTGAAAAAAAATTTTTTTTCGAGCTGTAAGGCTAACTGCCGATAAAAATTCCGCAAAAACGTCAATGGTGGTGCTCCTCCGACTTACAAAATTAACAAAATTGTTTCAGAATTCGCAAAAATAGGCTATAAATGCTCTTTTCTCTTGCATGTGTCTGCAAAGTTTTGTAATTTTGCAGCAAACTTTTCGACTGACCGAAAGCAGAGGCGTATTATAACACCTCGTTGAGGTTAGTTATATAGAAGCCCGTTTTTAAATTTTATCAGGATTTTCAGTGACCTTAACCAGATAATATATCATGGTATTAGATATGAAAAAAATTTTTTTCAGTGCAGTGCTGCTGGCAGTGAGTTTAACCCTTGCTGCCCAGCATGGGTCTGCGAACCGCCAACAGCGAGCCCCGGCATACGAGCAAATGATAGAGCGCCTTTATGAGACTCAGGCCAGTGGGGACGAGACTGCTTTCCACGAGGCTCATCAGGCACTTATGAACTATTTGGAGAAGCAGCAGGACTGGGCTACGTACTACCGCACATGGATGAACCTTGCGATATATGAGGTGAACCATAAGCGGTTCCATCGTGCCTTTGCCGAATTACACCGTCTTACCAATGACATCAAGGTACGGCGGCAGGAGCAGTATCTGTATATGGCCAACATGGGGTTGGGCTTTTTCTTCAACAGTTATAACCAGCCTGAGATGGCTGAGAAATACTTCAGGCGCGCGCTCCAGAGCATCGATGCTGAGAAGGACCCTGTGGCGGTGTTCAACGCTTATCTTGCGCTGGCCCAGTCGCTTAGTTTCAAACGTCCCGCTGAGGCTATGGCTTGTCTCGACAGTCTCCCCCGGCAGATGCTGCAGAATCCGCTTTACGAGAGCGGCGTATTGGGCTATCGGTGCATCATTGCCAACGTGATGGGCGACCACGACTCTTTCTATCGGTATTTCACGCGTTACGACAGCATCCGTCACCACCATCGCGGACAGTTTAATGCGGCCAATCTCGAACAGGTGATGGTGTGTCACAACCTGATGCAGAAAAACTATCGCCAGGCTCTCGCCTGGTGTGACTCGATAGCGGTGCCACTAACTGCTACGGAGCTGCGCATCAACGTCTTTGAGGAAATGGGCGACTGGTCGCGGGCCTTGCAGGCAACTAAGTTGAAGGATAGCTTGATGCTTGTTGACGAGCGTGAGCTGATAGAGCAGGACTTGATGGATATGACTCGCGACATCGACCGGTTCCAGATGGAACAGGAAAAGTCTGAGATAAGGCGCAAGCAGTTGGTCGTCGTTGGCCTGATGGCTCTGGCCATCATAGGCTTGCTTGTTGGTATGCTTGTCTATCGCCACAAGAAGAACCGCCGGCTAAAGGAGCAGTTTCTGCAGTTGCAGGAGGCACGTCGTCGCACAGAGGCCGGACAGGCCATCCGTCGGGCCTTTGTCAGTACGATACAGGATAAGTTGAAGTCGCCTATTAGTGTGTTGAGAAGCTATGCGCGCATTTTCAACAACCCGGATTTCCTGCTAAATCCCGAGGAGCGGCCCAAGCGATACGGCGACATCCTGAAAGCCGCCCGAAGCATAGAGTCGCTGATGGACCCTATGCTTGACTCCTACGCCCGAGGAACGGTGGGCACCACCGACGAAGAGAAGCAGATCTGCATCAATGCGCTACGCTCCCCGCTGCTTACGCTGATTAATACTGCCGAGTTGATTATTGACTCAAACGGTGAAATTCCTCACGACGAATATATGCAGCTGCGTGCCGGGGTGTGCCGAGATGCCTACCATGTGGCTACCTCTACGAATCAGCTCATCCTGTTCAGTCTCTATGGCGACGATGTGTCAACCCCCAAACGGGACAGGGTGGGATTGAATGAAATGGCACGCTCTGTGCTGGACAGTTATGACCTGCAGCCTTCTTCAATAGACAAGAACCGGACGTTGGCCACGGCGTTCAGTTCTACGGTGCCCAATGACGTGATGGTAAATACCAGTCCACTGTTGCACGAACTGCTTGACTGTCTGCTCGACAATGCCGACAAGTATGCCACTGGTGGTACTGTGATGATGAGCTGTTACGCCGACGGCGATGGTACTTATGCGATAGCTGTCAGCAATGAGGGTCCTGCCATTTCTGCTGCTGATGCGGAGCGTGTCTTTGCTCCCTTCGTCCGTCTGTCGGCCGATGAGCATAGCCTTGGCATCGGTCTCGCTCTGGCTCGCCGTCTTGCTGTCTCTATGGGTTATACCCTCTTCCTTGACTCGGAATATACCCAAGGAACTCGTTTCGTGGTTACGGGCTTACAGCTTGATACTGTCTAAAAATCATACACTCTACTGTCTAATTTTTAGACAATCAGTATCCGCCAAGACTAAAAACCTTGGCGGATTCGTTTTATTGCCGTACTTTTGCAGCAGAAAACAAAAGTTACCTTGCAATATATTATGATTAAGTTAGAAAACATTCAGAAGGTGTTCCGCACGGAAGAGGTGGAAACCGTAGCCCTCGGGGGCGTATCGTTGGAAGTGAAGAAAGGTGAGTTCGTGGCCATCATGGGACCGTCGGGCTGTGGCAAATCGACCTTATTGAATATATTGGGTCTGCTCGACAATCCTACCGGCGGTAAGTATTGGCTCGACGGACAGGAGGTGGGCACACTGAAGGAAAGCCAGCGCACGGCAGTACGCAAAGGGCAGATTGGCTTCGTGTTCCAGAGTTTCAACCTCATTGACGAACTCAATGTAGAAGAAAATGTGGAACTGCCGCTGATCTACCTCGGCGTGCCCAAGAAGGAGCGCAAGACGAGGGTGGAAGAAGTGCTGCGCCGCATGGCCATCTCGCATCGCGCCCATCACTTCCCCCAACAGCTCTCCGGCGGTCAGCAGCAGCGCGTGGCCATCGCCCGTGCCGTGGTGATGAACCCGAAACTGATCCTGGCTGACGAGCCTACGGGTAACCTCGACTCGAAGAACGGCCTGGAGGTGATGCAACTGCTCACCCAGCTGAACCAAGAGGGCACCACCGTGCTGATGGTGACCCACTCGGAGCGCGATGCCGGTTATGCCCAGCGCGTGGTGAATATGCTCGACGGTATGCTGGTGGAGGGGAATACCATTCTCTGATGTCGCCCAGGCGGCCGTTCCTCAGTTCTTCACGACTTTCTTTCCCTCCACGATATATACTCCTTTGCGAGCCGTCGGCAGGTTTATCTTCCGTCCGTTCAGGTCGTAGGCCTTGCCAGTGCCAGTAGCATCATACGTAATGGTGCTGATGCCAGAGGGGTCGGTAATGGTCAACTGATATTGAGCCTGCTGGGCCTCGTAGCAGTTGCTGGTCTCAGCTCCTGTGGCCGTGATGGTCACTTCACCAATGGCCAGTGCCGTTACCTTGCCGCTTTGGCTGACCGTGGCAATCTGCTCATCGCTGGAAGCGTATTGTACTTCGCCATCGTATAGTCCGATGCTGAGTTTATTCTCTGGCATGTCGTCACCGAAATGGGCAGTGACGGCCGCCTTTTCGAAGGAGAATGCGGGTGTGGCCTTGTCTATCCATACGGTATAGGTCTTGGTGAGGGGAGCCAGACGGTAGTCGGTCTCTGCACCGCTGACGCTGATGATGGCGGTGCCGGCACCCACGACGGTCAGCTGGCCCGTCTCGGCATTCACTTTGACCACGCTTTCATTGCTCGACGAGAAGGTAATCTTTCCGTCGTAGTCCTGCGAGCGGGTCACGGTAGGGGCCGCAGGAGCCGGTTCGCCATAGCGTCCCTCTACGCGATTTTGCGAGAGCGTCAGGAAGGCCTGGTGCTTCGTCCAGCTCGTCACCTTCAGGGTCACGGGCAGGTTGTTGTCCTTCGAGTTTCCTTCTATCCACGGATAGGGCCACTTCGTATCATACTCGTAGAAACAGTCGGAGCCCACGAGGTTGGGGGTATCAGGGCCGTTGTCGTAGAAAACGAAGTAGCGGATACCATCGACCGTCGTCTCACGCGGTGTCTGGGCAATGCCCTTGGCGCGGAGGTTCAGCACTCGGCTCACGTCGAAACGCTCATGTACCAGCAGGCCTGTCTCTGTCGGAGAAATCTTCACGGCCTGAACGGCGGGCGTTTGGTTGTTAACCTTGATGGGGGCCTGGGTATCATTGAGTCTGTCTTTTTCAAACACCACCTTGCTCAGGTCGAGCCACATCAGTTGGTTGTCTGCGGCCTCGACCTCTTCAAGGGGGCTTTCGTCGATGATGAGCGTCCGCATATAGTTGTTGTTGGCGAAGATGCGCCAGAACTTATCGCACTTCTTGATGTGCAGTTCGGGGAGCCTGTTGTCCTGGCAGTCGAGGAAGAGGAGTTCCGGGCAGTTCTCGACGGTGAGTTTGCGGATGTCATTGTTGCTAACATTGGCCTCATTGAACGCGGGCAGGTCTTTGATGGTGAGGGTCTCAATATCGGTCCAGGTGACTTCTATCGACCAGAGTTCGATGCAACCCGAGATGTTGAGCGAGTTCATTTTGTAGATTTTTTCCTCGCCGTCACCCTGGATGTAGATGCGGTGCAGTTTCTTGAAGTTGCTCACATCGACATCCTTTATGGCGACGTCCTGCATGTGCAGTTCGTCGAGGTTCTCGCGGCAGGCGTCAAGGTTGACGGTGGAGAGTTTCGGGTTCCAATACATGTGGAGGTATGTTATACTGGCCGGAATCTGAACGGTGGTCAGACCGTACATATTGGAGATTAGGAGAGACCTCAGATTGGTATTCTTGGTGAAGTCGAGCGAGGTGGTTTCGGGATAATCACTTATCTCGACTCTTTCCAGTTTGGAGAACTTGGTGAGGTCGAGATTCCTCATCGGATTGCCATCAGAGTTCAGGCCACTGATCAAGAGATCCGTGATGTGGTAGAAATACTCGATGCCCTTGAAGTTCGTTACGCCGTAGAGTACGGCATGTGTGCGTTCGGCGATTTCCTCGTCGCTGAGGGTGCCGTCATCGTCGGTGTCCCAATCGTTCTGCACTACCCAGAGAAAGTTCTCGTCGGGGAAGTTTGTACTGTTAATTGCTACGCTGGCCTGTGCGCCCGTCAGTGCGAGTGTCAGCATTGCTAATGTAAGTAGTCTTTTTCTCATAATCTTTCGTAGTTTATTATTAATAATGTATAGTGCAAATATACGTAAAATCCGCCGTTGCGCCACGCTTATCTCCGACGAATTACTGCCAAAGGCCCGATTTACCACCCATCTGGGTGGAAGAAAACCGCTATAGACAAGATTTCCACCCTTTTGGGTGGCGATGTGGAAAGAATTGCGTATCTTTGCAGTCAGTATGAATACCAGAAGACTATTTATCACGACACTTCTCGTTAGCATCTGCCTGTCGGCAATGGCATATAATGACCACCGCAATGCTAAGGTAGATTCGTTGGAGGCAGCCCTGAAGAGTGCAAACCCGCCGAAGGGCGACGATCTGCTCAGAGCCTACGACAACCTGATGCGCGGCTGGATGCCCTATGACACGCAGAAAGCCAGCGAATACGGACGTAAGGCATTAGCGCTAAGCTACGAGAGGAACGGGCTGAACGTGCGGCAGAACATCCTGCGTCTCTTTGCCCAGATGCACTATGCCCGCGAGGAGCACGACGAGGCCATCCGCCTGTTCCAATGGGCACTGGCCGTGGTGGACACGATGGAGCAGTCGGGCCGCTATAAGCAGATGGACATCGACGACGCCCGCTCATGTACCTACGGCGCTATCGGCAACGACTACAACATTCAGGACAAGCATCACCTGGCCATCCACTACTACCAGCTGGCGCTGCCCATCTTCGAGAAATACAACTGGACGGAGAGTCAGACCATCCTCTACCATAACATTGGCGAACTTTACCTGACGATGGGCAACCTGCAGGAAGCCGAGCGCAACTACCTGATGGCCGTCAAGAAGAGCGAGGCATCGGGCGACTCGCTGATGATGGCGATAGCACGCAAGGGGCTCTTCAAGGTCTACACGCGACAAGACGACTACAAGCAGGCCAAAGCAACGGCCGAGAAATGCTACGCCTACTATCACCCCCATCGGACGGAGGAGCCGGAGGACTATCCCGTGGTGCTGGCCGCAATGACGCGCCTGAACATGATGAATGGTCACGAGAACCTGACGGCAGCCAAGACGTACATCCATGAAGCCCTCACACTGGTCGACAGCCTGTGCTTCGAGGACAAGAGCGACGTCTATGCCGCCGCCTGCGAGGTGGCGATGGCAGAGAAACAGTGGCAGCAGGCACTCGGCTATGCGTTGCAGACCATCCGTCCTGACTCCTTAGCGACGACTGCCGACGCCAGCTGCTACAAGATGCTGGCGGAAATCTATACGCAGTTGGGACAGAAGGACAAGGCCTCTCTATATATTGATAAGGTATATGAGGTGATGACGCGCTACGCCACCGACCACTACCAAAGCGGCCTCTCGCAGATGGAAGTGCTCTATGAGACTGAAAAGAAAGAGGCTCAGATTGCGGCTCTCGACAAGGAGCGCGGACTATACCTCTGGCTCTTGGCTGCCGCCATCGGACTGATAGTGCTGTTATCGGTGCTGTTCATCTACCGTCATCTGGCGCATCGCAGGCAAAAGGCACTGTTGGCGGCGAAGGTGGCGTTGGAGACAGAGACCAAAGAGCGTCGCATCCTGGCCCGCGACCTGCACGACTCGCTGGGTAGTATGCTGTCGCTGTTAAGAATAAAATGCCTCACCCCAGACCCCTCTCCGAAGGGAGAGGGGAGTGAATACCTGAAGCTGTTGGATGCTACGATTGAAGAGCTGCGCCGCGTGGCCCACCACCTGATGCCAGAAGAACTGCTGCGCAATGGGCTCGTTTCAGCCCTGCACGACTTTGCCGTTTCCGTTCCCGCCGCAACCTTCCAGCATTTTGAGACAGAAGAAGTAACCACTCCCCTCTCCACTCGGAGAGGGGGCGGGGGTGAGGCTATAGAACTGACGCTCTACCGCTGTGCCTACGAACTGGTGAACAATGCCATGAAGTATGCCGAGGCTACCCATATTGACATCCAGCTGATGCAGACGGCGAGCGAAGTGACACTCACCGTCAGCGACAACGGCAAGGGCATGGCCGACGGAAACGGAATGGGCTTACAAAACATTCGCGAGCGTATAGCACCATACCACGGGACGCTGCGAATAGTCACCGGCGAAAACGAAGGAACAGAAATCAATCTCACATTGCCATTATGAAATATAAGATAGATGTGTATATCGTGGACGACCACACGATGTTCAACGAGGGACTGACGGATGCCGTCAACCATAGCGACACCGCACATGTCAGCCGCTGTTTCACAACACTCAACGACTGTCGAATTGCGATGGCAGAACGCTGTCCGGACGTGCTGCTGCTTGACATCTCCATGCCCGATGGCGACGGCACGCTATTCTGCCAATGGGTCACGGCAGCATTCCCGAAAGTCAAGATGGTCGCTGTCACCATCCACGACGAATACAGCGTTATACGGCGGATGCTGGATAGCGGCGTTCATGGCTATGTGCTGAAAAGTGCCCCTATCGACGAACTCATCACCGCCATAGAACAAGTATGGAAAGGGCAGCGCTACATCAGTCCTGCGGTAGAAGCCATCATCCGACAGTCAGCCAGCAAGGCCGTGCGCCTCACCATTCCGGAACAGCGCATTCTCCATGATGTCTGCAAGGGATGCTCCAATCCAGAGATTGCCGACCGCCTGCACCTCAGCGTTGAAACCGTGAAATGGTATCGGAAACGTTTGCTGACTAAGTTCGGTGCGAAAAACACGGTCAGTCTGGTGTCCTTGGTACTGAAAGAACATATCCTGCCTGATGGTGGCGACTGAACCCTGTGTCTTCGTCCACTATGTTGAGGAGACGACCGACGAGATGGTACACTACAGTCCATCGAAGAAACCGGGCTACGACTTCCACCGCCCCATGGGCTACAGGCTCGGCTTGACAGGAAGAATCCTTCCGTCGGCATCAAACTCCATGCGGTCTATGCACACCTCGCGGTTGTATCCTGCCGACCAGTCGAGCTTGACGCCCTGGGGACGCTGGAAACGGTGATAGACGATGTACCACTCGTCGGTGCCCGGCTTCTGCAGTACGGCATGGTGGCCCGTGCCGAATATCTGCCGCTCGTCGTCGCGCTGCAGCACGATGGTCTTCTCGGCAGCCGTCACGGGCTTGCCGTCGCGAATGAGTTCGGTGGGCGAGTCGCTGATGGCATAGCGCACGCGGTAGTTCTTCGAACGGGTGTCATTCTCCGACCATGTGAAATAGTATTTACCGTTGCGGCAGAAGACATACAGTCCCTCGTTGTAGTTATAGCGGCCCTTGTCTTTCCGCGCCATGAGCACCTTAGGTTCGCTGCGGAAACTCACCATGTCGTCGTTCAGCTCGGCACAGACGATGATGCCGTTGCCCCAGTACAGATAGTATTTGCCTGTCGCAGGGTCGCAGAAGACGTCGGGGTCGATGGTGGCACCGCCCTGCTTCATCACCTCCATGTCCTTGGTGACGAGCGGACGGCCAAGGGCATCCTTGAAAGGCCCCGTCGGACGGTCGCTGACTGCCACGCCAATCTTGTCTTCTGCCACGAAATAATAGAAGTACATATAGCCGTCGTCCTTCTTGCCCTTCCATGCCGTCTTGCCCAGCAGCCGCTTCTTCACCGCCGCGCTCACCTTACGCTCTATGATGCAGGGTGCCCACGCCTTGCGGCTGGCCCACTGGCAGTCGGTCTGCAGGTCGAAGATGACACCCTCGTATTTCCAATCCTTCAGGTCATCGCTCGAATAGCAGCGGAAGTCGTGGTTGTCCCACTGTTCGCAGCCGTCGGTCGTGGGATAGAGGTAATACCTCTTGTCGCGCTCCGACCACAGCACCTCCGGATCGGCATACAGTCCGCCGATGACCGGGTTCTTGTCGTTCGCCGCCAGCCGTGCCAGCTCGTAGCCGTCGCTCCAAGCCTGCAGCCGGTCGTACTCTTCCTTGGTCAGCCGGAGGAACGAGCCATGCTGCGGACGGTTCACGCCCTCGATGTTACGCGGCGACTTGAAGTTACGCATAAAGCGGTCGGCCGTGCAGAGCCGGTAGTTCTTCGGACGGCTGGAATACTCGATGTAGCCTATCATCCAGTCGTCGTGGCCAGCCAGCTGGAAGGCCGACACACCCTCGCATTTCTTTTTGCCCTCGAAGTTGACATAGTCGTCCTCGACGGGCTCGCCCCACGGTCCGGTCAGTGCAGGAGCCGTAGCCGTGAAAAGCCCCGGCGTGCCGCCCTCTTTCTTGATCATCATGTGCCACCGCTGGTCGCTGTCCAGCCAGTTGATGTCGGCATCGATGGTGGCATAGCCCCAGTCGAACAGCAGCTTAGGCTGGGTCAGCCGTGTAAAGCTCTCGTCGGCATAGCTGTAGTACATGCGGTCGTATTTCTCCTCGCCACGGTTCCACATCGAGTAATACACGAAGTAGCCGCCCCGCTTGCCGTCGGGCCACACATAGTCGGCATCCCACTGCACCTGCGGGGCCCACACGCGGTTGATGGTGCTCCAGTCTTTATAGGCGCTCTCGGCATCGGGGTTGCAGAAGATGGACGGCCCCTGGCGGTAGTCGAAGGTCTTCGACGTCCAGTGTATCAGGTCGTCGCTCACCAGCAGGTCGATGCCGTAGTTGTCCCATTCGGCCTGCTTCTTCAGGTCCTTGAAGCGGCCCACATTCATGTCGGTACACACCATCAGATAGCCCGAGCCGTCGTGCTTCCGGCAGATATAGGCATCGCGCGTGGCCCCCTCGATGCGGGCATGCTCGCGGTCGCTGAACACGCTGTCGCCGTTCAGCAGGTCGTGATAGTGCAGGCCGTCGCGGCTCAGCGCATAGGCTGTCCAGGCCCGTCCGCGGTCGTTCATGTGACAGTACAAGTAGCCGTAGTCGCCCTTTTGCAGATTCCCTTTCGGTGTCTGAGCCGCAGCAGCGAGGGCGAGTTGTGCTGCAACAACGAGTGTCCAAATTCTTTTCATTTCCATGTCATTTATATTGATATAGGCCGCAAAGTTACGAAAAGTCGAGAGCAAAACAAAGAAAAACTTTTCTTTTTTTTGCCAAGACGGAGTAACTTCGCCGTCAAAGCGGCAAAGTTACGGAAATTATGCGAACCTTCGCATAACGAAAAAAGTCTGTAACGAAAGACGGATTTCGGAGAATTAACGCAGAAAGCGCGTAAATAAAAGACTTGTTCGCTTTGCCCCTGCAAAGAACTGTGCCAAGGGGCGAAGCAAGGAAGCCTTGCAGTTGAACCGTGACCTTGACCGCTCGGCGTGGGCATTTACTCGTTTAAGATAACAGGTTATCCCCAATACCTCAGAAACGTAAGCGAAGTAGATTGCTCACGTTTTTTGTATGTATGAATTTTAATGTAATTTCCCAGCCTCCTCCCTTCTACAGGCCACTGGTCACATCATACATGTGGAAGTAAGCTTGGCAGGTCTTGTCGGTGTTGTCACCTTAATATTGTAGCAATATCCTCAGCGACTTTCATGATTTGCCAATAATTCTGTGGCGGTAGTCCTTTCATCAAGACATCTTGCTTAAACGATACGGAAGTGCCATGACATAGTAAATCGCCAATAGATGCAATAAGATCGAAAAGGTTATGTCCACGGATATGGAGATAGGCGTTTCCTTCGTCCACGTTTAAACTATGGCAATACCTGCTTTCTGATTCGTAATCAATAGTATTTGCAAATGGAGTATTTAAATACTCGGCAAAATTTTTGGCGATTCTCTCAATAAGAGCTCTGCCATTGTCAGCCAGTTCTATACCTTTACATTGGTGAGGGATACAAGCATCAAACTGTTTTCTGCTGAAATCGGGCCTATGATTCTTCAAACAATAAAGTAAGAGCAACAATGGCTTGTAAACAACGGTAGAGTATGCAGCAAGGAATGCCTCAAAGTCGAATTGGCATGCTCTTTCAGGACATAGAGAAGCAAACCGTTTTTGAATAGTTCGAGCCTCGCAACAATGGTTTTCCCAAGAGTATGTATAGGTTTGACAGACGAAATGGGGCGCATCCACTTCGGATTCTTGCATTAGATAACGCATGTCGCTGTCAATCCCGATAAAGAATCGTCTGCTGAGATAGGGCCGGAATCTCAGACATTGGCTGGAGCCAGAAGTCTCTTTCCCACTCTGGCTTTTGCTGTGCGTGACATAATGGTATTTACCACGACGATGGTTTTGCAACATTGCATTCCAGAACACTATGTCATCTTTGTCCTCCAGATGAACACAAGCGATAACATCCCGACGCAGAATAGGAATGTTGGCAAAATCGCGTGCCTGATCTTGGTAAATATTACTCATCACTTCTTCGTCGTAATGTCCTCCATGTAAATTGCCTTATCACCCCATCCGTCAGAGAATATACTGGGCGAGTGAGTGGTAAGAATCAATTGAACATTGGGGTTCAGTTCTAAAATCCAATTAAGCAACTCATACTGCCAACTGATATGCAGCGAAATCTCTGGTTCGTCCATCATCAGCACATATTCTCGTCCGTCTTCAAGTAATACCGTCAAGAGGATAATGAGCAGTTGTTTTTCGCCAGAGGATAATTGACTCGCCTCAATTGAAGTTTTTCCGTCAATGATGAAGCGCAGTTTTTCCGATTCATTATCAATGACCTTCCCCGTTTCTTTAAAAGCCCCATTGACGAGATTCTCAAAAAGAGTTTTACGGGTGTAGATTTTGTCATATAGCCCCTTGGTTACAGAACCCTGTTTGTTCAGATAACTGGTGAATTGCTTTTGTAGTCCATTTAGATAGTAACCATAATAACTCTGAAGCTGTGTTAGTTGCTTGTCTAACAATGTCTCACGTGTGTTTATATCCTTATCTTTAATGTCAAATGTGGAGATATAATCAACTCTGATTTGAGAACTATCGAAAGTATCAAGTTCCTTGTCATCCTTATATACCTTTAGCACATGAAAAATATCCGAATGCTTGTATATTATCCTTTCCTCTAAATAGCCCAAAGTATGATTATTTATTTTGTCTACTTCGTGTCTTCTCTCACTTGAAATTAATGAGTGAAGAACAATATCATTATCAAAGGATATATATGCATTTTCATAATCGGTAATCGTCTTTTCTTCAGTTGATTCATGTGGAATAATAATTGCCGTCATTATCCTGCGAACAATCTCTAACAGTGTTGATTTGAAGGCTCCATTGTTGCCCACAATAATATTAACCTTCTCATCAAGTTGAGACTTGAAGGAATACTTACCATATAGATTCTTTATTTCAAAATCTTTAATCCTCATAATTGTGGCTCCTATTGTTTTGCTTGCAAAATTAAGCATTTTCTCGTGAAAAGCAAAGAATAAGTTGATAAAACCACCTTATTTAGTATAAATTGTTTGGTAATGTGCCAAAGTTTGAGTAATTTTGCACACGGATTCCGCCCTATGCGGATTCCCCAAGCAACAAATGTGTAATCTTTAAAACAGATATGCCAATGGACAGATAAAGATATAAGGACATAAGACTGGACGTCCACTTTTGATTCTTGTTGTTCGATAATTGGGGAATTAGACAACAATCACCAAGAACTGAAGTAGATAGTTCACGCCGTTCGGCGTGGGCATTTACTCGTTTAAGGTGATAGGCTTTCCCCAATGCCTCGAACAACGTAAGCGAAGTAGATTGCTCACGTTTTTCTTTTTTATTCGTAACTAGAAACTTTAATAATATGGCTTGGAACTATCGTAAACGAATTAAAATTGCGCCAGGGGTTCATGTGAATCTCAGTAAAGGAGGAATTAGTGCCTCTGTTGGTCCCAAAGGGGCAAAGGTGACCTTTGGCAAGGGTGGCACTTACCTGAACAAAAGCATTCCAGGAACTGGATTATACTCTCGGGAGAAGATTTCTGGCAGCGGTACATCCAAAAGCGGGTGTGCGCCGCTGCTGGCTATCTTTGTTGTAGGAATTATTTATTGTATAATCTAATTATAAATGACATGTTTACAGAAAAAGAATTTGAAAAGGCTATGTGGCTGATAAGGACATTACGTCATCATATCAAGTCTAAATTGTTGTCAAGTGCTACAGAGCAAGATGCCTTGTTTGACGCATTCCAAGAAGATGGATTTAAAATGGATGCCAACAATAAGGAAGAGGAAGTGGCCTTGAAGATATCAACGTATATTAGGGCAGACATCGTAACATGTTACGCAATGTTAGGCTATCCTGAAGATTATAACGAGTATGACTTCGCGTTTTACGACCTGGCATCGTGTCCTACAAATCCAGCATTATACGACTTAATCCTATATTCTCACTACGTGGAATATTGTACGGATTTTTCTTACGAGGAAATAAGAATGTATTCAAAGCGAATGTTTAAATTACTAATGGAAAGGACAAACTTCGCACCCGGACGCCTCTCATTCTACTCAATACTTAAAAATATAAAATCATCCCAATGTGATGAATATATTCGTACGATGCAGCGCATTGTTCAAATGATGGCAGAGAACAGAACTGATTTAAGCCGGGAAGGACGCCTATGGTTGAAGAGGATGTTTTATACCCCAGACGTATTAACCGATGCCTTTCATAAAGAATACGTAATAAAAGAAGGCGAAAAATGTGTAGATACCATTTCCGAGGACTACTTCAATTTGATTGACAAGACTTCTGATGAGATGACTTCATTCCTCAGAGAAGAATTGTACCTGAACAGCTCGCTGAAGCATTATCTCTCGAATCATTCAGAATTCAGAAACCTTATTAATTCTGATGATAAATTTAGATTATATGTGAATGTATTTTTCAAAAAAGATATCTGTAAAATCTATAACAAACTGAATCATAGTATTAATGTAGACACCTTAGAGGGAAAACTTCTACTTGCTATTATTATAAAGGATAATGATACCAAGCTTAACAGTAAGGTGTTCAACATGTATTGTGATTTCATGAACTCTGAAATAGATGTCTTCAAGGCAAGAGAGTCATCAATAAGCCTACTTAAAACCTACTACAATGTTAATATCCAACCAGATACTGATGATTTTTTGATAAAGTACTATCTTGACAAAGTTGACGTGGAATTATCCATGAAGTATATGGTACTCTTATACAGAGTATCCTCTATTGTTGCCAAGGCCGATGGCCGCATTACGGAAGAGGAGGCTGCATGGCTGTCGCAACTTGTATCTACCACTGGAATGAACGAAATAGAGGAAAAACCAAGGGAAGAGGCTACAGACAACCCGACAGCCGAGTTGGACACACTGATAGGACTGGAAAGCGTCAAGAAAGATGTTACCTCTTTGTCCAACTTCATCAAAATGAAGCAGATGAGAGAAGCCAAGGGACTGAAGGCTCCCAGTATCTCCTATCATTGTGTGTTTACGGGCAATCCCGGCACGGGAAAGACAACCGTTGCGCGAATACTTGCAAGCATATTCAAGGAGCTTGGTATCTTGAAGCGGGGCCACTTGGTGGAGACCGACCGCTCTGGGTTGGTGGCTGAGTATGTCGGACAGACCGCTGTGAAGACCAATAAGATTATAGACAGTGCTCTTGATGGCGTGCTGTTTATCGATGAGGCATACACCCTCGTTGGTGGACAGAACGACTATGGGATGGAGGCCATCGCAACACTTTTGAAGAGAATGGAGGACGACCGCGATAGGCTGATAGTCATTCTGGCAGGCTATCCTGACGAGATGGAGGATTTTATCAGTTCTAATCCGGGGCTTCGTTCAAGATTCAACCGCTACATCTTCTTCCCCGACTATTCTGCGACCGAACTACATGAAATTTTCCAATTCAGCGTTTCTAAAAACGAATATGTTATAACAGCTGACGCGGATGACTACTTGAAGAAGAAGTTAGACCATGTCGTTCAGAACAAGCGGAAAGACTTTGGTAATGCGCGATATATCCGCAACTACTTTGAATCAGCCATAGAGCACCAGGCTAACAGACTGGCATCTGACGTTAATTTGACAGCCGAGAAACTATCAGAATTGACAATCGAAGACATTGATATATAAATCTTTTTACTGGGGTATCCCATACTCACACGGGGACCCCGTGTGATAAGAGGCAGGATTGCCACCTTCCTTAACACAGAGGTATGCATGACCAACTGGTATATAGGCAAACGCATTAAGGAGGATGTGCTTTTCAACCAGCGAGCCGAATATGGAAAATAAGTGATAAAGAATCTTTCACTGAGGCTCATAGGTCGATACGGGTCAGGATGGAGTGAGAAAAAGTTGAGACATTGTATCCGCAGCGCGGAGACTTTTTCGGAGCAAGACATTGTCTCCTCAACGCAGAGACAATTGACTTGGACTCATCTGAAGAGTCTTATGTATATCAAAGATCCCCTTGATGACAAAGCGGACGATAAAAGCGGACGATAAACGGACGATAATCATTGAGTACATCCATAGGAATGGGGAAGTAAAAACAGAAGATCTTGTGAAACTTTTAGGTTCCAGCACAACAAGAATAAAGATGCTTCTTTATCAACTGGTGGATGAGGGAGTATTTCTCCAAGTTAGCTATGTCATCAACGTGGTTGGTGTTCACAAAATAGTCACTTGCGATGTAGCAAAAGTTCTGTTAATTGTCATGAAAAGTGGCATTCACAGCACTGTTACTTCAAGTTTTTCGCTGTTTTTCTTGCACGTGCGCAAGATTTTGCGTAATTTTGCGGTCACTTAGGCAACAAAGAAACAAAAATATAGACATTATGAAGAATTTAGACTGGGGAAACCTGTCGTTCGGTTACATGAAGACCGACTACAACGTACGCTGTTACTACCGTGACGGCAAGTGGGGCGAGATTGAGGTCTGCTCCGACGAGTATCTGAACCTGCACATGGCAGCCACCTGCCTGCACTACGGCCAGGAAGCCTTCGAGGGCTTGAAAGCCTACCGCTGCAAGGACGGCAAGGTGCGCGTGTTCCGCGTGAAGGACAATGCCGAGCGCCTGCAGTCAACGTGCCGTGGCATCCTGATGCCCGAACTGCCCACCGACCTGTTTGTGGAAATGGTGAAGAAAGTGGTGCGCCTCAACCAGGAGTGGATACCCACCTACGAGAGCGGTGCCACGCTGTACATCCGCCCGCTGCTCATCGGCACCAGCGCACAGGTGGGCGTACACCCGGCCAAGGAGTATTGCTTCCTCATCTTCGTCACACCGGTAGGCCCTTACTTCAAGGGCGGTTTCTCCACCAATCCGTATGTCATCATCCGCGAGTACGACCGCTCTGCTCCCCTCGGCACCGGCAAGTATAAGGTGGGCGGCAACTATGCTGCCTCGCTCTATGCCAACAACCTGGCCCATGAGAAGGGTTATGCCTGCGAGTTCTATCTGGACGCCAAGGAGAAGAAGTACATCGACGAGTGCGGTGCTGCCAACTTCTTCGGCATCAAGGACAACACCTACGTCACCCCGAAATCGACCAGCATCCTGCCCTCCATCACCAACAAGAGCCTGATGCAGGTGGCCGAAGACCTGGGCATGAAGGTAGAGCGGCGCCCCATTCCCGAAGAAGAGCTGGATACCTTCGAAGAGGCCGGTGCCTGCGGCACGGCAGCCGTCATCTCGCCCATCAGCTACATCGACGACCTGGAGAACGGCAAGCGTTACACCTTCTCGAAGGACGGCCAGCCCGGTCCCGTGTCGAAGAAGCTGTACGACACGCTGCGCGCCATCCAGTACGGCGAGATTGAAGACAAGCACGGCTGGACAACGGTGGTGATTGAGTAGGCCTAGGCCTCCCCAAGCCCCTCCGAAGGATTAAGCCTCCCCAAGCCCCTCCGAAGGAGGGGGCGTTTAGATACCAGAAAGCAGGCATTTACAACAAGGTACAAACCAAGCAGGCTTTCACAACAGAGCAACAAGGTACAAACCAAGCAGGCATTTACAACAGAGCAACAAGGTACAAACCAGAATGAGTAAAGGCAAACTGGCGAAATTCGCCGATATGGAGACCTACGAGAACGTGTTCCAATACCCCTATTCGGTAGTGGAACACGTTCCCTTTGACATGCAAGGCCACTGGCGCGAGCAGTATTTCCACAACCAGAACCCCATCGTCCTGGAGCTGGGCTGCGGCAAGGGCGAATATACTGTAGGGCTGGCCAAGCGCTACCCGCAAATGAACTTCATCGGTGTTGACATCAAGGGAGCACGCATGTGGACGGGAGCCACACAGGCCCTGCAGGAAGGGCTGAAGAACGTGGCCTTCCTGCGTACCAACATCGAAGTCATCGACCGTTTCTTCGCGCCCGGCGAGGTGCAGGAGATATGGCTCACCTTCAGCGACCCGCAGATGAAGAATCCGCGCAAGCGGCTCACCTCCACATGGTTCCTGGAGCGTTACCGCCACTTCCTCATAGACGGCGGGGCTATCCACCTGAAGACCGACTCCAACTTCCTCTTCACCTACACCACCCTGCTCATCGACAAGAACCGCCTCGACTTCGATGCCCTCATCGACGACCTCTACAACCCCGTGAAGCGGACCATCGCCGTGAGCAGCGCGGCCATTGCCGCCTTCACCGAGGCTGCCGCCATCCAGACGTACTACGAGCAGATGTGGCTGCAGCGCGGCCTGACCATCAAGTACATCAAGTTCCGCCTGCCCCACGACGGCCAGCTGGAAGAGCCCGACGTGGAGATCCCCCTCGACGACTACCGCTCGTACCACCGCAGCAAGCGCAGCTCGAAGGACACCGCCAAGTAGAAGTCATTATTTTTTTACAGATGATGCCTGCAAAAAGAAAAAATGTAGTAACTTTGCAGCCTACATAACGAAAAAACAAAGGAAACCGATGACACTATACCCGAAAATGATTATGGACGCGCTGGCTACCGTCACGTATGCCGGCACGAAGAAGAACCTGGTAGATAGCGGCATGGTGGCCGACCAGCCCGCCATCGACAGCACCCGCAACAAGGTGACGGTGGTGCTGCTGTTCCCCCGCGACACCGACCCCTTCCTGAAATCGACTGTCAAGGCCGCCGAGGCCGCCATCAAGTACCACTGCGGCAAAGACGTAGAGGTGGAGATACAGACCGAGTTCAAGCAGAAGCCCCGCCCCGAGGTGGGACAGATGCTGCCCGGCGTGAAGAACATCGTCGCCGTCAGCAGCGGCAAGGGCGGCGTGGGCAAGAGCACCGTGTCGGCCAACCTGGCCATCGCGCTGGCCCGCCTGGGCTATAAGGTGGGTCTGCTGGACACCGACATCTTCGGACCGTCGATGCCGAAGATGTTCAACGTAGAAGACGCACGCCCCTACGCCGTCGAGATAGACGGCCGCCAGCTCATCGAGCCCATCGAGGCCTACGGCGTGAAACTGCTGTCGATCGGCTTCTTCGTATCGCCCGACACCGCCACACTCTGGCGCGGCGGCATGGCCACCAACGCCCTGAAGCAGCTCATTGCCGATGCCCACTGGGGCGAGCTGGACTATTTCATCCTTGACACGCCGCCGGGCACCAGCGACATACACCTTACTTTATTACAGACGCTGCCCATCACCGGTGCCGTCATCGTCTCTACGCCACAGCAAGTGGCACTGGCCGATGCCCGCAAGGGTATCGACATGTATCGCAACGAGAAGGTGAACGTGCCCATTCTCGGACTGGTAGAGAACATGGCGTGGTTCACACCTGCCGAACTGCCCGAGAACCGCTATTACATCTTCGGCAAGGAGGGTTGCAAGCAGCTGGCCGTGGAGATGAGCGTTCCCCTGCTGGCCCAGATTCCCTTGGTACAGGGCATCTGCGACAGCGGCGACCGTGGCGAGCCTGCCGCCCTGAACAGCGACACCGCCACCGGCCTGGCCTTCATCAACCTGGCGCAGGCCGTAGTGACGGTGGTGAACCGCCGCAATGCCGAACAACCCAAGACGAAGATTGTCGGCGTGAAGTGATGAGGGGCGGGATTACGGGATCACGGGATTACGGGATTACGGGATCACGGAATTACGGAATAACGATATAACGGCATAACGACATAACGAAATTACACAAAAACACTACTTATGAAAAAACTAATCGCAGGCGTGGTGGCACTGCTGGCAGTGCTGCCCGCCGCCATCAAGGCACAAGACTACTCGAAGTATTACCAGAACCTGCCCGTCGCGGTGGCGCAGGTGTCGCGGCCCGTCATTCCCGCCAACAACGTCATGCTGACGGAAGTGGGCGGCGTGGGCGACGGCGTGACGCTGAACACCGAGGCCTTTGAGAAAGGCATCAGCAAACTCACCAAGCTGGGCGGCGGACGGCTCACCATTCCCGCCGGCGTATGGCTCACGGGACCCATCATGCTGAAGGACAACATCGAGCTGCACCTGGAGAAAAATGCTGTGATAGCTTTCTCGCCCGACAAGACGCTCTATCTCGACAAGAACCCGAAGGCCAGCCGCGTGTATGCCTGCATACGCGCCTCGAAGCGTAAGAACATCGCCATCACCGGCGAGGGCATCATCGACGGCAACGGCGAGCACTGGCGCCCGGTGAAGCGGTCGAAGGTGAGCGACGTGGAGTGGAAGACGTTCCACGAGGTCATCGGCGGCGTTGACCGCGACGGCGGCAAACTGTTCTACCCGTGGGACGCGAAGAACGGCTTTGCCAATATTGCCGACACCCCGGAGAAGCAGGAGAAGATGCGCAACGACATCTTCCGCCCCACCGACTGTGAAAATGTGCTCGTAGAGGGCGTGACGGTTCAGAACGCCCCGAAGTTCCACGTCCACCCGCTGAACTGCCGTAACGTCATCGTTGACGGGGTCACCGTGCGCTGTCCGTGGAACGCACAGAACGGCGACGCCATCGACTTCAGCGATGTCAACGTGGGCCTCATCGTCAACTGCGTGGTAGATGCCGGCGACGACGGTCTCTGCATGAAAAGCAACCGCACCAAGCCGAACTCGCCGGCCAACGGCTGCGAAGACATCGTGATACAAGACAACACCGTGTTCCATGCCCACGGCGGCTTCGTGCTGGGCAGCGAGACCATCAGCGGCATGCGCCGCATCGTGGTGCGCAACTGTACGTTCAGCGGTACCGACACCGGCCTGCGCTTCAAGAGCGGCATCGGCCGCGGCGGCAAGACGGAACAGATGTACATCCAGGACATCACCATGACCGACATCCAGGAAGAGGCCATCGTCTTCCAGTGCGACTATGTGGACCGTCCGGCAGGCAGCGACCCCAACGCCGTGCCCACCTACACGGAAGAGCAGCGCAAGTCGGCTCCCGACTTCCAGGGCATCCGCATCGAGAACATCACCTGCCGCGGTGCCAAGACGGGCATCAAGGCCAGCGGACTGTTAGGTCTCGACTGCGTTCACGACATCGACATCCGCAACAGCACCATCCGCTACAACAAGACCGCCACGCAGATAGACGAGAAAACCGCCCGGGTACAGTTGACCGCTGTCAACCTCATTCCCGAGCGGAAGCAATAAAAGCGTTTTGAAACGTAAAAGCCTACGGTATGTCTATTCGTAAGAATGGCGCGTGCAAGACGGCTATTCGTAAGAGATATACACCTTCTTCTTGGCCAGCGTCTGCGTGGTGGGACTGCCCACGACGGTGACACAGTGGGCTGCCTGGTCGGCCTCGTCGGCACTCTCATAGCCGTTGTCGCAAGCCCAGCTCTTGTTGACCGTCACCGAGAACGTGCCGCCGCTGACGGTGATGCCTGTGTCGGCCTTCACGCCCTTCGGCTTGGCATCGTCGTTCGACCCCGTGGTAGTGACCACCAGCGTGCCGCCGCTGAACACCACATCCTCGTCGCAGTTGATGCCCTTGCCGCCGTCGCCGCTGCTGGTCAGCGTCACCGTGCCGCCGGTCATCGTGAACCGATAGTCGCTCTTGATGCAGGCAGCACTGCTGTAGTCGGCCTCGGTGTCGTCATAGACACAGTCGCCAGAAGTCGTAATAGTCAGTGCGCCACCATTGATGACCGTGATGCTGTCGTTGCTCAAGCCCTTGCAGGCGTCGCCCGTCACATCCACCGTCACCGTGCCGCCGTCCATCCAGAAGCCGTCGTTCACCTTGATGCCGTGCCCTGTGGCCGTCGATGCACTGACGTTCACGCTGCCGCCCACCACGATATAGTCGTCGCAGGCGATGGCATTCACGGCGTTGCCGGTCACGTTGAGCGTTCCGCTGCCCGTGAAGTAGGTCTGTCCCTCGCTGAAGAATGTGCCCTTCTGCTGGTAGCTCTGCTCGGTATAGGCCGTGCCGTCGGTCAGCGTGTTGGTCGTTCCGGCAGCCACCTCCAGGTAGAGCGACTTTCCGCACTGGTTGTTGATGGCAGGCCCGTCCTCGTTGTGAATGGTGACGCCATTCAGCTTGATGCCGAATTTCTTCTCACGATAGACCAGCAGCGAGCCGTCTGTGGTCGAGCCGCTGAGCACGAGCAGCAGCGAGTCGGTGTCCGTGCCGGTATTCACCGTGACATCGGCACCACTGATGGTAACGTAGCCATTGTTGTCGCCGCTGACGGTGACGCCCGTGCCGTTGTAGGCGATATAGATTGTGTTGACAACATCGTCACTGTCGTCGTCACCGCTCTGCGAGCGCAGGTAGTAGTTGCTGAAGTCGGTACCGCTGAAGTCGGTGTCGTCACTCTCGCAGGCAGTCATCGCCAGCGTCAGCATCACAATATATAATATGTGTTTTTTCATACGTGTCATTCGTCGTTTAAAAAATCCGTGTAATCCGTTTCATCCGTTGTTAAAATGAATCCGTGTAATCCGTGGTCAAGAACACCATCAGAACTTGAATTTATACCCTATTCCGAGGTAATGCATGTCGGGGTCGTACTCGTCGGCATCGACGTTCCGCATGTTCTCGAAGCGGTAGAACACGTCCAGCGAGTGCTGTTTGCTCAGCCGGATGCCCGTACCCACGGTATAGCGTATCTTCTCGATGGCCCAGCTGTTGTACAGCTCCATGCTGGCGTAGGGCGAGAAGAGGGCGCGCTTCTTGTCGTACGCTATCTCCAGGCGCGAGCGCAGCTGGTTCTTGCCCTTGGCACTGCGACTGTAGTCGTCGTCCAGCCGCATGTCGGTGTCGCTCACCGCATTGCCCGCGGCATCCGACACGCGCCATGTCCATCGCGTCACGTCCTTCTCCGGGCGGTAGCTGTACTGCCACCGCTCGCGCAGCGACAGCTTGAAGTCGGCTATCTTCACGCTTCCCGTCAGCGAGGCATGGAAGCGGTGCTTCACGCCCCAGTAGCCCGGTCGCCAGTGTATCTTGACATACTTGCCACTGCTCGACGTGTAGTATTCCTTCTTCTCGCGGTTGTTATCGTTCAGCAGGTCGTAGCCCACGTCGGCCTTCAGCCATTTCGTGAACTTGTAGCTGCCGCTGATGCCGAACTTCCAGCGGTCCATGGTCTTGAAGTCGTTGCGCGTGCGCATCTCTGCCTCCACGCTGACGCTCAGCTTCTTGTCTATCTTCTTCTCGGCTTCCACGCCGAGCAACAGGCCTCCCTCGCTCTGGGCGAATGCCGAGGCACTCAGGCCGACGAATACCGCCAGCACGATGTTTCTTACACTTCTCTCCATTGTGATTTCTTTACGGTGAATTGTTTGTCTGTGTCGTTAGCTCCCTTTCCGTCGTAGGTGATGCGCATCACCACCGAATCCTTCAGGAAGTCGATGCCGCCCACCTCTACGTCTATTATCTTCAGGCCGGTGCGCTGCTCCAGGTCGGCTATCAGTTCCGCACGCTTCTCGGGCTTGGCCATCTCTGGACGGTCATACTGCACCAGTTTGGTGCTCTTCACCTTGAGCTTCTTCTCGCAGAACACGATGGCCGCGATGAACAGGCCATCGACGGTCAGCAGGCGGGCATACTCGGCAAACACGCTGGCGCTGGGGTTCTCGATGTCCTCCATGGCATGAACCACCGACAGGCAGACGATGACGAAGAGATAGGTCATCTCGCGCACAGGCATCGAGTCGGTGCGATAGCGCATGATGGAGAAGATGCCGAAGAGTCCCAGCCCGACGCCCATCGTGGCCTTTCCACGGTCCATGTGCATCATGATGCTGACCAGGAAGAAGATGGCTACGGTGATGATCATGAAGGTGAAATAGAAGTCGCGACGGTTACTCTTGCGATAGTACAGCTTGTCAACAATCAACCAGTTGACCAGGAAGCAGATGGCAAACCTGATCAATACATTGCAGAAGCCCGGTTCGAGGAAATTGATGATATCCATAATTGTAAATTGTTTTTTGTTAGTTGCCTTGATGGTTTATCCCTGGGTGATTCTATCTACGTAGTGCAGCTTCTCCTTAAAGCGGTTGACGGACAGGCGGGGGTTGGTCAGCGCCGACCCCATGCAGTATTTCGAGAATCCGTGCGGTTGTATGCGCAACTGCTTCAGCATGTTCAGCACCGGCGAATAGACCAGTCCGTCGCGCTTCAGCTCGATGATGACCAGGTTGCCCATGTCCATCCGCCCGTTGCCCTGCAGGTTGCTGAAGCGCAAGTCGGAATCGATGGTCAGCCGCTCGGTCTTGGCCTTGTTCACCAGCGTGATGCGCGAGAAGTGGTTGTTCAGTGCCGGCTGCAGCGTATCTACGTCGTAGTGCAGGTGCTGGCTGATGAAGGTGCGCTTCTCGCCGTCGTGCAGGTCCATGTCGCTGACCTCTATGCGCTTCTTCTTCGTACGCCCGTGGTTGTTCTTGGTCTTGATTTCCATGAACTGCAGCCCGCTGATGCAGTAGGTGCGGAAGCGTATCTTCTGGCGGTTGGTGTGGCCGTGCTGGTGGACGGCATACATGTTGAAGTCGTCGGTGTCGAAATACGTCGTGTCGTACTCCAGGTTGCGCACACCGTCTATTTCCTGAATGTAATAGTCTTGTTGGGCCATCTGCAGCAGTTGGCACAGCTTCGCCTTAGTCGTGACGAACTTCGTGTCCGTGCGGTTCATCAGTTTCACACTGCTCATCTGCTCTAATGATATGGGGGCAAAGGTCTTTATCAGTTCTGTCATAATAGTAGGTGTTTACTTATTTGTCACTGCAAAGTTAGCCTTTACTCCCATATCCTGCAAATCTGTTCAGCGAACACGCTGTATCGTTCTGCGAAACCTGCTATTCGCCCACTACCCCGTAGCCGTTCCAGATGGTGGTGCCGCTGAGGGTGCCCGCCGAAATGCTCGGCGTACTCTTGGCCACGATGGTCATCGACGACGACGACGAGCCGCCAGGGCCGAAGCCGCCCATGCCGCCGCGGCCGCCACCGCCGCCGCTGCTGCTCACGGTGGGAAGCTTGAAGGCGAAGGCCGACGTGCTGCCGTTCTTGAACACATACCACGTGTTGCTGCTATACGATGCCGTGCTGCGGCTCACCCCCGTGAGACTGCTGTTATTCTCCAGTCCGCCCACGGCCACGATGTTGCCGCCGGTGATGTAGAGCTTGTAGCCGCCCTCGGTATTGGCGTCGATGCCCACCTCCGGGCTGCCGGCACTGATGGCCACGATGTTGCCGCCACTGATACGGAAGTTGCCGTTGGCATCCATGCCGTCGTTGCCGGTGGAGTAGGCGTAGATGTTGCCGCCACTGATGGTGAAGGTCGATGCCGCATTGAGGGCGTCGTCGCTGCTCTGCACATAGATGGTGCCGTCGGTGATGTCCATCGTGCTCTTCGACTCGATGCCCTCGCCGCCGGCCCCGGAGGTGGCGACGGTGAAGGTGCCGCCGTTGATGGCTATCGCGCCGTCGGCCTTGATGCCCTTGGGCAGCGACTTGTAGTTGGTCGTGTAGCGGTCGAGCTGCGACGAGCTGGACACGGTAGAGATAGTGCCGCTCGACGATGCCACCACGGCATTGCCCTTGGTAGCAATGGTGACGGTGCCGCCAGTCGTGGTCAGTGTGCCATCGACGCTGATGCCCTTGCCGCCGGCTCCCGTGCTGGTCAGGTCGAGCGTGCCGCCGCTGATGGTCATATTGCCGTCGGCACTCAGACAGGCGGCAGCCTTGGTCTTCAGGTCGCTGCTGTCCCATTCGCCGCCGCCACTGGTGCTGCACGTGATGGTGCCGCCGCTCACACGCAGGTCGCCCTCGCTCTTCACGGCCTTGGCGGCTGTCGCCGTCACGGTCACGTTCAGCGTGCCGCCCTCAAGATAGATGTTGCCGGAGTCTTCGTCCTCATGGTCGGTGGTCTCGCCGGTCGATGTCGTGCCGCCCAGGTCCACCTGGATGCCGTCGTCGCCCACACCCGCGATGGTCACCGTGCCGCTCTTCATCTGCAGGTACTCCTCGCAGTTGATGCCGTCGCCGACGGCCGACGTGATGTTCAGCGTCAGGTTCTTGACCTCGATATACGATGCCGACTTGATGGCGTGCTTCAGGTTGCCAACGACGTTCAGCGTGCCGTTGCCCTGCAGCTGCAGCTGGCCCTTCGAGTAGATGCAGGCTTTCTGCGAACCGCTGCCGTCGGTCAGGGTGTTCTCCGTGCCCTTCTTGGCCGAGAGCTGTATGCGCTTCGAGTTGGTCACGTTGATAGCGGCACCGCTGGGGTTGGTCATCGTCACGCCGTTCAGCGCGATGGTGCATTTGTACTGTCCACCCAGGGTCAGCGAGCCGTCGGTGGTCGTGCCGCTGAGCACGTAGGTGATCTCGTCGCCATCCACGGCATCGGTGTTCGACTGCGCAATGGTGACATGTCCGCCGCTGATGGTGGCCGTCACGTAGGGTGCCACATTGCCGGCGGCGGTCACGGTGGCCGTCGTACCGCTATAGACTATGTTCACGGTGTTGTTGTCCACCGCCGCTGCACTGCTGGCTGCCGAGGCGGTGATGTCGCTGATGGTATAGGTCTGGCTGCCGACGGTCATCGTCGTACCGCCCGAGAAGGTGATGGGGCTATCGGCCGTCAGGCTACTGGCACCATACGAATATGTCACGCCGCCCTTGGTGATGTTCAGCGACTGGCCCACGGCTGCTATCGTCAGCACAAGGGCGAAGAGGAGGGTTGCTATCTTTTTCATTTCACAGTCTTTTTTTTCGTTGTGTGCTTACTTTCCACTGGGTCATTTCACGGTCACTTTACGGCTGCCTGTCGTAGTCTTAACCACATAGATGCCAGGGGTCATCTGGTCGCGGTTCACCTTACGGCCCTGCAGGTCGTAGATGGCAATGATGCTGCCCTCGTCGGCAACCTTCAGCTCGACAATGCCTGCTGCCTCGTTCTCGGCAGCGAAGTACATCTTGCTCAGGTCTGCAAGGGGAAAGGTCTTGTCGCCCACGGTCAGCGTCGTGCCGCTGAACGTCAGTGCCACGTCGGTCGATGTCACCTCGACGGCAGTCTTCGTGCCGTCGCTCGTTTCAAGAATCAGATACGGGAAGGTGGTGTCGTCGGCTTGCGCCACAGCCACTCCCATCATAGCCATCAGGCTCAACAATGTTTTCTTCATACGCTTTTGTTGCTTTTTTAAATGGATAATTTGTATGCTGCAAAGTTACAAAAAAAGGGGCGAACGGCCTGTATTTTTTCAACAAACGCCCCGTTTTTCTCTACGAGCGGCCTGCCGACATGCTGCAAAGTTACGCATTTGAAAAAAGTGGTTCTGCGTCAATTTAGGTGGTAATTCCAGTCCCATTTCATGCCGGCATATAT
>CAMVAI010000014.1 GCA_947165435.1 uncultured Prevotella sp.
TATCTGGCATCGCGCCACCGCAAGAAGGTGGACATCATCACCAAGGCATTCAACTTTGCCCGGCAGGCGCACAAAGGCGTGCGCCGACTTAGTGGCGAGCCCTATATCATGCACCCCATCGCCGTGGCGCAGATAGCCTGCGAGGAGGTGGGGCTGGGTTCTACCAGCATCTGCGCGGCACTGCTGCACGACGTGGTAGAAGACACCGACTATACCACCGAGGACATAGAGAACATCTTCGGTCCGAAGATAGCCCAGATTGTTGACGGACTGACGAAGATCAGCGGTGGCATCTTCGGCGAGCAGGCCTCGGCGCAGGCGGAGAACTTCAAGAAACTGCTGCTGACGATGAGCGACGACATCCGCGTCATACTCATCAAGATATGCGACCGTCTGCACAACATGCGCACCCTGGAGTCGCAGCCTGCCAACAAGCAATACAAGATAGCAGGCGAGACGCTCTATATCTATGCACCGCTGGCCAACCGACTGGGCCTGAACAAAATCAAGTCGGAGCTGGAGAACCTCAGCTTCCGCTACGAGCATCCCGACGAGTATAACAGCATCAAGTCGAAGCTGGCCTCTACCGAGGCATCGCGCCATGAGCTGTTCGACCAGTTTACCGCCCCCATCGAGGCCGAGCTGAAGCGCATGGGCATCAAATATGAAATCAAGGAACGCGTGAAGACCCCGTTCTCCATCTGGAGCAAGATGCAGAACAAGCACGTCACGTTCGACGAGATATACGACATACTGGCTGTGCGAATCATCTTCACACCCGCAAAACGGGAGGAAGAGGTGAACGAGTGCTTCAATATCTATGTGGCCATCTCGAAGATATACAAGAGCCATCCCGACCGCTTGCGCGACTGGCTGAACCACCCGAAGGCCAATGGCTATCAGGCGCTGCATGTCACGCTGATGTCGAAACAGGGACGATGGATAGAGGTGCAGATACGCTCAGACCGCATGGACGAGATAGCCGAGCAGGGCTTTGCCGCCCATTGGAAATACAAGGAGGGCGACGACGGCAACGAATATACCGAGGACGAGAACGAGCTGAACGACTGGCTGCGCACCATTAAGGAAATTCTGGACGACCCGCAGCCCGACGCCATGGACTTCCTCGACGCCATCAAGCTGAACCTCTTTGCGTCGGAGATTTTCGTCTTCACGCCGAAGGGTGAAATCAAGACCATGCCGGCAGGATGTACGGCCCTCGACTTTGCTTTCTCCATTCACACCTTCCTTGGTTCCCACTGTATCGGAGCGAAGGTGAACCATAAGCTGGTGCCATTGAGCCATAAGCTGCAGAGCGGCGACCAGGTGGAGATACTTACCTCTAAGTCGCAGCACGTACAGCCGTCGTGGATTACCTTCGTATCTACCGCCAAGGCGAAGGCCAAGATTCAGGCCATCCTGCGCCGTAACAGTCGTGAACTGCAGAAGAAGGGTGAGGAGATGTTTGCTGAATTCATGAAGAAGAACAACTTCGAACCCAGTGTGGAGGCGGCCGACCTGCTGACAGCATTCCATGAGGCCCACAACCGCGATGACTTCTACCAGTCGATAGCCGACAAGAGTATCCTGTTGGGCGAGAAAGACGTTGACGAGTTGAACGGAAAGAACAGTCATGGCGGCAAGAAGGGATGGCGCAAACTGGTGCCCTTCTTAGGCCGTGGGAAACAGCAGAAGAAGGAGGCCGAGGAACAGCCGGAGCTGTTTATCGTGCCGGAGAAGTTCAACCGCAAGAAACCTATCTATATTACCGACGACAATATCCGCCAATACCTTTTCAAGCACTGCTGTCACCCCATTCCCGGCGACGACATCCTGGGATTTATCGACGGCAAGCAACAGATAGAGATACACAAACGCTCCTGTCCCGTAGCCGCCAAGCTGAAAGCCAGCTTCGGCAATCGCATCCTCGATGCCAAGTGGGACATGCACAAGCGGCTGTTCTTCGATGCCACCATCCGTCTGCAGGGCATCGACCGCTTAGGCATCCTGCTCGACGTGTCACGCATCGTCTCTTCGCAGATGAATGTGAATATCCACAAGCTGACCATCGCCAGCGAGGAAGGTGTCTTCGACGGTACCATTGAGCTGCGCGTACACGACCGTGAGGATGTGAAAGCCATCATGGAACAGCTGAAGGGTATTGAGGGCATGCAGGAAGTCACGCAAATCATGTAAATGTTTTACAAGAAAGAAATGTCGTAATCCCGAAATAACGAAAAAATAGAAACCAATATGAAAAAACTATTCTGTATTTTACTGGCCTGCTGTGGCATTGCTTCGGTGCAAGCCAAGAGCTACGACAATCCTGATACACTGGTAGTGGCCCGCGACGGAACAGGTGAATTTCGCAACATTGACGATGCCATTGAGGTATGCCGTGCTTTCATGGACTACCATAAGGTAATCTTCGTGAAGAAAGGCACGTACAAGGAGAAACTTGTCATCCCGCAGTGGCTTACCAACATCGAGATATGTGGTGAAGACCGCGACCAGACCATCATCACATGGGACGACCACGCCAATATCAAGGCCGACATCACACCCCTCACGGCTACTGGAGAGGCCAAGAAAATCGGCACCTTCCGCACCTTTACGCTGAAGATACAGGGCAGCGGCATCACCCTTAAGAATATCACCATCGAAAATAATTCCGCCCGGCTGGGGCAGGCTGTGGCGCTGCATACCGAGGGCGACCGGCTGACGTTTGTGAACTGTCGCTTCCTGGGACATCAGGACACTATCTATACGGGCAACGCCAAGACGCGGCTCTTCTTCGTCAACTGCTATATCGAGGGTACTACCGACTTCATCTTCGGTCCGAGCACGGCATGGTTTGAGAACTGTCACATCTTCTGCAAGGCCAACTCGTACATCACGGCAGCCTCTACGCCGCAGGATGTGCCCTACGGATACATATTCAACAACTGCCGTATTACGGCAGCAGACAATGTTGACAAGGTGTATCTCGGCAGACCCTGGCGCGACTATGGCTATACACTCTTCATGAACTGCGAGCTGCCACGGCAGATTCGTCCTGAAGGGTGGCACCACTGGCAGAAGGAACGCGAGAAGACGGCACGCTATCTGGAATATAATAACCGTGGCGAGGGAGCAGCTACCGCTCAGCGTGTAGCCTGGAGCCGCCAGCTGTCTAAAAAGGAGGCACTGCAGATAACCAAGGAAAAGGTGTTCGCACGCAGCGACGCGTGGGCACCAGCAGAATAATACGAGAATACTTCTATCCATCCATTAATATACCGCACCAACACCATGTCAAGAAAACTATTCACACTGATTATTGCCGCATACGCCTCTGTCATGGCTATGCAGGCTTCGCCGCTATGGATGCGCTTTCCCGCCATTTCGCCTGACGGGCAGCAGATTGCTTTCACGTATAAAGGCGACATCTTCGTCGTGCCCGCACAGGGTGGCGAGGCTCGCCAGCTCACCACGAATGCGGCCTACGACACGCATCCCGTATGGAGTCCTGACGGACAGCAGATAGCCTTCGCCTCCGACCGTGAGGGCAGTATGGACATCTATGTTGTCAACAGTCGTGGCGGCTCTCCCGTAAGGCTTACCACCGACAGCGGCACAGAGACCCCCGTCACGTTCCTTGACAATGGCCATGTGCTGTTCAGCATGCAGGTCATGCCTACCGCACAGAGCATTATCTTTTCACAAAAAGACTTCCCGCAGGTGTATAGCGTCAGCACGCAAGGCGGTCGGCCAAGGCTCTTCTCGGTTCTGCCGATGGAGGATATCAGCATCAATAGCCGTGGCGACTTGCTCTACCATGACGTGAAGGGCTATGAGGACTACTTCCGCAAGCACCACCAGTCGGCCATTACCCGCGACATCTGGCTGCGCAGCAACGACCGCTATACCAAACTCACCACCTTCCGTGGCGAGGACCGCACCCCTGTATGGGCCGGCGACGGCCAGTCGTTCTATTACCTCTCGGAGCAAGACGGCACCTTCAACGTTTGGAAGCGGCGTATAGACAGCACAGGTGAACAGCAGGTGACGCACCATAAGGGCAACCCTGTGCGCTTCTTGACAGTGGCCGCCAACGGCACTCTCTGCTATGGATATGATGGTGAGATATATACTTGTAGCAATGGCGCCTCAAAGAAGGTGGACATCAGCATCACTACTGACCGTAACGACCGCGACCTCATACGCAGCATAGCTACCACCGGAGCCACGGAAATATGCCTGTCGCCCAAGGGCAAGGAGATAGCTTTCGTGATGCACGGCGATGTCTATGTCACATCGCTGGACTATAAGACTACGAAGCGGATTACCGATACCCCGCAGCAGGAGCGCCACATTGACTTTGCCCCCGACGGGCGTAGCATTGTCTATTCCTCCGAGCGCGACGGTGTGTGGCAACTTTATTGTACTACGATTAAGAACAAGGACGAGAAACAGTTTACATACGCCACCGACCTGCGCGAGGAGCGGCTGACGAACAACAATGCCATTTCGCTTCAGCCCAAGTTCAGTCCCGACGGAAAGGAAATTGCTTACTTCGAGAACCGTGGCGACCTGCGCATCATGAATGTTGCCTCGAAACAGATACGCACGGTGCTTGACGGCAAGTATCAGTATTCCTACAGCGATGGCGACCTGTGGTTTGAGTGGAGTCCTGACAGCCGCTGGCTGCTCAGCAGCTATATCGGTGTGGGCGGATGGCATAGTCCTGACGTGGCACTGGTGGACGCATCGGGCAAGCAGCCCGTCTATAACCTGACCAACAGCGGCTATAGCGATGAAAACGCCAAGTGGGCACTGGGCGGACGTGCCATGATATTCAGTAGCGACCGTGCCGGCTATCGCAGTCATGGCAGCTGGGGCGCTGAAGAAGATGTGTACATCATGTTCTTCGACTTGGAGGCTATGGAGCGTTTCCGTATGACCAAGGAAGAAAAGGCCATCTACGACGAAGCCCACAAGTCTGCAAAGACTAAGGGCGAAGGCAGGGACGCCGCGAAGAAAGGTAAGGACACTGCGAAGAAAGGCAAGAAGGCTGATGCGGAGGACACTCATTCCGACGCTGCGCCACGCCTGTCCTTCGACTTGGAGAATGCCCGCGACCGCATCTTCCGTCTGACGGCCAACTCCTGCCATTTAGGCGATGCCGTGCTTAGTCCGAGGGGCGACACGCTCTACTATCAGGCATCCTTCGAGGACGGCTATGACCTGTGGAAGCACGACCTATTAGAGAAGAAGACCGAGCTGGTGCTGAAGAAAGTGGGTAGGGCTGCTATCGAGGTCGATGCCGCGTTCAAGAACCTCTACCTCTGCAGCAACAGCATCAAGAAGATAGACCTTGGCAAGAAAAAGACAGAAACAGTCGATTTTGAGGCCCCGTTCAATTTCAAACCCTACGAAGAGCGGCAGTATCTGTTCGATCACGTTTGGCGGCAGGTCAAGGAGAAATTCTATGACAGCCGTCTGCACGGTATCGACTGGGAGGGCTATCGTAAGAACTATGAGCGGTTCCTGCCTTACATCACGAACAACTACGACTTCCGCGACCTGCTCAGCGAGATGCTGGGCGAGCTGAACGCGTCGCATACGGGTGCCCGTTACTATCCTGCAGGCTCGTCATTGCGGACAGCACGCCTCGGGCTGTTCCTTGATCCGACGTACGACGGCGACGGCCTGTTAGTGGAAGAGGTTATCAAGCGCGGCCCTTTTGCTGTCAAGAAGACAGGCGTTTCGCGCGGCTGTATCATCGAGAAGATAGACGGGCATGACATCAAGCGCGGCGAAGACTATTCGTGGATGCTCGACGGCAAAGCCAACAAGCCCGTTCATGTCACGGTCTTTAATCCGAAAAGCAAGGAGCGTAGCGTTGTCATCGTCAAGCCGGTAAGTCAGTCGCGGTTGGAAGACCTGCTTTACCGTCGCTGGGTGGACCGTAATAAGCACCTGGTGGACAGCCTGTCCGGCGGGCGGCTGGCCTACGTGCATGTGAAGGCGATGAACAGCGAGAACTTCCGGAAGGTGTATAGCGAACTGCTCAGCGACGAGAACCGCAATCGCGATGCCGTCATCGTGGACGAACGCGGCAATGGCGGTGGCTGGCTTCACGACGACCTCTGCACGCTGCTCAGCGGCAGGGAGTACCACCGCTTCATGCCCAACGACAAATATGTGGGCCGCGACCCGTATAACAAGTGGGTGAAGCCCTCGTGTGTGCTGATGAATGAGGACTGCTATTCGAACGGCAGCGGATTCCCGTGGGTTTATCGCGAGTTAGGCATTGGCAAGTTGATAGGAACACCGGTTGCCGGTACCGCTACCAGTGTGTGGTGGGAAACGCTGATGGACAACTCTCTGGTGTTCGGCATCCCGCAGGTGGGCAAGTGGGACAAGAACAATCACTGGATGGAAAATCAGGAACTGTTCCCCGACATCGAAGTGTATAACACGCCGGAAGACTATATCAACGGTCATGACAGGCAGCTGGAACGTGCCGTCCAGGAGATGATGAAAGGACTGTGATTGACTGCAGATGGGCTACTCAAGGTAGTCCATCTGTTTTTTCAGGGCTTGCAGCTCTTCCCTTATGCCAATGAGCTTTGTCAGCACTTCGGCTTTCCGGTCTGCCCCGTCGCGGTTGCTGTTGATGATCTTCTTCGCAGCGGCTAATTTGAAGCCGCGCACCTTTACCAGGTTGTGTATCAGCCGAATCTGTTCGATGTCTTTCTCCTGATACTGGCGGATTTTTGCCGGGCCGCTGGTCTTGGGCTTCAGGTATGGGAACTCCTGTTCCCAATAGCGTAGTGTACTCTCGTTGACACCGAACATCTCGGCTACTTCCTTGATGGAGTAGTACAACTTGAGATTCTTGTTCATGTTCAGTGCCATAATCTGTACAGGATGTGTAAATTTTAAACTAACGATGCGAATTTCGCTTGCAAAGGTAATAACTAAATGTGAGAAAAACAAGTATTTCCGTCAAAAAAGAACAAACTTTTTCTGGCTCATCCCGTTACTGTTCCGTATCTATCCTGCTCCTATTCCGTATCCGCTTCCAAATCTATTCCGCATCCGCTTCCGCATCTAATGTCTGCGACTTGGGCCAGTTTACGAGGAACAGCTGCTCCGTGGCACGCGTGAAAGCGGTGTAAAGCCAGTGGAAGTAGCCAGGCGACAGCATGTCGTCGGTCATGTAGCCCTGATCCACATACACATGTGCCCACTGTCCGCCCTGGGCCTTGTGGCATGTGGCAGCGTATGCAAACTTTACCTGTAGTGCGTTGTAATAGCGGTCTTCTTTCACCTTCTTCAGACGGTCGGTCTTCAAGGGAATGTCGGCGTAGTCGGCCATGACCGCATTGAAGAGCAGCTCTTGCTGCTCGCGGGTCAGTGCCGGTGCCTCTGCTGTCAGCGTGTCGAGCAGCACCATGGCCGTCAGCTCGTAGTCGTCGTAGTCGGGCAGCGTCATCGTCACCTCGGCGAAGCGGAATCCGTACTGCTGGTGTACATGGCGTACACGGCGCACCACCGCTAAGTCGCCGTTGGCTATGAACGACAGACTGGCGATGCCTGCTGTAGGATTGTCGGTCGATGACGGCCTTTCTGCCTGATGCACCCAGTGGTAGTTGTTCTTGACTATCATCAGACGGTCGCCTGTACACAACTCTTCTTCGCGGTCGAGAATGCTGTTGCGTATGCCCTGGTTATAGATGTTGGCGCGTTTGTTGCTGCGGGTGATCACCAGTGTGTCGTCCAGTCCGGCGTGTGAATAGCTGGATGCCAACTGCTCTATCAGCTCGTCGCCCGGCACGCATCGGATGTCGGGGAAGCTGAAGTCGATTTTCGGCAGTTGCACTGTCTCAATATGGCGAATCATGGTGGCATTATACAGTATGCCCGACTCGCTGCTCTGCCGCAACACTTCGTTCAGGTCGCACTCGAAGACATGCAGACCGTAGCCGCGTAGCACGTCTGCCATCAGGGCCGGGCTCTCCTCTTCGCCCACCGGAGGCAGCTGTGCACGGTCGCCAATCAGCAGCAGTCGGCAGTTGTTTCCATTATATACAAAGGAAATCAGGTCGTCGAACAGCATGCCACCGGCAAACGGCGTGTCGTGGCTGCCCTGATTGGCAATCATCGAGGCCTCGTCAACGATGAACAGGGTGTCGTGTGCAGCGTTGAAGTTCAGATTGAAAGCACTTTCTAACGATTTCTGGCGATAGATACGGCGGTGAATGGTGTAGGCCGGCTGTCCGGCATAGAGCGAAAACACCTTGGCTGCGCGCCCTGTCGGTGCCATCAGCACCAGTTTTTGCTGTAGCGACAGGAGTGCTCGCACGATGGCGGCAGCCAGTGTGGTCTTGCCCGTTCCGGCGCAGCCGCGTAGCACCATCACTGCCTGTTCCCGCCGGTCGGTCATAAAGCTCGAAAAGGTGGCTATAGCCTGCTCTTGCTCGGCGGTTGGTACATGCCCGAAGGCGTTGTGTATGCGGTATGCTAACTCGTCTGTAATCATCGGTCTGTTCGTTCTGTCGTGCAAAGATACGAAACTATTTTGATATAAGTCAACATAATCCCGCTTATTTTGACCTCGGTCAAAGAAATGGCCGTTTTCTGCCGAAACAGGGTGCTTTCTCATTGCCGGTTGGCAAAAAGTGCGTACCTTTGCATCGTCAAAAGGACAAAGATTTAGGATAACAACAAAAGATTGAGAAAGGAAAAAATTATGGTATTAACAATGATTTCACTGGCCGTTGAGGCCGCCGGAGCTCTCGTAGCTCTCTACGTTTGCAAGACAGTAAACGTTTTAACCAAGTAAAAAACTTTAGTAAGTAAAATAACGTTAGAGCCGCAGGCCATCAAGGCCTGCGGTATTATTTTGCTCTGAAAACTGATGGCTGTTGGCAAAAATCACATGATTTGTGATGTGTTTTGATTTTTTTTCCGTATTTTTGCACAAACTATCCAACAGCGTAGATAAAATCATGAAGCAAGTACGACCGAAGAAGAACCTGGGTCAGCACTTCTTGACCGACTTGGCGATAGCTCGCCGCATAGCCGACACCGTCGATGAACCCTACGGCGACCTGCCCGTTTTGGAGGTGGGGCCCGGCATGGGTGTCATGACGCAGTATCTCGTACAGAAACCGCGCCCGCTGAAAGTGGTCGAGATAGACCGCGAATCGGTGGCTTATCTGAAGCATACCTTATTTAAAGAAGGGTTTGCACAAGAAGGGGTTGCACAAGAAGGGGCTGCGGCCCAAGACGCAGCTGCTGCTCAAGACGGGGCTGCTGCACCGTCTGCTCATAGTGCCATCATCGAGGGCGACTTCCTGCGCATGGACCTGTCGAGCGTGTTCGACGGAAGTCCTTTCGTGCTGACAGGCAACTATCCTTACGATATTTCGTCGCAGATTTTCTTCAAGATGCTCGACAACCGCAATCTGATACCCTGCTGCACAGGTATGATACAGCATGAGGTGGCCGTGCGCATGGCCTCACAGCCCGGCACCAAGCAATACGGCATCTTGTCGGTGCTCGTCCAGGCCTGGTACGATGTCGAGTATCTTTTCACCGTTCCTCCCACCGTGTTCAACCCGCCTCCCAAGGTGCAGAGTGCCGTCATCCGCATGACCCGCAATCGTGTGGAGCACCTCGGCTGCGACGAACAGCTCTTTCGCCGTGTGGTGAAAACCGTTTTCAATCAGCGGCGCAAGATGCTGCGCGTGTCGTTGCGGCAGCTGTTGTCGGCTGAGGCTTTGGCAATGCTCTCTGCGTCGCTTGAGGGACAAGTGACCCCGTCCGATTCGCATGCTGAACCTCCCGTTGCGCTCTCTCTCACCCAGCGACCGGAGCAGCTTTCCATCCCACAGTTCGTTGAGCTGACCAATCAGGTGGAAAAAGTACTGTTTGCGGGCACAAGTGCTGTGTGTGCGAGCACAACGACTTGATTTGTGTCAAGAATAGCTATGTTTTTTAGCGAAAAAGGGTAGGGAATGTTGCATCATTCCCTTTTTCGTTGTACCTTTGCATCGTGATTAAGAGAAATCAACAATAGGTAAAGGTAAAAGATTGAGGATAACACACACGCGAGTGTGAAAAGAAAGAAAAAGAAAGATTCAGATTGTTTAGTAGTTTTTAGGTTAGTAGTAAGAGTTAGTATATGGTGTTAGTCAACTAAGGTAAATTAGAGAAAGCAAGTTTTTAGTTATTAATAGGGAAAAGAAAAGTGCAGGTTGCGATAGGTTCGTAGCCTGCACTGTTTTTTATCTCATTCCTCATTCCTCATTTCTTTCATTTCTCATTTCTTTCATTTCTCATTCCTCATTTCCCCCATCCATCCTCCGTGGAAGAGACGGGCCAGGAAGATGCTGCCTCGGAATGTCAGTTCGATAGCCATGGCCGTCCAGACACCCGGCAGGCCGTAAGTGGTAGCCAACAGGGCGGCCAGCGTCAGTCGTACGCCCCACATCGACAGCAGGCTCATGATGGCCGGTTTCAGCGTGTCGCCAGTTCCCACGAAGATGCCGTTGCACACGATGGCTGCCGCGAACATCGGTTCGGCGAAGGCTTCGATGCGCAGACAGTCTGTTCCCATGCGTATGATGTCATCTACCGGTGTCAGTATGGCCATCAGTTCCGGGGCAAACACCCACATCAGCAGGCCCATCAGCGTCATCACCCCTATGCCCAATGCCGCCGACATGCGTGCAAACGATTTGGTGAGCAGCCGCTGTCCGGCTCCGAAGCTCTGCCCCACCAGGGTGGTGGCCGCCTCGGCGATGCCATAGCCCGGCATGTAGCACAGGCTCTCTACGGTGATGCCTAACGAGTGGGCCGCAATGGCGATGGTGCCCAAGGGGGCAACAATGAGCGTGCTCACGATCTGTGCTCCACCCATGAGCAGGTGGTTCAGAGCCATCGGTGCTCCAATCTTGAAGGCGTTGCCCACCACATCGCTTTGTGGACGGAACGACCCCTTCCGTCCCCTCAGGTGCAGCATGTCCGACCGCACCAGCAGGAAATAGAGCATCAGGCAGGCGGTTATCAGCTCTGCCACACCGGTTCCTACAGCTGCACCCACTACCCCCATGCCGATGATGTAAATAAACAGGTAGTTGAAGGCGACATCCATGACGCAGGCCAGTATGTTCAGGGCCGAGGGTATCTTCATGTTGCCCGAACATTTCAGCATCGAACCGGCCAGTCCCGTCATCTGGAAAAAGAAGCCGCACGCGCCGATGATGGCGAAATAGCGTGTGGCATCGGGGGCAATCTCCTCCGTGCCGCCCAGCCAGTAGGGCAGTGGAATGCTGACGGAGAGTGCCGTCAGCGAGATAATCAGGCTGAATATCATGCAACATACCAGCGACTGTCGCAGTACCCGTCGGGCCCGCTCGAAGTCGTTCGCCCCGATGGCATGGGCCACCTGTACGGAGAATCCCATATTGGCGGCAGCACCCAGCCCGCCCATCAGCCATCCGGTGGTCTCCACCAGTCCGATGGCTGCCGAGGCGTTAGCACCAAGGTGCCCCACCATGGAGGCATCGATGAAGAACATCACCGTGGCCGAAATCTGTGCCAGAATAGAGGGTATGCTCAGGCTGACTATCAGCCTGAGCTTCTCGCCTGTCGTCATCTCGCGTCCTTCGCGGATATACGCCAGCAGGTCGTTGCTTTTTTTGTTTGCGATGGTGGTTGTCTTTTTTCCTGTTTGTCGTGGTGGCGGTATTTCGGAATTTCGGTATTCCGTGATTCCGTTATCCCGTTATTCCGTTATATCGTTGCCGCGATCTCTTGTCATTCGGCTTCGAGCAGCAGCACGCGGCTGGCCCATTCGTTCTTCTTGCCCCAGTCCACATCGTTGCGGTAGGGCATCTCCAGGCCGTGGTTCATCAGGTATGCCCCGCTGTACGACCGGCCTTCGCAGTCGAGGGGCTTCAGGTCGATGCGGTTCAGCTCGTGTACCTTATACATGCGTGTGGCATCCAGGCCGGCCATGCGAACCCGTGGCAGGTGCTCGTTCTGGAACGACTCCGTCTTCCACCAGTACCATACGGCCTTCGTCTTGCTGTCGTCCACATACATCATCGAGGCCAGGCCCTTGCGGTCGTAGGGCGACACCAGTCGGTAGATGTTGCCGAACTGCACGATGGGTCTTATCTGCTTATACTCCTTGATGGCCTGTCGGCAGAGTGCTTTCTCTTCGTCGCTCATGTTCTTCGGCTGTATCTCCATGCCCAGGCGTCCCGACATGGCCACGTCTATGCGGTATTTCATCGATGTGGTGCGGAACACGGTATGGTTCGGTGTGGCCGAGATATGGCTGGCCATGGCGATGGCCGGGAAGAAGTAGCTCGTGCCCCACTGCATGTAGATGCGCTGCAGGGCATCGGTATTGTCTGACACCCAGAACTCGTCGAACCAGGGCAGCACGCCCCAGTTGGCCCTGCCGCCGCCGCTGGCACAGGCCTGTATCGTCACGTCGGGATATTTTGCACGTATGCGCCGACACACTTGCTCCAGTCCACGGTGGTATTCTATATAGAGGTGGCTCTGGTCGTTCATGGTCAGGTATTGTGACCCGTGGTTCATGATGGCCATGTTGGCATCCCACTTGATGTAGTCTATCTCCGGATACTTCGACAGCAGATTGTCCACCACGTTATATACGAAGTCCTGTACCTTCGGGTTGCTCAGGTCCAGCACCACCTGCGTGCCGCCGCGCCCTAACACCGGCTCGCGCTTCGGGGCTTTCACTATCCAGTCGGGGTGTGCCTCGTACAGCTCTGATGTTGTGTTGGCCATTTCCGGCTCTATCCAGATGCCGAACTTCACACCGTTCTTCTTGGCGTCGCGCAGCAGTCCCTCGATGCCATCGGGCAGCTTGCGCTTGTCCACCACCCAGTCGCCCAGACTGGAGTTGTCCACCTTGCGCGGATATTTGTCGCCGAACCATCCGTCGTCCATCACAAACAGCTCGCCGCCCATCGAGGCGATGTCCTTCATCATCTGGTCCATGCCCTGCTGGTTGATGTCGAAATAAACACCCTCCCACGAGTTCAGCAGAATCTTCCGCTCCTTGTCGCCGTGCATCAGCTTGTACTTACGGCCCCATTTGTGGAAGCTGCGGCTGGCTCCAGACAGTCCCTCGTTCGAGAATGTCAGTGCCAACGCTGGTGTGCGGAACGTCTCGCCCTTCTTCAGGTGATAGGCCGAGTTGTCCTCGTTGATACCGGCGAAGAAGTAGTGGTATTCCGTGTCGTCCGTCACCACCTTCAGCCGGTAGTTGCCGCTGTAGCAGATGGCAGCACCAATCACCTGGCCTTGGTTCTCGTGCGCCTTGCCGTCCAGCGAGAACATCACCTCGCCGTGGTCGGTATGCGAGTTGCGCGTGCCGTCCTTGTTCACAATCACCTTCTGGCCTGCCGTCAGCGGCTCCTCCACCAGCTGTGCCTCGTTGCCCCACGAGCCGTACAGGTGGCTCATCCACACGTCGCCGCGACGGATGGGCAGCATGGCCGACGCAAACGTGGTCAGTGTGACGGGCTGTTTCTCGCCGTTCGTGATCTCCGTCCACGCTTCTATCATGTCCACGTCCTTGTAGGCCATGTACTTCAAATCTACCGTTATGGGATATACAGGGTCCTTCATGTGTATGACGGTTATCTGGTTGCCGTCGTTCTTCAGCCGCTCCACTCCCGTGGTCACCAGTGCCGTCGATAGGTTGCCGTCGGCGTGGCGCATGGCCAGTGCTGCTTCTGCCGGGGTGTTCAGTCCGTAGGCGGGATAGGCATCCATGCGCCCGTCGCGTGGCTGTTGCAGGTGCTGCAGCTCCTGTGCGCTGAGCCGTGCGCCGTAATACACATATTTGGGCTGTCGCCCGTTCTCCACGTCTAATACCATCGTGGTGTTAGGGGTCTCTACGACCACCTGCTCCGCGCTCACCGTGCTGCTTGCCATACAGAGGACCGAAGCGATGATGATTCCTTTTTTCATAGATATAGTGATGGTTAAAAATGCATATTTGTTTGCTAACTGCCATGTCCGGCGAGAGCCGCTATAGCGCAGCTATCTCCTCTGCCGTCAGGCCGGTGTATTTGGCTATCAGCTCTATCGGCATGTTGTCGGCCTTCATCTTGAGAGCATTCTCACGCTTGTTTTTTTCTACACCCTTGGCTTCGCCCTTGATAAGCCCCTCGGCTAGCCCCTTGGCTTTCCCCTCGGCCAGCCCTTTGGCTTTCCCTTCGGCCAGTCCCTCGGCCAGCCCCTTGGCTTTTCCCTCGGCCAGCCCCTCGGCCAGCCCCTCGGCCCTACTCTCATCTCTTAGCGTCTCCCAGGCATCACGGGCAGCATGCACGCTGACCATGTATTCCCTATATTCGCGCTGTTCTTGTTCGGTCATGCTCATATAGGCCAGCTTTTCGCGTGCGGCCTGCAGGCCGGGGGTGGTGGTGTCGTCGCGGATGACGGCATCCTTCAGGTACTCCATCCATTCCTCGATGGGTGTGCGGGCCACCTCATTGAAGTGGCTGACCAGCAGCAGGAAGTACTCCGGGAACACCTCCTCGGGCATCGTCATGCGCGCCGTGGTCTTACGGATGTACTTCCGCTCGCTTTCGGTATTGAGCTTCAGCACGCTGTCTTTCTTCGTCATGCCGCGGAACGTGGTGACGCCGTGGTAGGCATAGTCGTCGCCCGCACCGAAGTCGAAGTAGAGGATGTTGATGGAGTAGATTTTCTTGATGACGCTGTATTGCTGGGCAATCCCTATCTGTTCGATGACGGACGTCGCCGTGCCGAAGAGGATGCGCTGGAAGAAGTCGCGCTCCTTGGTCAGTTGCACCTCGACGATGATATACTCCCCGGCTGCCGTCTTGGCCTTTACGTCCACGCGGTTCGTCTTGTCCTCAAGCCGGTCCTTATTACTTGCGCTCTCCAGTATCTCGGTGATGGTCACCGCCTCGCCAAGGAGCACGGTGATGAGGCCCTCGAGCACCTCCTTGTTCGCCTTGTCGCGAAGGATGCGCTTGATAGCCCAGTCGAAACGTACATATTTGCTCTTGTCTGTCATTGTTGGTGTCCTGCTCTTTTGTTACTTCGACAAAGATACGAACTTTTTCCGAACTGACAAAGAAATCGGCGGGAAAATTGCGTACCCATGCGATTATAATTAGATACTAATTAGATGCGGAAGATGGACAGCCCGTCGCGGGCGATGTTTGAATACTCATTGCGCCGTGTCTCGACGCTAAGCACCTCTTTCCATAAGCTTCTCTTTTGTTTCCGTTTATTACATTGTTGCAAAGGTAGCAATTATCTACCAAAAGGCAAAGAAAAACAGAAACAAATAAAAAGGATGTGCCTGAGCAGGCACATCCTTTTGATGTTAATTGAAGTAGTATTTCACGCCGAGCTGCAGTCCCCAGCACTGTCCGAAGCTGTGGCTGTAGTCCCACGAGTTCTTGAGGTAGTCGCCGGCCTCCTTGGCAAAGCTATAGACGGGCACTCCGTTCTCGATGCGTGCCTTAGTGAGCAGCTTGTACTGGCTGTTGCTCTGTCCGGAGAGTGCGGGAATCTGTGTGACGCCCCACTTCGAGTTCAGCAGGTTGGTGATGTTGTCAACGTTGACGATGAGCTGCAGCTTGTGCTTGGTGCTGCCTATCTTCAGGTCGAAGTCGTGGGCGAAGCGCAGGTCGAAGCGGTGTACCCACGGCGAGCGTGCTGCATACGACTCGGCATACTCGCCCTTGTGGTTCTTCAGGTAGTTGTCCTGCTCGACGTAGTTCCAGAAGGCGATGCGGTCCTCGTTGCTGACGAACTTGATTTCCGAGTCGTCGCGCGGAATGTACATCAGGTCGCCGGTGTTGCCGTCGCCGTTGAGGTCGTTGCTGTAGATGTAGCTCCATCCCGAGGGCGAGTAGCCGCTGTAGAAGAGCGAGAGGTGCTCGTGACCGAACTTATAGCTGATGTTGGCAATGATGCGGTCGGGCGTGACGTATGCCGAGTTCATGGCTTCGGCGAAGTTCGGTCCGCTGATGGTGTGCATGTACGACCATGCCGACGAGGCGTTAGACCCCGGCATGCCGGTGACTTCCTTCATGACGGTATGCGTGTAGGCTGCCGTGATGTTCAGGTTCTTGATGGGCTCGGCGTTCAGCTGGATGCTGGCCGTCCATCCGTGTCCCTCGCTGGTGTTGGTCAGCACGCAGGCGTTAGACAGGTTGGTGTACCACTGGTAGTTGGCCTTGGAGGGGTAGAGCAGTCGGTTGTCGGCACCTACAAGATGCTGCGCTCCGAGGGGAGCGTCGGCGGCATTGCTATACTTCCACAGTGCCGGGTCTTTGACGTTCCAGTTGTCCAGCCGCACGGCCTTCACATTCTTCGTGTAGGTGAATTCGCCCGTGATGGTGGCGGGGAAGGGCAGAGGCAGCTGGTAATCGACGGCAATCGACGTCTTCCATACCTGCGGCATCTTGAAGTCGCGGTCGATGCCGGCGGGCGTTGAGGGGATGACGCCGTTGGGGTCCTGGCTGTAGGGTGCTCCGAACTTCTCGCGAATCTGCTGTGTGTCGGTTATCACGCCACCGGCAAACTGGCTCATCAGCGCAGGGTCGGTGGAGTATATCTGGTTCTGCAGCATGCCCGAATACTGCGGCATGTTGACGAAGAACACCAGGGGCAGACGTCCGGCGAAGAGTCCCGTACCGCCACGCACCTTCAGGGTTTTGTCCTTGAAGACATCCCACGTGAAGCCCAGTCGCGGCGACACCTGCACATTGCCCTTGGGCCAGGAGCCCACGTCAAGATGGCGGCCACCGAAGTCGAGGTTGTACAGGGCGTTGTTGAACACGAGGTCGTCTTCGTTATATTTGATGTAGTCGAAGCGGATGCCGCCTGTCAGTTTCAGGTTGTCCAACAGGTTCCACTCGTCCTGCAGGTAGAGGCCCCACTGGTTGAAGCGCACGGTAGATGCCGGTGTGTCTTTGCCGTCGAAGCCGTAGGTGAGTGCCACACCCATGGGTGCTGCACCGTTCATGAAGTCTTCCATGCTGGCATAGCGGTAGTAGCCGGTTCCCATGATGAGGTAGCTGTTGTCGGCCTGCTGGTGCTCGAAGCTGAGGCCGGCCATGAGCTTGTGCTGTCCCAAGTAGTAGGAGAAGTTGTCGTTGATGGTGACAATCTTGTTGCGCACGCGGTTGCCATAGGTGTACAGCTCAGTACCCAGTGCGATGTAGGGGTTGCCGTCCTTCATGATGTCGATGAAGGGGAACTTGGCCGAGTCGGTGTCGCGCGGGTCGTCGATGTCGGAATAGGTGAAGATGAACTGGTTGGAAGCCTTCTCGCCGAACCGGCTGTTCAGGTCGGCGGAGATGGTGGTCACCTTGTTCTTCATCTTATAGAACGAGTTGGCGTAGGCGATGGCGTTGGCCGACGGGTTGTAGGTGGAACCATAGAAGCCTGAGCGCGACGTGCTGGGCGTGCGCCACTGCGAGTTGTTGGTATGGTTGAAGCGCACGGCCAACCGGTGGTTGTTGGTGATGTTCCAGTCGAGGCGGGCCAGATACTTGTTCGTCAGAATGTCGCCGGGGTAGGAGGAGCTGGAGCCGGTGTCGTAGCCGTAGCGGTTGCGCACGAAGTCAGAGATGGTCTGCAGGTCGCTGTACGATGCTCGCGACAGGTTCTGCTTCGTGTCGCTCACACCGTCGTAGGAAGGCTTCCAGTAGGTCGGCACGTCGGCCGTCTCGGTGCGCTCGAAGCTGGCAAAGAAGAACAGCTTGTCCTTGACGATGGGGCCACCGAGGGTGAATCCGTATGTCTTGCTGCGCGCCGGGTCGGGCTCGGAATTCTGCTGCCCATCTACTCGGTTGCCGTGCAAGTTCTCGTCGGTGTAGTAGAAGTAGGCCGTGCCCTTGAAATTGTTCGTACCCGACTTGGTGACGGCGTTGATGCCGCCGCCGATGAAGTTGGTCTGGCGCACGTCGAAGGGGGCTACCACCAGCTGCACCTCGTCGAGAGCCTCCAGCGATACGGGGCTGCCGCCGCCGGGCAGGTTGGCCGACAGGCCGAAGTTGTTGTTGAGGTTGGCACCGTCGAGCGTGAAGTTGGCCGACTTGCCGTTGCCGCCGGCAAAGCTGTTCGAACCGCCGTAGTAAGGCGACAGCTTGGCAATGTCGCCGATGCTGTGGCTGACGGTAGGCAGCTCCTGGATGGTGACGTTGCGGATGTTCGTCGAAGCACCCGTCTTCTCGGCAGTGAACTTCGATGCCTTTCCGCTGACGACAATCTCCGTCAGCTCATTGCTGTTCTCCGACAGCCATACGTTCAGCTCGTAGGTCTCGGCCAGGTCGAGCTCGATGTCCTTAAACGTCTTTGACTCGTAGCCGATGTAGCTGATGGTGACGACGTACGGTCCGCCACTGCGCATGCCCTGGATGTTGAAGCGCCCGCTGGTGTTGGTCACCGTGGCGTATTTCGTACCGGAGGGTTCGTGAACGGCCTGTACCGTAGCACCTATCACTTCTTCCTTGGTGTCTTTTACGGTTACCTTTCCGTTCAGCGCAGAGGTTGTCACTTGGGCTAAGATGGTTAACGTCGATGTTAACATCATGGCCATTAATAATAGTCTTTTCCGCATATTGATCAATATTGATTTGTATTTGCTTGCAAAATTAAGAAATTTTTTTGATACGCCACACTTTTTAGCGATTTTTTTCTTCCTCAATGATTATTATGTGCTTTTCAGGCATCTTTTTGCCGCATACCCATGCGCGCTTCCACCACGTTCACCACGTAGTCGCCCAACTTTTCGCACTCGTTGATGAGGTCCATGTAGATGGTGCCCACGGCGTAGGAGTAAAGGTGGTTGTTGATGTCGTTGATGTTCTGCGACTTCAGCTGGTTGCGGTAGTTGTTGATTTCGTTCTCGATGTTGAACGAGCGGTTTACGTCGTACGACTCCTTGCGGCCCGTCAGCAGCGAGTTCATCTGTTCCAGGGCCTGGTCGGTAAGTTCCATCATCTGGTGTATATGCTCGTACTGGCGGTCGGTGAAGTGGTCTTTCTTGGCCTGCGCCTTGCGCTGGATGGTACGTGCCATGTGGTAGCAGGAGTCGCCGATAGACTCCAGCTCGGAAATCTCGCGCAGCATGGCGCGTATCTTCGCTTTCGTGTCGTCCGACAGGTGGGCATCGCCTACCTGGTCGAGGTATTTGGCGATTTCTATCTCCATGTTGTCGCTGATGCCTTCGTACTTCTCGATGCGTGCATACTGTCGGGCAAAGCGCTGCTCGTCTTTCTCCGTCAGCAGTTCGCGCACCATGCCGAACATGCTGTGCATGCGCTCGGAGAAGGAGCGAATCTCCTTCTGTGCCTCCAATACCGAGAGCTCCGGTGTCTTCATGATGCCCGACTGGATGAAGTGCAGGCGGAAGTCTTCTTCCTCGTCCACCTTCTTGGGCTGTACCACCCAGCAGACGAAACGCTCGATATACTGTACGAAACCTATCAGCAGGAAGGTGTTGACCACGTTGAAGGCGGTATGGAAGGCTGCCAGCACCACCGCCGTCTTCAGGGCAAAGCCGGGGGCCGAGGGCGGCATGGCGGCATCGTAGCCCACGAGGCTGCACACCATGGCGAAGAACGGCTTGAGCAGGATGAGCGCCCACACCACGCCGACGGCATTGACCACAAAGTGGGCAAAGGCGGCACGGCGGGCATGCACGTTGGCCGACACTGCCACGATGTTGGCGGTGATGGTGGTGCCGATGTTCTCGCCCAGCACCAGCATGAGGCCTTGCTCGATGTGCAGCAAGCCCGTGGCGCAGAGCGTCATGGTGATAGCCATGATGGCAGCGCTGGACTGTACGCAGAGGGTCAGGATGGTGCCCATGAGCAGGAAGAACAGCGAGTTCCAGAAACCGGCATCGCAGAAGTCGGCGAAGAAGGTGGTGACTGCCGGGCCTGCCGCAGGGTCGTGTACCAACAGGAAGGCCGTGTCGAGCAGAGTGCCCAAGCCTAAGAAGAGGAAGGCGGCACCGAAGAGCAGGTCGCCGACGATGCGGCGGCTCTTCATGTACAGCAGGATGATGGCGAAGAAGAGGGCCGGATAGACGAACACCGCCACATTGAAGGCGAAGCCTGCCGACATGAGCCAGGCTGTCGCCGTGGTTCCGATGTGGGCACCCATGATGACTGCTATGGCCTGCATCAGCGTCAGCAGACCGGCGTTGACGAATGACACCGTCATCAGCGTCGTGGCCGTCGAAGACTGTACGGCAGCAGTGGTGAACACACCGGCCAGCATGCCCGTGAAGCGGTTGGTGGTCATGGCTCCTAACACATGGCGCAGCTGCGGACCGGCCAGTTTCTGCAGCGCCTCGCTCATCAGTTTCATGCCGAACATCAGCAGGGCCAGCGAGCCGAACAGCTTGAATATTACCCAGAATGACATAAATTTCTACTTTTTTAATACTACGAAGTGATGGTGTTACACGATTTTTTCGTACCTTTGTCCCACTAAAACTATACCGTTTATGGAGAACCAAATACAAATTCGCTGCAAAAATACAAAAAAAACTGCAAATATCAGCATCGGCAGCACACTTTCTGAAATATTTTCGCAACTCGGACTGGAAATGGAGTACGGCCCCATCAATGCACGTGTTAATAATAAGGTGGAGGGCATGCACTACCGTGTGTACAAACCCAAGGATATCGAGTTCCTCAACCTCTACGACGCTTCGGCCATGCGCGCCTATACCCGGACACTCTTCTTCGTGCTCAACAAAGCTGCCCACGACCTGTGGCCTGCGTGTACCGTCGTCATCGACATACCGGTGAGCAACGGCTATTATGTGGACCTGCGGCTGGACCGTCCGGTCACGCCCGACGATGTCCATGAGCTGCGCGAGCGCATGCAGCAAATCATAGCCGCCGACATCCCCATACACCGCCATGAATGTTCTACCGACGAGGCCGTAAGCATGTTTCGGGCATCGAACTCGTTGTCGAAGGTAAAGCTGCTTGAAGGCAGCGGCTCGCTGTACACCACTTATTATGACATCGACGGATACATCGACTACTACTACGGCTCGCTGCTTACCTCGACGGGACAGCTATACCTCTACGGACTGGAGTATTACTACGACGGTGTGCTGTTGCGCATCCCTTCGCAGAAAGACCCGTCGAAACTGGGAGCCTTCATGCGTCAGGACAAGATGTTCGAAATTTTCAAGGAGCATCACCGTTGGCAGGCGATACTCGGGCTGCGTACGGTGGGCGACCTGAATAAAGTCATCAAGGACGGGCGCTCCAACGAACTGATACAGCTCAGCGAGGCCTTGCAGGAGAAGAAAATAGCACAGATAGCCGACGAGATAGCACGTCGCAATGGCATTAAAATGGTGCTTATAGCCGGGCCGAGCAGCAGTGGCAAGACCACTACATGCAAGCGGCTCTCGGTGCAGCTGGCCATCAACGGCATACACCCCATCGGCATCTCGCTCGACGACTACTTCCTGGACCGCGACCAGACACCTCTTGACGAGAACGGCGACTACGACTTTGAGCATCTGCACGCGCTGAACATACCGCTGCTGAACGAACAGATGAATGCCCTCTTCCGTGGCGAGGAGGTGGAGCTGCCGCGCTACAACTTCCAGAAAGGCAAGAGCGAATGGAGTGGCAGGAAACTGAAGCTGAAGGGAAACGAGGTGCTGGTGCTGGAAGGCATACACGCCCTGAACCCGGAACTGACGGCACAGATTCCCGACTATCAGATATTCCGTGTCTATGCTTCGGCGCTGACCACCATCTTGTTGGACAACCATAACTACATTCCCACCACCGACAACCGGCTGCTGCGGCGCATCGTGCGCGACTATAAGTATCGTGGTGTGTCGGCGCAGGAGACCATCCGCCGCTGGCCCAGTGTGCGCAAGGGTGAGAACCGATGGATATTCCCCTTCCAGGAAAATGCCGATGCCATGTTCAACTCGGCCATGCTCTTCGAACTGGCTGTCATCAAGCAACAGGCCGAACCGCTCTTGGAAGAGGTGCCGGAAAACTGCGTCGAGTATGCCGAGGCATACCGTCTGCGTAAGTTCCTGCGCTACATACGGCCCATCCCCATGGATCAGATTCCGCCTACGTCGCTGTTGCGCGAGTTCCTCGGCGGTTCGTCGTTCAAATACTGAGGTGGCTCATTGTTTCCTGACTTCGGCGATGCGTCACCAAAATGTGTGTTTTTACCTCATTTCTATTATCAATTCATTTGTGGAGAGGCCACTGGTTTCCGCCAGTGGCCTCTCCACAATCACCGGAAGCCTCTCCACGAAAATTACTAGCCTCTCCATGAAAATTACTAGCCTTCCCATGAAAATTACTAGCCTCCCCATGAAAATTAGTAGCCTCTCCACGAAAATTACTCATTGCTCCACGATCACCAGGAGCCTCTCCACAAAAATTACTCATTGCTCCACACCTCTCCGCAAGTCCCGTTTTTTTTGTCGGATTTTATCCGACATCCGCCTCCCCTCGCAAAAATCCCCGATTTCATCGGGATTTTTCTGCTGTAAATCTATATATAATGCGGAAAAAAGAAACATCCCGCACATCTCGCACATCTCGCACGTAAACTGACAGTCTGCTCGATTTGTCTCGCACGTAGCTGACGATTTGCCCATTTTATCCCGCACGTAGCTGACACTTTGCAACTGTCGCCCCACACCTATCCCGCACCTGACTATTGCAGCAATAGGATGTCTTCATACTGTGTTGAAATATTTTCACGTGCGAGATGTGCGGGATGTGAGGGTTGTTTTCTGCGTTACCCAAGTCATAGCCTAAAAAGCATATTTATTGTTTGGCTCGTAGTGCTTCGGCAATGATTTCTGCCATACGGCGGCAACCCTTGGCGTCGGGGTGGATGCCGTCGGACAACATCTTGTCGCCGTCGGCAACATAGAGGGTGTGGAGGTCGATGACTTGCAGCTTGTTCTTCTTCGCCACCTTATTTATAATAGGTGTGATGCCGTTCACAATGACCGAGTCGCTGATGTTCCATGTCGGTTTGAAGGCCGGAATAGGGGTGCATAGCACGATGCGCGGCGCATGGCCGTTGGCCTTCAGGGCGTCAATCATCTGTTGCAAGTCGGAGGCGAAGTCCTGGTGGTACTGCCAGTTTTCCGGCTTAGAGTCGTTGGTGCCAAGCTTGATCAGTACAATGTCCGGACGGAAGGCCAGTGCAGCACGCCAGGCCTCTTCCTGTTGGTAGGGGTGGTCTCCTTTATTCAATAAGGTACGTGAGCTCACCCCGAAGTTACGGACATGGTAGCTGCTGCCCAACAGCCGCTGCAGCTGGGCGGGATAGCCCTGCTGTTCGGCCATGTCGATGCCGTAGCCGTCGGTGATGCTGTTGCCGATGCAAGCTACGCGCAGTGCTCCCGGCTTCGGACCGCGATGGTGCTGTAGCCACGTGGTCAGGTCGTTGAGCATCTGGTCGTGATAGCCAAACGTGGTCTTGAAACCAAAGCCGTGGCCTCCCGTAGGATAGACGTATAGCGCACAGTCGTTGCCGGCACGGCGCATGGCTGTATAATAGGCTACGCCATTGGTGACCGGCGGCACCACGCGGTCGTCGTTGGCCGTCAGAATGATGGCGGGAGGTGTCAGGTGAGCACGGACGGCATGCTGGTTGGAAAAGGTCTTTACCAGACGGGCGTCTTTCTGACCGTCGGTGCCTAAGAAGTTGACGCAGGAGCCTTTGTGTGATTCCCGTTCGTTCATTGAGATGACAGGATAGAAGAGTATGGAGAAGTTGGGGCGTGCGTCGAAGGAACTATGTGTTGACACGGTGGATGCCAGATGGCCTCCGGCAGAAAAGCCCATGATACCCACGTTGTAAGGATTGATGCCCCAGACGGCGGCAGAGTCTCTCACGGTGCGTATGGCCTGTTCGGCATCGCCCATAGGAATGGTGCGGTCGCCATTGGGCATGCGGTAGGTGAGCACAAAGTAGGCAATGCCCTGGCGGTTGAAATAGTCGGACCAGTCGTGGCCCTCGTTCTTCATGGAGAGGGTGCGGTAGCCGCCTCCCGGACAGCCCACTACCGCCATGCCGGTGGGATGGGTGGGCAGGTAGCCTACGATATTTGCCTTGCCGTCGTCGGAAAGTGATACTGTCAGTTGGCGGGCTGTCTGTGCCTGCAACATGTGCATGGCGATGAGCGCGCATGCAGCGAGAAAGAGTCGTTTTGTCATATCTTTTGTCTGCTTTTTACGCTGCAAAGTTACAAAAAAACGGGGAGTTTGTCTTTTAATTTGCACTTTTGTTGCAAATTTAACCTAAAAAGATGCTGAAATCAAAAAAAAATGTTACCTTTGCACGGTGAATGCAATGTAATTGTGTTTGTATAGATTGAATAAAAAAGAAGAGACATCATGAAATATGCATTAGTAACAGGGGCATCGCGAGGCATCGGCAAGGCCGTGGCTCTGCGTCTTGCACAGACGGGGATGCCCGTTATCATCAACTATCTTAGCAATACTGCTGCGGCTCAGGCCGTAGCCGACGAAATCAAGGCTAACGGCGGACAGGCCGAGCTGCTGCCTTTCGATTTGGCTGACGGCGAGCAGGCCGAGAAAGCCATAGACCAGTGGGAAGAGCTGCATCCCGACGACTATATTGCCGTACTTGTGAACAATGGTGGCATACGCCGCGACAACGTGATGTTCATGATGGGCGACGACGAATGGCAGCAGGTGCTGGACACTACGCTGACCGGCTTCTTCCATGTGACACGACGGCTGCTGAAGCACATGATGCCGCGCAGACGTGGCGGGCGCATCATCAATATGGCCTCGCTGTCGGGTGTGAAGGGCCTGCCGGGTCAGACGAATTACAGTGCCGCCAAGGGAGCCCTGATTGGAGCTACGAAGGCTTTGGCACAGGAGGTGGCAGCGCGCAATATTACCGTGAACGCGATAGCTCCCGGATTCATAGATACCGACATGACTCGTGACCTGCCGCAGGACGAGTTGAAGAAGATGATACCTGCAGGCCGCTTCGGTCAGCCAGAGGAGGTGGCAGCACTGGTGGCTTTCCTGGCCAGCGACGAGGCAGCCTACATCACGGGTGAGGTGATTAATATCAACGGCGGTCTTTATACGTGATTTATCGTTAAGGCTCCATCGTTCATATTCATAGTTAACGGTTCATGGTTGAAATTTCAATATGAGAAGAGTAGTGATTACAGGCACTGGCATCTGGTCGTGTCTTGGAACAGATATAGAAAGTGTAAAGGACTCATTATATAATGGTCGTTCGGGTATAGGGCTGGACAAAGACCGACTGTCCTACGGCTACCGCTCGGGACTGACCGGTATCGTGGAGACTCCCGTCATCACCAAGCAGATGCTGGACCGGCATACGCGTGCAGGCATGTCTGAGGAGGCACAGTATGCCTATATGGCGTCGCGACAGGCTTTTGCCGAGGCACGCATAGACGACCAATACTTGCGTGACAATGAGGTGGGGTGTATCTTCGGCAACGACTCGTCGGCAAAGCCGGTCATTGAGTCGTCGAAGATTATGGACGAGAAGCATGACTCAGCCATGTTGGGCTACGGACTCATCTTCCAGTCGATGAACTCGACGGTGAACATGAATCTATCAACCATCTTCCATCTGCGTGGCGTCAACTTCACCATCAGTGCTGCCTGTGCCAGTGGCAGCCACAGCATCGGCCTCGGCTATATGCTCATCAAGCAGGGCTTGCAGGACATGGTGCTCTGCGGCGGGGCACAGGAGACAAACTATTACTCGATGGCATCGTTCGATGCACTCAACGCCTTCTCCGTGCGGATGGACGAGCCGACGAAAGCCAGCAGGCCTTTCGATCGTGACCGCGACGGACTGATACCCAGTGGAGGTGCAGCAGCACTGGTGTTAGAGGAATATGACCATGCCGTGGCGCGTGGAGCCAATATCCTGGCCGAGGTGATAGGCTACGGATTCTCCAGCAACGGTGGCGGTATCTCGGAACCGAGCGACAACGGCAGCGTTATAGCCATGAGCCGTGCCATCAAGGATGCCGGGGTGGAACTGGATGACATCGACTATATCAATGCGCATGCTACATCGACCCATCAGGGCGATATGTATGAGGCTATCGCCTTAGACCGTATGTTCAACGGACAGCGTGCGCTGATCAGTTCTACCAAATCGATGACGGGACATGAGTGCTGGATGGCGGGTGCCTCGGAAATCGTGTATAGCATCATCATGATGCACAACCATTTCGTGGCTCCGAACATCAACTTCGAGAACCCTGACGAATATTCAGAGAAACTGAACTTGGCTACTAAAACCATTGACACAGAGGTGAACACCGTACTGAGCAACTCGTTCGGTTTTGGCGGTACCAATTCGGCATTGGTGATAAGGAAAATCCAATAAATAATCTAAAAACTTTCACTTAAATTATTAACTTAACAAATTTTACGCTTATGAAAAAGTTATTAGTTATGTTGGCCATGATGGCTGTGACAACAGTGGCATCGGCTTATGATTTCGAGTTAGACCAGTATGGTGGATGCACCATCGCTGACAAAGTGCAGACCAGCAAGTCGCCTGCTGATGCATACGGCGCTGCGAAGGGATGGCTGAACTCACAGGGCTTCTCTGCCATGACTCCTGGTGCCGACAAGGCTGGCGAGATGTTCAGTTCTACTGTTACGATGAACACCAAGACCGCTTACAATCCCTTTGCAGGTCAGTTCATTGAGAATCTGGTATTCACTATTACCGTTACCTGCGAGCAGGGGGCTGTTTCGTTCAAGCTGGAGAATATTCAGCTTCAGGAAATCTATGGTGGCTATGGCGTGAGCAACAAGATCAATCCCATTGGCAAGCTCGTAAAAGAGGTAGCCGATGCCAAGAAGGCCGTGGCTGATGCTCAGGCCAGCACCACGCTGAGCAAGAAGGAGAAGAAAAAGATAGCCAAGGAGAACAAGGACACCATTGAGAATGGTGAGGAGACACTGACAAAGGCTAAGACAGAACTGAACATGCGCTTAGAGGCCTTGAAGAATGCTGTTCGTTAAACCGTAGCATAGAAGAATGAATTTATTCCCTGCCTTGGAAAAGGCATATACTCAAGAACACCTGTCGGCACGCGAAGCACAGCGTCTGGCAGAATTCATAGCCTGGGGGCCTGTAGTATTTCAGGCCTCCAGACTCATGGTGAAATTTGGCATACTTGAGGCTATCCGCAATGCTGACGAGGGTATGTCGCGGCAAGAGCTGGTGGAACTGACCGGACTCTCGGACTATGCCGTGAAGTGCCTGTTGGAGGCCTCGTTGTGCATCGGAACCGTCTTAGTAGATAAAGACACGGAGCGTTACACCCTGTCGAAGACGGGCTGGTTCTTGCTGAACGACCCCGCCACGCGGGTGAATATCGATTTCAATCACGATGTGAACTATGAGGGATGGTTCCATCTGGAGGAGTCGCTGCGCAACGGTAAGCCCGAGGGGCTGAAGCACTTTGGTCCGTGGCCTACGGTCTATGAGGGACTGTCCAGCCTGCCCAAGCAGGTGCAGGACAGCTGGTTCGGCTTCGACCACTTCTATAGCGACTCGTCGTTCCCCGAGGCTCTGAAGATTATTTTCGATGAGCACCATGTGAAGTCGCTGTATGATGTAGGTGGCAATACGGGTAAGTGGGCCCTGCAGTGTGTGGGCTACGACCCCGACGTGCAGGTGACCATCCTCGATCTGCCGCAGCAAATCAAGATGATGCAGGATAATACAGCCGGTAAGCCGGGTGCAGAGCGCATCAGCGGATACGGCATCAACCTGCTGGACGAGTCGGCACTGTTCCCCAAGCGTGACGGTGGTCTGGATGCTATCTGGATGAGCCAGTTCCTGGACTGCTTCTCGATGGAAGAGATTATCGGTATTCTACGTCGTGCCAAGGAGGCAATGACCGCTGATACGCGCGTCTATATCATGGAGACGCTGTGGGACCGTCAGCGCTTTGAGCCTGCCGCATTCTGTCTGACCATGACCAGCCTGTACTTTACTGCCATTGCCAATGGCAACTCGAAGATGTACAATACCGAGGACATGGAATACTGCATCAACGAGGCCGGTATGGAGGTGGAACAGATACACGACCATTTAGGACAGGGCCATTCCATCCTGGTAGTGAAGAAAAGACAATGATTAAACGGAAATAGTTAGAGATTAAACAGAAATAGTTAAAGATTAAATATAATTATCAAACGAGTAAAAAAAATGACAAGAGCAGAAATTGAAGAGAAAGTAAGGGAGTTTCTCATTGAAGACCTCGAAATCGATGAGGAGAAGATTGCCAATGACGCGCTGTTGAAGGAGGATATGGGCATTGACAGCCTCGACTTCGTGGATATCGTCGTCATTGTGGAAAAGAAATTCGGTTTCAAGATAAAGCCGGAGGAAATGGCTGACGTGAAGACGCTGAGCCAGTTCTGCGACTATATAGAGAAGAAGGTGAACTGATGCCGGAGCACGAAGATTGGCGTGGTAATACAGGTGGTGCAGCATGGATGCATCGGCTACTGATAGTCACATTCAAGTATATTGGATTGCGTCCGATATATTTTTTGATGGGATTGTTTGTAGTTCCTTTCTATATGCTGTTCAATCATAAAGGATACCTTTCTGTTTACCACTATTTTCGTCGCCAGCATGGTTTTTCACCTGCCAAGTCTTTTCGTTACGCCTATCTCAATCACTATCGGTTCGGACAGATTATCTTGGACCGGTTTGCAGTGTATGCGGGCTGTCAGTACAACTTTGAACTGGACGGCAATGAGCAGCTCCTTGAACTGATGGGAAAGCCCGAGGGCTTTATCATTCTCAGCTGTCATGTGGGGAATTACGAAATCGCCGGCTATTCTTTTACCTCGAAAGCCAAGAAATACAATGCATTGGTGTTTTCCGGGGAGGCTAAGACGGTGATGGAGAATAGGAATCGCCTGTTGTCTGCTCATAACATCAAGATGATTCAGGTGAGCGAGGATATGTCGCACATCTTCGAGATGAACAATGCTTTGGCCAATGGCGAGATAGTCAGTATTCCGGGAGACCGTATCTTCGGCTCACCGAAATTTCTGGACTGCGACTTCATGGCTGGTAAGGCACATTTTCCGTTGGGGCCGTATGCGATGGCTGTACAACGCGGCGTTCCTGCTGTAGCGGTCTTTGTGATGAAAGCCTCTCTATATAAATATAAGGTGTATATCAGAAAGCTTGACACGGAGGGATTGGCATTGTTGAAACGGCAGGAGAAACCCCGTCATTTGGCAAATGCTTTTGCCAAGGAGTTGGAACGTATCTTAAAGCTTTACCCTGAACAATGGTTTAACTATTACGAGTTTTGGCATGATGACAGAAAATAAATTGCAAGAAATTGACATACTGACACTGTTGCCCCAGCGTCCGCCCTTCGTTATGATAGACCATCTGACTCACTTTGATGAAGTGGTTACAACCACTGATTTTGAAGTAAGGCAGGATAATTTGTTTATGGAAGACGGAATTCTTAATCCGTGTGCGTTAGTTGAGAACATCGCGCAAACCTGTGCGGCCCGTATGGGCTATATCAACCATTTCATCTACAAAGAAAATGTCAAGCTTGGATTTATCGGCAGCATAAAGAATCTGAATGTGCTTCGACCGGCTAAACTTGGTGAGAAGCTGCAAACGAAGATAGAAGTGTTGGAAGAAGTGATGCAGATGACACTGGTACGTGCCTCCATAAAAGTGGGCGAGGAAGTGATTGTCACGGCAGATATGAAGATTGCGCTAACGGATATTGATGCACAGTAGATGAAAGCAGAAGACCAGAAAATATTAAAGGCAAGTAAATGCTTTGACATACGCTTCAGCGAGGTAGATTCAATGAAGGTGGTGTGGCATGGTTCATATCCTTTGTATTTTGAAGATGCCCGAGAAGAGTTCGGAAGGAAGTACAAACTGGAGTATCTGCGTATTGCCGACTTTGGCTATTTCGCGCCCCTTGTGGATTTGCAATTTCACTATCACAAGCCGTTGCTTTACGGCATGCACCCAAGGATAGACATCATTTACCGGTTGACGGAGGCTGCCAAGATCGTGTTCGACTATGAAATTTACGACAATGACAGTGGCGAGCTGATGGCTACCGGACGGAGCGTACAGGTTTTCATGGACATGGACTATCAGCTGGTATGGTCGAATCCGGACTTCTATCAGGAGTGGAAGAGAATGTGGAACTTAATAGATTAATAAACAAACAAAACAGTAAATAAAAATGGAAGAGCTTATTATTGAATTAAAGAAACAGATTATTGACGTTTTGAATCTTGAAGAGGTAAAACCCGAGGACATTGATAACGATGCCCCCCTTTTCGGTGAAGGGTTAGGCCTGGACTCTATCGATGCCCTTGAACTCATCGTGATGATGGAGAAGGTGTATGGCATCAAGATCAAGGACCCCTCAGCAGGAAAGGATATCTTCAAGTCAATCAACACGATGGCTGCGTTTGTGAAAGAGCATCGCACCAAATAATCGGTCATGACGGATTCCATCGTTATAACAGGCTTAGGGGTCATATCTGCCATCGGTAATGACAAGGCAGAAACGTTAGCCTCGCTCCAGTCTGAAAAGACCGGAGTGGGGGCACTGCGCTATTTACGTACTGACCATCATGAGTTTCCTGTAGGTGAAGTCAAGATGAGTGATGACGAGATGAAGCAAAAGCTCGGCATCTCGGCAGAGCCCACCACAAGAACTTCTCTGATGGGTATGATTGCCATGCAGGAGGCTTTGCAGGAAGCCGCCTTGTTGGACAGTCACGAACAGCGTGTCATGCTGGTGTCGGGAACAACCGTAGGTGGGATGGACAAGAGTGAGCAATACTATCTTGACTATCTCAACAACGATTGCCGTAACGACTATATCAAAACGCACGATTGCGGCGCGACTACAGAATTAATTGCCGATTATTTTGGCATTTTCTCCATGGTCACCAGCATCTCGACGGCATGTTCTTCTGCAGCCAATGCCATTATTCTTGGGGCAAACCTGATACGTAGCGGACAGACGGACATCGCGGTGGTAGGTGGAACAGAGTGTATTACAAAGTTCCATCTGAACGGCTTCAATTCCCTGATGATACTTGACCATGAGCAATGTAAGCCATTCGATGCCAACCGGGCCGGGCTGAATTTGGGCGAAGGCGCATCCTATATCGTTATTGAAACAGAAGAGTCTGCCAAGAAAAGGGAAGCCCGCATCCTTGGGCGACTCAGTGGCTATGGTAATGCTTGCGACGCTTTCCATCAGACAGCTTCGAGCGACGATGGCGAAGGAGCTTATCTGGCCATGCGCAAGGCTCTTGGTATGGCTGGCCTGTCCCCGGCAGACATCAGCTATGTGAATGCTCATGGCACCGGGACTCCCAATAACGACGTCAGCGAGAGCCAGGCCTTGTTCCGTGTGTTTGGCCATCAACTGCCATACGTGTCTTCTACGAAGGGGCTGACGGGGCATACGACGAGTGCGTCCGGGGCTGTAGAGACGGCTATCTGTCTCTTAGCCATGCATCATCACTTTGTTCCGGCCAATTACGGCTGGCACACTGCGATGGAAAATGGTGTAAAACCGGTTGACAAAAACATCACGAATGTGGAGTTAAGGCATGTCATGTGCAATTCCTTTGGCTTTGGCGGCAACGATTCCAGTCTTATCATTTCGCAATATTAACACTATGCAAAACAATCGTGTATATATCAGAACTGCAACGCAGATTTCCATCCAGCAGCCGCTTTCTGAAGATTGGATGACAGAGCCTGTCATGCACCACGAGCCATACGTGCGTAGCATAGACCCCGCTTTCCGTGACTGGCTGAATCCGTTGGAGTCAAGGCGTATGGGAAAAATCCTCAAGCGTGCTCTCGTCACGGCCATGAAGGCGATGAAGGATTCTGGCATTTCGCAGCCGGATGCCATCATGACAGGCACCGGCCTCGGGTGTATAGAGAATACGGAAATCTTTCTCGACCAGCTTTGCAAGGATGGCGAGGAAATGCTAAAGCCTACCTGTTTTATGCAGTCAACGCACAATACCGTTAGCTCCTTAATCGCCATCTATGGACAGTGCCACGGCTATAACTCGACGTTTAGCCACAAGAGCATATCTTTCGACAGTGCGCTGTTAGATGCTTTCCTGCAGCTACGGCTGGGTGACATACGCCATGCCCTGGTAACGGGTAACGACGAGATGACACCGTCCTATTTCGGCATTCTGCAGCGAATAGGATATGTCGGTCAGCCCGGACAGGTTCCTGCGGGAGAAGCGTCGGTGGCTGCCATGCTTACTGCTGAAAGTGAGCACGCGCTGTGTGAAATAGAGGATGTCAAGATGTTCTACGATATTGACAAAGTGCAGGATGTGAGCAGCGACGTCGATGCCATACTGCTGGGAGTCAACGGCGATAGCAACAATGACAGTAAGTACATGGAACTTGCGTCAAGGCTCCCGTCTGTTCCTCTGTTGCGATACAAGCATGTCTTCGGTGAGTGTTATACCTCGTCTGCACTGGGGCTGTATGCTGCTGCACAAATCATTGCCTCCGGGCGGATCCCGGATTTCATGTTCATGACGCCACATGAAGACAACTCTGTCAACATCAAACGGATACTTGTCGTGAATCATAGCGACGGGAAGGATTTTTCACTGATAACCTTGAAAAAGATAGACTGATATGGTGCTGAGAGATAAGATGTTTTCTGTTGAGTGCGAAGAAGGGTCTAAGACTAAGATTCGGCTACACCCTGACTATCTGATTTACCAAGCCCATTTCCCCGGCAATCCCATTACGCCGGGTGTGTGCATCGTACAAATCATAGGTGAGTTGGCTGAAAGCAGAGTAGGGCGACAGCTCTCATTACATAAGGTGGTGAATTTGAAGTTCTTAGCTCCGCTTTCCCCCGTTGAGACTCCATTTGCAGATGTGATATTTACTGCCATAGAAGAAGAGGATGATACCGTCAGAACGAAAGGAATGATAATGGCAGGTGACAGAACGATGACAAAATTTACGATAATCTATTGCAATAAATAACTAAAACATAATACACGTATGGAAAAAATTAAAATGAAACTGATCTATCCCAAATGGAAGAAGCTTCCGGGACAGACAACTTTTAATCTTCCGCCTCACGGCCCTGTTGCCTTTGCAGGCACTCTGCCAGACTATGTTGATGTGTCGTTTACCGACGAGAATGTAGAACCTATAGATTTCAACGAAGAGTGTGACATCGTGGCATTGTCGATGATGCTCTCTACGCAAGTAAAACGCGGATGGGCCATCGCCGAGGAATACCACAAACGCGGCAAACTCGTAATGGCCGGTGGCATCTCGTCAATGCTGCATGCAGAAGATATGGTGAAACATGTTGACAGCCTTTTCCTTGGTGAGAGCGAAGGCCGCATGGATGCTGTCATGCAAGATTTTCTCAGGGGAGAACTGAAGAAAGTATATAATTTCATGGGGCAGCTGCCGCCTATCGAGTCTGTGGGAAAGTGTCGCCGTGACTTGTATAAGCGCGAACTGTATAACCATAAGGGAGTGCAGATGGTCGATTTGTTCCATGCTTCCCGTGGCTGCCGCTTTAGCTGCTACCCGTGTGCCGTAAGCTACTTAGGAGGCAGAAAGTTCCGTCCCCGCCCTATTGACAAGGTAGTGGAAGACATGGCTTCCATAGACAACAACCGTCTGTTCATTGTTGACAACTCTTTGGCACAGAACAAGGAATGGGAGAAAGAACTCTTCCGTGCCATAGCTCCCTTGAAGAAGAAATGGATTAGCCATACCATCGAAGACGACGATGAAGTGCTGTCGCTGGCCTACGATGCCGGCGCATGGTATGTCTATCAGGCTGTCTATGACACCAGTGATTATATCAAAGAACGCGTGAAGCGTTACCATGATCATGGCATCGGCGTTGAAGGAACGATTCTGCTGGGTCTTGACAACCAGACGGAAGACGACTGTAAAAGGCTCATCGACTTCCTCGGCGAGATCGACCTCGACTTGGCAGAGTTTACCGTCTTGACTCCGTTCCCCCATACCAAGACATACGACGACCTGCTTCGCCAGGGTCGCATCTTCGATTTTGACTGGGATCATTATAATGCCGGACAAGTCGTGTTCCAGCCCAAGCACATGACGCCTGAAGCCCTGCAAAATGTTTATGACTATGCGTGGAAGTCTTTCTACAAAGACGAGACTCAGGAACAGAAGATGTTCAATCTGTTCTGCAAGGTAGCCCTCCGCGAGATGGAGGAAGGCACCTATCGTCAGCGTGACCGTAGGCTGATGAACCAGAGCTTCGGGCACCAGGTGGACCGTTCAAAGCGTAATGTCAATGTATAATGAGCAGCAACTATGAAAGTACCTAAGGAATATTACGACGAGATTTTCAATTTCAACGACCACTGGGGACTGCCGTCGGCATGCGGCCTGAAAATCAGGCAGCACGAGGGCAAGACCTACGTCATCGTCACAGAGCTATATCAGGAGAACCCCGGCACGAGTATTACCTATGCCGGCGAGACGCTTGCCAAACAAATCTGTGAGGCAAAAGGACTTGATCTTTCACAAATCGTGTACATTGAATGTGCTCCGGATACCAATTCGAAGCTGTCGTTCTATGATGAAGAATATTTTCTTGTAGATTTCAGTGCTGATCTCCAGCATAAATATCATCAAATAGACAAAGACACTATAAGAAAGATCTTAGGTTAACAAGTGATATGGTTTATAAGATAGCAGATAATATTGTATCGCCATTAGGATGGACGACAGAACAGAACTATGAAGCTGTGAAAAGCGGACGTTCTGCCTTGCGCAATTATCATGACTACCCTGGCATCCCGGAAGATTTCACGGCATCGCTGTTTAGCGACAGCCAGACGGCAGCAATGCGTGTCGAGGGACTGACACGGTTTGAGGCTTTGGTGGTTCGCTCTGTCAGAAGTGCTATGGAGACATCTGCTAAAGACCTGACGGATAAGAAGGTGGCTTTTATCCTAAGTACCACAAAGGGTAATATCGAGTTGCTCTCCGAACATGGAAATGCTGATGAGGAATACCCGGGTGTATGCGCCGAGCGTATAGTGCGGGCTTTGGGACTTTCGGTGACGCCTGTTGTCGTTTGCAATGCCTGCATCTCGGGCTTGTCGGCTATTATTCTCGCCACCCGTTTGTTAGCTTGCGATGATTTCGAATATGCCATCGTGTGTGGTGCCGATTGCCAGGGGCAGTTTATCATATCCGGGTTCCAGTCGTTTAAGGCCCTTTCCGCAGAGGAATGCAGGCCCTTCGATATCGAAAGGTCCGGTCTGAATCTGGGCGAAGCAGCTGCAACCATCATTCTTGCCAAACAAAAGGAAACGGAAGACAGCTGGGGCATTGACACCGGATGCGTGAGAAACGATGCCTATCACATCAGTGCTCCGTCGAAGAAAGGCGACGGGGCATTGATGGCCCTGCAGACGGTTATGGCAGGGCGGAATGCCAGTTCCCTGGCAGTCATCAATGCCCATGGAACCGCCACGATGTTCAACGACCAGATGGAATCTGTGGCTATCGACCGTGCCGGTCTTGCTGCCATTCCTGTCAACAGTCTTAAGGGCTATTACGGACATACCATGGGGGCAGCGGGTGTGTTGGAGACGCTGTTGACCATGAAAGCTATCGACGACCATTCCGTCCTTGCCACGAGAGGCTATTCAGAGTTGGGCGTTTCCGGCCAGATTCATCCCACAGATGAACCCCTGCATACCGACAAAACCGATTTCCTGAAGATGCTGTCAGGCTTTGGTGGATGCAATGCTGCCGTCTGGTGTTCCCGTGATGATAGCAGGTCTCTTCCATCTGCCCCGAGACGGATGTCGCCTACTCACCGTGTGACGATTTCTCCCGACTCGGTAGTCGTAGATGGTGTTCCGATGAATACGGAAGACCAAGGGAAACAGCTGTTATCCTATCTCTATAAGCACTGTGTGGGCGATTATCCTAAATTCTATAAAATGGATATGCTGAGCCGGTTGGGATTCGTCGCCTCTGAACTGTTGTTGAATGCAGAAGGGCGACATGCCCTCCTTAGTGAAAGCGAACGGGCTATTGTGCTGTTCAACAGAGCCTCTTCCTTAGATGCCGACAGACAATACCTGGGGTCAATCGTCCGCCCCGACGACTATTATCCCAGTCCGTCGTTGTTTGTCTATACACTCCCCAATATTGTGACAGGCGAAATTGCCATCAGAAACGGATATAAAGGCGAAACCTCCTTTTATGTCTTGGCAGAGCGCAACGATGCGGTCATGAAAGAAATCCTTCAGGCCACCACCTGCGACACTGCCATCAAAAGCATGATGGCTGGCTGGCTGGATTACGTCAGCGAGGACGATTTCTTGGCTGATTTCGAGCTCTATCTGGTTGAGGACTAAATCAAGATTACCCATGATGCTGAGAATTCTGTTATACGCTGTTCTGCAATGCCTGCTTCTCGTCGGGGGGCAAGTCTTCCTGAAGTTTGCCCTCATGCGCATGTCCCCCTTCGGGTGGAACAAGGAGTTCTGGCTTGGACTGCTGACCAACTGGCATTTTGCAGCATGTGGGCTGTTCTTTGGCGCAAGTTCTATACTCTGGATGTATATTGTCAAGACCTTCCCCTTCAGCATGGCCTATCCTATGGTCAGTCTCAGTTATGTCTTTGGCATGTTTGCCGCCATGATTTTTTTCCATGAAGAGATTTCGGTCATCAAGTGGATTGGTGTGGCGTGTATCGTTGTAGGTTGTACTTTAATAGCAAGATAATATGATGAAAAAACGACTAATACTTTGTTTAGCTTCATGCCTGTCGGTGCTGTTGCCTGTCCAGGCGCAGACCGTCAATCAGGCACACGTGAAGCAGCAAATCAGCAAGGCTGCCTCAGCCCTGAAGAGCATGCAGTGCGACTTTGTACAGACCAAGCACCTGAAGATGCTCAACGAAGACATGGTGTCGCAGGGCAAGATGTATTACCAGCAGCCCGACCGTTTGCGGTGGGAATATACCACACCTTATTCTTATACCTTCCTGCTGAACGGCTCGAAGGTGCTGCTGAAGAACAAGCACCGCAACGATGTGATAGATGTTAATCAGAACAAGCTGTTCAAGGAGATAGCCCGCATCATGATGAGCACCGTGGTAGGCACCTGCCTGTCCGACGAAAAGGACTTTCATGTCACCATCACTGCCACGCAGACAGAGTGGGTGGCTACGCTGCTCCCCGTCCGTAAGGATATGAAGCAGCTGTTCCGTCAGATTGTGCTCCACTTCAGCAAGGAGAAAAACATGGTGTCGCGAGTGGAACTGATAGAAAAGAAGGGCGACAAGACGCTCATCGAACTGAAGAATATCAAAACCAATGTGTCTGTACCGTCGAGTCTCTTTGCTGTTGATTAGTCTGCTGTGGATGCTTCTGCCCGCGAAGACGTTGGCACAGCCGTTGTTTCCTGCCCAAGCAGGAGACAAGGTGCGCTATACAGCCTACATCGAGATGCCCAAGGCCTACATCAGCGGACTGTGTATCATGGCCAACGACGGGCAGGATGTCAACGGATGCCTGTTCAACGAGTTTGGGCTCTCCTCCATCGCTTTTTCCTACAGCCTTGCCAAGGACAAGGTGACTTTGCACGAAGTCATACCCATGCTTGACAAATGGTACATCCGGCGAGTGCTCCGTAAGGACCTTCGCCAACTCATCCACAGCCTGCAACAGGGCGAGACGCAATACCAAAACAAGCGGCGGAAGATTACTTATACACTCACCCCTCTTGTTGCCGACGGCGAACATGACAAGTCAAACATCCGTAATGCCCATGCCGACCACTGACTTATCCAGACAGAAAGCCCAGCTTCATGACAGAGGCATCTGTGCCGTGATTCCGACATACAATAATGCCGGCACCGTGGCCGACGTGGTACGTCGTACCCTGGAACAGTGTGCCGATGTCATCGTGGTCAACGACGGCAGTACCGATGACACCCCCCGCATACTCTCCGGCATTAGCGGCATCACGCTTGTCAACCTGCCGCAGAACCAAGGCAAGGGCAGTGCCCTGAAGGCCGCTTTCCGTCGTGCCCTCAGCATGGGTTTTTCTTATGCCATCACCCTTGATGCCGACGGCCAGCACTATCCCGACAATATTTCACTCTTCTTGAAGGCCAACCGCCTGCACCCTGGAGCCATGATTATCGGGAGCCGTCAGCTGGAGGGAGTACAACGCTCCAAGGGCAGCAGCTTTGCCAACCGCTTCTCCAATTTCTGGTTCTACATCCAAACCGGTTGTCGGCTGGAAGACACCCAGACGGGCTATCGCCTCTATCCCCTGAAGAAGCTATACGGATTGTCGCTGCTCACCTCGCGCTACGAAGCCGAGCTGGAACTGATGGTCTTTGCATCGTGGCATGGCGTCGAGCTGATACCTATATCCATTCCCGTCTATTATCCCGCTCCCGAAGACCGCGTCAGCCATTTCCGGCCCGGCATGGATTTCCTGCGTATTACCGTGCTGAACACCGTGCTCTGCTTCTTCGCCGTGGTCTATGGGCTGCCGTTACGGCTGCTGCGCTTCCTGGCCAGGACGTTCCGCACCGTCTATTCGTTGCTGTTCACCCTGTTCTTCCTGTTCTGTGTCTTCACCCCACTGGCGTGGCTCTATGTCAAGATAGGACGTATGACGCCGCGTAAGGTCAGTCGCCTGCACAGCCTCATGTATCATGCCGTCCGTTTCGTCATGCTCCATCATGGCATACCCGGCGTCAAGTTCAGTAGCAAGGTGGCCGATGGGGTGGATTTCAACAAGCCCTCCGTCATCATCTGTAACCACCAGTCGCATATCGACCTGGCTTGTCAGCTCATCTTCACGCCCCGTGTCATTTTCCTTACCAACAACTGGGTGTGGAACAATCCCCTCTATGGCTTTCTCATCCGGCATGCCGAATACTATCCCGTAGCCGAGGGCATTGACGAGCTGATTCCCAAGTTGCGCTCTTTGGTAGAACGCGGCTATAGCATTGCCGTCTTCCCCGAAGGCACCCGCAGCCGCGACTGTCGCATAGGCCGCTTTCATCAGGGCGCGTTCCATATTGCCGCCGAGTTAGGTCTTGACATCCTGCCCATGTATCTTTACGGCCCCGGCCGAATACTCCCCAAGCGAACCTACCATCTGCGCAAGGGCCCTATCTATATAGAGGTTGACCATCCCATTCCGCAGTCAGCCCTGCAGGCTATGGGCGACAGCCGCCAGCAGGCGGCAGCCATGCGCCAGCGCTATATCAGTAAATACGAATCCATATCAAACCGCATAGAACAAGATGTCTAAGAAGCGTGTTATTATTATCGGCAGTGGCATGGGAGGCCTCTCCTGCGGTGTCGTTCTGGCCAAGAACGGCTACGATGTCACCGTGCTGGAACAGTCGGCCCAGATTGGCGGCTGTCTGCAGTGCTTTTATCGCCATGGTCAGCACTTCGAGACCGGCATGCACTTCATCGGCAGTGCCGGTGAGGGGCAGACCCTCGACATGCTGCTCCGCTATCTGGAAGTTCGCAACGACCTCCAGCTGTCGGCCCTTGACACCACGGCATACGACATCGTGTCGCTGGGCGACCGCCGCTACCGTTTCCCCAATGGCCGCGAGGCGTTCCTCGACCAGATGTCTTCCTACTTCCCCCACCAGCGGCAACAGCTTACCGACTATTTCAATCTGGTGGAGCGTGTGGCCAGTGCCTCCACGCTACACTCGCTGAAGCATGCCGACCACGACAATGCCATCAATGCCACCTACCAGCTGAAATCCATCAACGGTGTCATCGACAGCATCATCACCGACCCGCTGCTGTCCGACGTGCTGGTAGGCAACCTGCCGCTCTATGCCGCCGAGAAAGACAAGACCCCTTTCTCCACCCATGCCTTCATCATGGACTTCTACAACCAGAGCGCCTGGCGCATCGTCGGAGGCAGCAACCATATCGCCGCATCCATGCGCCGCACCATCGAGAGGTATGGCGGGCGTGTGCTTACCCGCCACAAGGCTACCCGCATTCTCTGCGACGATACCCACGCCACCGGTGTCGAGGTCAACGGCGATGCCTTCTTCCCTGCCGACTACGTCATCTCCGGTGCCCACCCCATGCGTACGCTCGAACTCATCGACAGCCGTCTCATACGTCCCGCCTTCCGCCAGCGCATCAACAGCATGCCCCAGACGGTGGGCAGCTTCTCGCTCTACCTGCAGTTCAAGGAGCATACCGAGCCTTACATGAACAGCAACTACTACCGTTACAACGCCGGCACGCCGTGGGGCTGTGAGGTCTATGACGACCGTACATGGCCCAAGGGCTATCTCTACATGCATTTCTGCAACGAGCCGCAACAGCAGTATGCCACCACCGGCGTTATCCTCTCCTATATGCACATGAGTGAGGTGGAGCAGTGGATGGGCACCAAAGTAGGCCATCGCGGTGCGGCCTACGACGACTTCAAGCAGCAGAAAGCCGAGCGGCTTCTGGAGAGCTTCCGCCAGGAGTTTCCCGATGCCTATCGCCATATCGAACACTACTATACCTCTACGCCACTCACCTACCGCGACTATACCGGCACCGAGGCCGGTTCCATGTATGGCATAGCCCGCGACTTCAATGCCGGAGCCGCCTGCCGTGTGCCTCACCGTACCAAGATTCCCAATGTCCTGCAGACGGGTCAAAATATCAATTCGCACGGTATCCTGGGCGTCATCGTGGGTACTATCGTCACGTGTAGCGAGTTTCTTACTGCCCAAACCATCTACGAACAAATAAAGCATAGCCTATGAATCCATCAGCAGTCATTATCGGAGGCGGTCTTGGCGGACTGCTCACCGGTGCCCTCCTGGCCAAGGAAGGTTTCCGGGTCACCGTACTCGAGAAAAATGCCACTATTGGCGGCGGTCTGCAGAGCTTCCGTCGCTTTGGCGAGGTGTTCGACAGCGGCATGCATGTCATCGGCGGCCTGGAACCCGGCGGCAACATACGCCGTATCTGCGAGTATCTGGGCATCTTCGACAAGGTCAGGATCCGCCCGGTCGATGACGATGCCACCGATGAGCTCTACTTTGCCGAAGACCATTGCCGCTATCGTCTTGCCAAGGGTAGGGAAGGCTTCGTGGCCTCTCTGGCACGCTATTTCCCCGACGAGCGTGAGCACCTCCGGCAGTATGTCGATGCCATCTTCCGGCTGACCGAAGAAGTCGATCTCTTCTATCTCCGGCCTGCCTCGGCATACATGACCACCCATAGCGAAGAGTTCTTCATGTCGGCCGACGCTTTCATTGCCAAATATCTCAAGAATGCCCGTCTGCGCAGTGTCGCTGCCTATATGAATCCTTTCTACGGTGGCCGTCACGACCAGACCCCGGCCTATATCCATGCCATCATCAGCTCGCTGTATATCACGGGTGCCGAACGCTTTGTCGGTGGCAGCAGCCACTTTGCCGACCTCCTGGCTTCCGTCATCACCGAACACGGTGGCGAGGTCGTCAGCAGCAGCCCCGTAGCGTGGGTCGAGGTGGCCGACCGTCAGGTGCAGTATGTGCGCTGCACGGACGGCCGTGAGTACCGTGCCGACTACTACGTCTCTGCCATCCACCCCTGCACGCTGCTCCACATCATGCCCGAGCACGCCTTTCCCAAGGCCTTCCGCCAGCGCTTGGAGGATATTCCCAATGCCTATTCTGCCTTTTCCTTGTTTATAAAGGTGCGCGAGAACAGCTTCCCCTACATCAACCATTCAGAATACTACATGACCCGCTATGACGACGTGTGGAACTTCGGACGCTTGGACCGCCCCTGGCCGTTGGGATTCCTGCTGATGACGCCCCCCGAGCCGGACCAAGGCCCCTACAGCCGTAAGGTGCTGGTGACTGCCCCCATGTCGTTCGAGCGTGTCCGCCAGTGGGAGCACACCACCGTGGGCCACCGTGGCGACGACTACCTGCAGTGGAAAGCAGCACGCACCGACGACCTGCTGCGCCTGATAGAAGACATGCACCCCGGTTTCCGCGACATGGTGGAAGACATCAACACTGCGTCGCCGTTGACCATCCGCGACTACTATGGTGTGAAAGAAGGCAGCCTTTATGGCTTCAGCAAGGACTGGAAGAACATCACCCTCTCGCAACTCCCTGTGGTGACCAAGGTGCGCAACCTGCTGCTTACGGGGCAGAACAACAACCTCCACGGATTCTGTGGCGTCTCGCTTACCGCCATCAACACCTGCGAGGCTATCCTCGGTCTGAACCATATCGTCAACAAGTTATAGTCATGAACCCGCTCGTCAATACACTATCGTCATGAATCGTCGCCTACCTCTATTCCTCCTGTTGCTATTCGCCTGCTGTCTCTGTGCTACAGCCCAGACGGTGAACATCTGGCAGGACACGCCCCACCATAAGAGCGTGCAACTGACGCCCTATCTCGTGCCCGGCTCTGCCAACAAGGCTGTCATCGTGTGCCCCGGCGGCAGCTACTTCTGGCACGACATTGAGGTCGAGGGTCATGAGGTGGCCCGCTGGCTCAATGCCCATGGCATCTCGGCCTTCGTGCTCCGCTATCGCACGGCCTATGTGCCGGCCTTTATCTTCCGTTACCGTTATGTGTTCCGGGGCAACCGCTACCCTGACCCGCAAGACGACCTGCTGCAGGCCATGCGCTATGTCCGCAGCCGTGCCGCAGAGTATGGCATCGACGCCCGTAAGATAGGTGCTATGGGCTTCTCTGCCGGTGGCCATCTGGTCATGTCGTCGTCCTATCTCTTCCCCCCGCAGGAGCGTCCTGCCTTCATCGTGCCGGTTTATCCTGTCGTCACCATGTCTCATCCTTGTGTCCACAAGCGTTCCCGCCGGGCCTTGATGGGCGACAGCCGTAAGGGCAACCGGGTGCTGCGCGACTCGCTGTCTCTCGAAAAGCATGTTCCTGCCGACTGTCCGCCGGTGTTCCTCATCAACTGTAAAGACGACCCCATCGTTGACTACCGCAACTCCGAACTGCTCGACTCGGCACTCACCGCGCGCCGCGTCAATCACGTCTATATACAATACCAGACCGGCGGCCACGGCTTCGGAGCCTCCACCACCAAGGGCACTGCCGAGTGCCGTCAGTGGAAAGACCGCTTTCTCCAGTGGCTGGCCTCTCTGAATCTATAAAAAAACTTACGACATCATTATGACAACAATCCTGAAAAATCCCAAGTTCGACGACATCCGTCCCTACTACGAAGACGAGATACCCGACGCCATGCAGCGCATAGCCAACAGTCCGTCGTTTCCCATCATCGCCTCCTACGTCTATCCCGGCGAGCCCCTGGAGCAGGTGCGCCAGCGCATTGCCTCTTACCGCACGGTAAGGGACTTCCAGACGGAGACGATGTCGATGATGAACAAGCGTGTCATCGAGCAGAGCATTTCCGAGTTCTCCTGCTCCGGCATCGAGCGCCTCGACCGCAACGCGTCTTATCTGTATGTCTCCAACCATCGCGACATTGTGCTCGACTCCAGCCTGTTGCAGTATTTCCTTGACCTTTCGGGCTTCGACACGACAGAGATTACCTTTGGTGCCAATCTCATGATGAGCCAGCTCATTGTCGATATCGGCAAGTGCAACAAGATGTTCAAGGTGGCGCGCCCCGGCGGCAACATCAAGGATTTCTACCGTGGCTCGCTGCACCTGTCGGAGTATATCCGCTATGCCATCCGCGAGAAACACCAGTCGGTATGGATCGCCCAGCGCAACGGTCGCACCAAGGATGGCAACGACGCCACCGACCAGGGCATCATCAAGATGTTCTGCATGAGCGAACCGAGCGACAAGATCCGTGCCCTCGACGACCTGCACATCGTGCCGGTGTCCATCTCCTACGAGTGGGAGTCGTGCGACATCCTGAAGACCCTCGAACTCTACGAGTCGCAGTACGCCAAGTACACCAAGAAACCCGGCGAAGACCTGAACAGCATCCTCACCGGTTTCCTGCAGTACAAGGGCCGTGTGCATATCGAGCTGTGCCGCCCCATCGCCCGCGAAGAGCTGGAGGCCTACAAAGGGCTGACCAACAACGAGTACCACAAGGCGGTGGCCAGCCTGATAGACCGGCGCATCAACAGTGCCTACCGCCTCTATCCCAACAACTATATTGCTCACGACCTGCGCTACGGCAGCACCACCTATAGCGACTACTATACCGACGAGCAGCGCGAACGCTTCGTGAACCAGCTGAACAAGCTCGAACAGTACGACACCTGCGACATCGACCAGCTGAAGGACATCTTCCTCGGCATCTATGCCAACCCCGTGTGCAATAGAAGCTGAAAAAAATTAAAAATTAAGAATTAAAAATTAAAAATTATGATTACATTGTTATCAGCTTTTGCCCTCATGGAAGAGGCATAATTAAAAATTAAGAATTAAAAATTAAAAATTATGATTACATTGTTATCAGCTTTTGCCCTCATGGACGAAGAACTCTTTGGGCCTGCCTCTGGACTGCTGACGGCTTGCCCGCCGCCAACGTGTCGACGGCTTGCCCGCCGCCAACGTGTCGTGCCAAAACTAATCATAATTTTAAATTTTTAATTTTTAATTCTTAATTTTAAATTTTTAATTTTTAATTTAAAAAAAGAGGAGTCTGTGACTGACATCGTTCTGCATATCTACGACTACATGCGGCGACACCGGGCCTGGTGCCTGTCGCTGCTGCTGGTGACTACGGCACTGCTGGCAGTCCTCGTCTCGCGTCTCGACTACAAGGAAGACATCACCGACTTCCTGCCCTTGGAGCCGCGCCACCAGCAAGCCCTGCAGGTCTATCAGGACATTGTCGGTGCAGGCCGTATGTTAGCCGTCTTCCAGCACCGCGACACCACTGCGACCCACCCCGACGAGCTGTCGGAGGCCGTCGCCCTTTTCGTCAGCACACTGGCCGACTGCGACACCGCCCGTCTGGCCGACGACATCCTGGCGCAGGCCGATATGGAGCGTATGGCCGAGGTGGCAGCATTCGCCTACAGCCACATACCCTATTTCCTCACCGATGCCGACTACCGCCGTATGGACAGCCTGCTGGCACAGCCCGACTATCTCCGCCGACAGCTGGACACCGACAAGCAGATGCTGCTCTTTCCCGCCAGCGGACTGCTCTCCGACAATCTGCAGCGCGACCCGCTGAACCTCTTCACCCCCGTGGTATCGCTGCTGCAAGGCTCGCAAGAGGGGCTGATGAACTACGAGCTGTACGACGGCTACATCTTTTCGGCCGACATGCGGCGCGCCATTGTCGTGGTCAACTCGCCCTTCGGGGCCAGCGAGACCGACGGCAATGCCCGTCTCTTGTCTGTGCTCCAGCAGGCTGCCGACAGCGTCTCTGCCCGTCAGCCCGCCGTCGCCATCCATTTCACCGGCGGCCCGGCCATCGCCGTGGGCAATGCCAAACAGATCAAGACCGACAGCCTGCTGTCCGTAGCCTTGGCGGTGGTGCTCATCCTGCTGCTGCTTTACGTCACGCTGCGCAGCTGGCGCCATCTGCTGCTCATCTTCCTGTCCATCGGGTGGGGGTGGCTCTTCGCCATGGGCTGTCTGTCGTTGGTCCATCACGAGGTGTCGGTCATCGTCGTCGGCATCTCGTCCATCATCCTTGGCATTGCCGTCAACTATCCCCTGCACCTCATCGACCACCTGGGCCATACCCCTGACGTGCGCAGCTCGCTGCGCGAGATTGTCATGCCCCTCGTGGTGGGCAATGTCACCACCGTCGGAGCCTTCCTGACGCTGGTGCCGTTAGATGCAGTGGCTCTGCGCGACCTTGGCTTGTTCAGTGCCTTCCTCCTGGTGGGCACCATCGTCTTCGTGCTGCTCTTCCTGCCCCATGCCGTGCGTAAGAACCACCGTCCGGCCGCCACCCTGCTCAGCCGCATCGGCAACGTGTCGCTCGACGACAAGCCGCGTGTCGTCATTCCCGTCGTCGTGCTCACCGCCGTGCTGGCATGGTTCTCGCTGCGCACCTCGTTCGACACCGACATGCACCACATCAACTATATGACCCCCGAGCAGCAGGCTGACATGGCTTATCTGCAGCAGCTCACCGGCGACGCTCCCCGCTACCGTAAGGTGTATGTCGTGGCCACCGGCAGCAGTCCTGACGAGGCCCTCAGCCATAGCAGCCGCTTACAGCCCCTCTACCGACAGCTCCTTGACAGCGGGCGGGTGGCTGCCGTCGCCTCGTGCCATCATTTCCTGGTGTCGCAGGCCGAGCAGCAGCAGCGCCTCCAGCGTTGGCGGGCATGGCTGTCGCGCCACCGCGAGACACTGCTGCACCGGTTCCCCGCCCAGGCAGCGGCGGCAGGCTTCGCCCCCGACTCGTTCGACGAGTTCCTTGCTATCCTCCGTGCCTCCTATGCTCCCCAGCCGCTGTCGGCCTTCCGTCCCCTCACGCGCACCGCCTTCGCCTCGTCGCTCAGCCTCGACTCGCTGCACCGCCGCTACAGCGTGGTCGATGTGCTCTCCGTGCGCCCTGCCGACACCGATGTCGTGAGCCGCCGGGTTAATCAGGCTGCCGGAACCGGTGCCTACAGCTTCGACATCGAGAGCGTGAATGCCGCCATGGCCGTCAACCTTTCCGACAATTTCAACTATATCGGCTGGGCCTGCGGACTCATCGTGTTCCTCTTCCTCTGGTTCTCGCTGGGCAACATCGAGCTGGCCCTGCTGTCGTTCATCCCCATGGCGGTCAGCTGGCTGTGGATACTCGGCCTGATGTCTCTCTTCGGCATCCAGTTCAACATCGTCAACGTCATCCTCGCCACGTTCATCTTCGGACAGGGCGACGACTATACCATCTTCATGACCGAGGGTTCGTGCTACGAATATGCCTACCGCCGCCGCATGCTGGCGTCGTATAAGCACTCCATCATGCTCTCGGCACTCATCATGTTCATCGGCATCGGCACACTCATTGTGGCGCGCCATCCTGCCCTCCACTCGCTGGCCGAGGTGACCATTGTCGGCATGTTCTCCGTTGTGCTCATGGCCTATATCTTCCCGCCGCTCATCTTCCGCTGGCTCGTGGCCGACCGCCGGGGCTTCCGCCGCCGACCCATCACCCTGCGCCGACTGCTGCTGCCGGCTGACGACAGTCCACGGGCTGTCGTGGCCGACCGCTACCGCTATCGGGGCGTAGAGATAGCCACGGCCGTGCGCCGACAGCTGCGCTACTGGCACCGCCGGCCTGCCGACCTGCCTGCTCCCGATGCCGACGGCATCATTGCCCTGACCGACCGGGGGTGGGGCGAGACAGCCTTGCTCCTCGCGCTGACATACCCCGATGCCACCGTCCGGGCCACTATGGCCGATGCCGACCGCCAGCGTGTGGCCGCCATTGCTGCCGACGGCCTGGTGTCTAATCTTATCCTCTCGCCTCATGGTGACAATCCGTCTGCCTCCCCGCTACATTCGTAATCATTCGTTGTAAATTATCAATCCATTTTAAATTATCAATCCATTTTAAATAGAATCATTAGCAGTATGAAAGAACACATTCGCCAACTTCTTGAAGACGCTCTGCCACTGGTAGATTTCGACTCACAGTTCCTGTTCACCGAGTTAGACTCGCTTGGTGTCACCACCATTCTCATGCTCCTGTCCGACGAGTACCACATCCGGCTGGAGGCTGCCGACGCTACACCCCGTAACCTCAAGTCGCTCGACAGCATCGTAGCCATGGTGCAGAGCAAACTCAATGCCTAAGTGCCTATGATGACCCTTGAAGACTATCTGCGTCAGGATGCCGAGCGCTATCCCGACAAGACGGCCGCCATCTGCGGCGACGAGCGTGTCACCTACGGCGAGCTCTACCAGCGTGCCGTCCGGCGGGCTGCCGATATGCCACGCGGCGAGGTGGTGGTGTTCCGCGCTTCGCAGGACATCGACTTCCTCGTCACCTATTTCGCCATCCATCTGGCAGGCAGCGTGGCGGCCCCCCTGGAGAAAGGCACCCCGCAGCCCCTGTTTGACGACATTGCGGCGCGCATGCAGCCCAACACCACGCCCCCAGGCACTGCCGACATTCTCTATACCACCGGCACCACCGGTCGCTCGAAGGGTGTCATGATTCCGCACCGCACCATCGTGGCCGATGCCGAGAACCTCATCGAGGGCCAGCTGTTCAGCCACGACCTGACGTTCATCATCAACGGACCGCTCAACCATATCGGCTCGCTGTCGAAGATATACCCCGTCGTGCTGCTCGGCGCCACGCTCTATATCCTCGACGGCATGAAAGACATCAACGACTTCTTCCATGCCCTTGACGAGCCGTCGTCCAAGATGGCCACTTTCTTCGTGCCGGCCACCATCCGCATGCTGCTGCAGTTCAGCAGCGACCGACTGGCGGCATACGCCGACAAGATAGACTTCATCGAGTCGGGCGGTGCGCCCCTGGCCCATGCCGACATGCTGCGGCTCTGCGAGCTGCTGCCCCGCACACGGCTGTACAACACCTACGCCTCTACCGAGACGGGCATCATCTCCACCTACAACTTCAACGACGGGCGGTGCATCCCCGGCTGTCTGGGGCGTTCCATGAGCCATTCGCGGTTCGTTATCACCCCCGAGGGGCGCATCACGTGTCAGGGCGACACCCTCATGTCGGGCTATGTCAACGACCCGGAGCTTACGGCCACCATCTACTACGACGACACCATCCATACCTCCGACATCGGCTATCTCGACGACGAGGGCATGCTGCGCCTCTCCGGCCGTGAGAACGATGTCATCAACGTGGGCGGCTATAAGGTGGCCCCCACCGAGGTGGAAGACACGGCGATGTCGCTGCCCGAGGTGGCCGACTGCATCTGCATCTCGGCGCCGCACCCCATCACGGGCTATGCCCTGAAGCTGCTGGTGGTCGTTGCCGACGGGTGCTCCTTCGACAAGCGGGCCATCGCCCGCTACCTCAGCGCGCGCCTTGAGTCGTACAAGGTGCCCCTGCTCTACGAGCAGATTGACGCCGTGCGCCGTACCTACAACGGCAAGACCGACCGTAAATACTATATGAACAACATACAGAAATGAAAACAATGAAACTATGGACGCTGACCGCCGTCTTGATATGCGGCCTTTCGCTGCCCGCGTGCAGCAACAGTGACAATACAGCGACACCCGGCGTGACGGTGCTCACCGAGTGGCAGGCCGGCAAGACCGTCACCGCCGAGGCCGTGGCAGCCTATGGGGGCCTTGACAAGTGCTTCGCCGCAGAACCCATCCCCGACGGCGTGTGGGCACGGATGCAGGGCAAGACGTATAAGGAGAATCCCTACATCAAGCGCGACGACCTGCGCCATATCCGCGCCCTGCACTGGGACTACGACAACCGGATGCACGTCGGCGAGATGATTTGCAACAAGGCCATTGCCGACCGCGTGGCCCGCATCCTGCGCCAGCTGTTCGATGCGAAGTACCCCATCCAGCGCATGCTGCTGCCCGATGTCTATAATGCCGACGACGAGACGCAGATGCGCGACAACAACACGTCGTGCTTCTGCTACCGCGCCATTGCCGGCTCCACCAAACTGTCGAAGCATGCTCGTGGGCTGGCCGTGGACATCAACACGCTCTACAACCCCTACTACAAGGACCGGGCCGACGGCACCCGCTTCGTCCAGCCCGCCACGGCTGTCGAATACTGCGACCGCACGAAATCGTTCGCCTATAAGATAGACCACGACGACCTCTGCTTCAAACTCTTCACCGAGGCGGGCTTCGAGTGGGGCGGCGACTGGACGTCGTGTAAGGACTTCCAGCACTTCGAGCTTATCGAGTAGGCGGGAGCGGATTTCAGCCATACAGCTACCCTGTTATAGGGGTGGCTGTATGGTTGTTGACCGGCAGATGAATGCTAAAAACGGGGCTTGAAGGTGGTCACGTGACCAGCTTTTGATGCCATTTTTTTGAATTAAAAGAGGAAATAATGTGAAGAAGTGCCATAGGTTCAAGATAAAATCGTAAATTTATTGTACGTATGCGGCAATATAATTGAAAACGAAGTCATGCTATCGCGTCAGCCTGATTTCCTCGTGGTAGAAATAGTTGACCAC